>JAAYMC010000015.1 GCA_012521555.1 Clostridiales bacterium
ACCGTGCTGTTTGAAAACCTCCTCCTCCCCGCGCCGAAGAAGACGAAGACGGGCTACTCCACAAACGCCGCGGTGCTCGAGGCCCTGAAGGGCAAACACCCCATCGTTGAACGCATCCTCAACTACAGGGAGCTGACGAAACTCAAATCCACATACGCTGACGGGCTCGTCAAAGTCATCGGCGCGGACGGGCGGATTCGAACACGCTTTCAAATGACGGTCACGGCCACGGGACGCCTGTCCTCCACCGACCCGAACCTGCAGAACATCCCCGTGCGTCGGGAGCTGGGCAGCGCGCTTCGGGAGATGTTCGTGGCGCAGGATGGGTGGGTGCTCATCGACGCCGACTACTCCCAGATTGAGCTGCGGCTGCTCGCCCATATCGCCGACGACGAGAACATGCGGCAGGCCTTCCTGCGCGGGGAGGATATCCACGCCGTCACCGCCTCGCAGGTGTTCGGCGTGCCGCTTGAGGAGGTCACGCCCCTCATGCGCTCCCGCGCGAAGGCGGTCAATTTCGGCATCGTCTACGGCATCTCGCCGTTTTCGCTCAGCCACGATATCGGCGTGTCCGTCGCGGAAGCGAAGGCGTATATGGACAGTTACTTTAAAAAGTACAGCGGCGTGCACGCGTACATGAAGGAAATCGTCCAGAAGGCCCGGCGGGACGGGTACGTCGTCACGCTCTTCGGCCGGCGCAGGCCGCTTCCGGAGCTGAAATCGACAAACAACAGCGTCCGCTCTTTCGGGGAGCGGGCGGCGCTCAACACCCCCATTCAGGGCACCGCCGCCGATATTATCAAAATCGCGATGGTGCGCGTCTTCCGCCGCCTGAAGGCGGAAGGCTGCGCCGCGCGGCTGATATTGCAGGTGCACGACGAGCTTATCGTGGAAGCGCCGGAGAGCGAGGCCGGGGCGGTCAAAGCCCTCCTCGTGGAGGAGATGGAAAAGGCGGCGGACCTCACCGTGCCGCTTGTCGCCGAGGCGCATATCGGAAAGACGTGGGCGGCGGCAAAATGATTGAGATTGTCCCTGTTAAACCTGAAGACATCGCGGCAGTTTTGGAGATGGAGCGGTCCATCTTCTCGCCGCCGTATTCGCAGACCGTGCTGGAACAAGAGCTTACGGCTCCGTGCGCCGTCTTCCTCTCGGCAAAGGAGGACGGGCGCCTTGCGGGCTATATCCTCCTGCGCGCCCTCGGCGACGAGGCGGAGCTGCACCGCATCGCCGTGCTGCCGGAGCGCCGCGGTCGCGGCCTGGCGCGGCGGCTGCTTGAAGAGGGAGTCGGCGCGTGCGTCAAAAGCGGCGCCGAGACGGTCTGGCTTGAGGTGCGGGAGTCAAACGCCCCCGCCCGCGCCCTCTACGAGCGGTTTGGCTTTACGACAGAGGGCGTCCGGAAGAATTATTATGTAAACCCGCAGGAGGATGCGGTGATTATGGCCTACCGCGCGCCGCATCGAAAAGAGGAAACACCATGCTGATACTTGCCATTGAGACATCGTGCGACGAGACGGCCGTCGCCATAACGGAAGACGGGCGGCGCGTCCTGGCCGACGTCGTCCGCTCGCAGGCGGACATGCACGCGATTTACGGCGGCGTCGTGCCGGAGATCGCCTCGCGAAGCCACGTTGCCTGCATCGGGGCGCTGGCGGAGATGGCCGTGCGGAAAGCCGGCATATCGAAAAAGGATATCGACGCCGTCGCCGTCACGTACGCGCCGGGGCTGATCGGCGCGCTGCTCGTCGGCGTCAATTTTGCGAAGGGGCTCGCGCTCGCCCTCGGCGTGCCGCTGATCCCCGTGCACCACATCCGCGGGCACATCGCCGCCAATTACATCGCCTATCCGGAGCTTGAGCCGCCGTTTGTGGCGATGATCGTCTCCGGCGGCAACAGCCTCATCGCCGACGTGCGCACGTACACGGACATCCGCCTGATGGGCGCGACGCGGGACGACGCGGCCGGCGAGTGCTTCGACAAAGTCGCCCGCGTGCTGGGGCTGCCCTACCCGGGCGGCAAGCCACTCGACGACCTCGCGCAGGGCGGGGACGACGCGGCCTTTCCGCTCCCGCGGGCGAAAATCGAGGGGCACCCGTACGATATGTCCTTCTCGGGGCTGAAAACGGCCGTCGTCAACATCGTGCACAACGCCCGGCAGCGGGGCGAGGCGCTTGACCTGAAGTCCCTTGCCGCGTCCTTTGCCGCGGCGGTGAGCGACTCGCTCGTGCCCCGCGTCATCGCCGCCGCCGAAGAGCTGGGATACGATAAAATCGCCGTCGCCGGCGGCGTCGCGGCCAACTCCAGGATCCGACGTGACCTTGTGCGCGCGGCGCAGGAGGCCGGCAAGACGCTCTACCTGCCGCCCCTCTCCCTCTGCGGGGACAACGCCGCCATGATCGGCTGTCAGGCGTATTACGAATACCTCGCCGGCGCGCGCGCCGACATGACGCTCAACGCCCGCGCCACCCTCGATATCCACGAAAACGCGTGGCAGGCCGCTTTTTAAGGCGCAAAAAGGCCATAAAGCCGCGTCGGAACACGCGCCGCCGCGCGCCGCTTACTATGCGAAAAGCCTACGAAGCGGTCGGCGCCGCTAACGCGCGCTGAACGGGCGCAAAGATGCAAAAAAGCCAGCGGCATAAAAGCTGCATGCTTTAATGGTAAAAGCGGGCGGCGCACCCGCGCGCCGCTTTCCGCGCATGGAAGAGCGCAAAGACGCCTCTTTGCCGCAAAAGCACAAAAGCCGCCGGCATAAAGGCGCAAAGCGGGGCGGGCGGGCTTGTGAGCAGGCGCATATAGCGCCGCGTTAGGGCGCAAACGCGCGGCCGCCAGCCAGAGTCGAAACGAAGGCGCGGAAATGCGCCGCATACAAAAAGAAAAACGGGCCGCAAGCGGTTTTCCCGCCTGCGGCCCGTCAGTTTTTTGCTTATCCGTTGTGCGCCGTCCGCTCACGGCAGTCTTGTTTTACCGTTTATCCGATGCGCGCCGTCCGCTTGCGGCCGAGGTACTCGATGAGGTCCGCGACGGCGCCGTTTTCGCAGGGGCCAAGAGTGATTTTCGCCGCCTTGCGCACGTCTTCCGGCGCCTCCGCCGGCACGGCGCTGACGGGGCAGCTCGCGAGCATTTCAAGGTCGTTGTAGTAGTCGCCGATGCAGGCGACGTTTTCTTTTTCAATGCCCAAAAGGTCGGCGAGGATGCCGATGGCAAGGCCCTTTGAGATCCCCTGCGGCAAAAGCTCGTAATAGACGGGGCTGGAGAAGACGCTCTCCCAACCGCCGTTTTCAAGCGAGTCCACGAAGGCGGCAAGCTCCAAGAGTCGCTCGTGGCTTGCGCTGAAGAGGACTTTGCTCGCCCCTTCGGGGTAGCGGTCCGGGCAGTTTTCAGGGGAAAAGCCCTGGCTTGCCGCGTGCTGCGCCGTGTAATCGTTTTTATTCGCGCAGTAGACGGCGCTGCCGGCGTAGATTTCAATGCCCACGTCGGGAAAATGCTCTTTGACGAGGTCGACGACCTCGCCGTAGGAGGCGGGCATGGGGCGGTGCCAGAGCATTTTGTCTTCCGCAAAGTCGTAAATGCCGCCGCCGTTGCACACGATGCACGGCGCGTTGACGCCGGCTGCGCGCGCATAGCGCGCCGTTCCCGCGACGGAGCGGCCCGTCGCGAAGGCAAAGAGGCAGCCGCGCGCCATGAAGTCCCGCGCGGCCGTGAGGTTGCGCTCGGGGATGTGGCCCTGTCCGGTAATAAAAGTTCCGTCGATATCGGATATCAGCAGAAGGTTGCGGTAGGGTTGGGTCATAGCGTGGCTCCTTGTGCGTCGCGCGCGGAAAATGGCGCGAGATTTAGCCTATTATACCATATACTTTCCCCGAGAGAAACCGCACAAAACGCATTTCATAAAAAGAATGAGGCGAAGCGGGCGGCGATGCGGTATAATGGGAATGTTAGGCGCGTTTTCCTGCATAATAACGGAGAGGGAAACGCGCAACACCACGAAAAAAGGAGCTATTGGCGGTGGAAAAAAGAATTCGGCTTGACAACAGGGAAATATACAGGACATGCGGCGCCCTGCTCGGCGCGCTTTTATATGCGCTGGGCATTAACCTCTTTATCGTCCCCATCGGTATCTACAGCAGCGGGCTCATGGGCGTCTGCCAGGTCATCCGCACGGTTTTGGTGGAGTATGTGGGCTTAAATCTCGGCGGCTTCGACTTTGCCGGCCTGATTTATTACATTATCAACGTCCCGCTCTTCTTCCTCGCGTGGAAGACGATGGGCCGGCTCTTCTTTTTCAAGACGATGCTCTGCATCGCGGCGATGACGCTCTTCCTCTCCCTCATCCCCATCCCGGCGGTGCCTTTCGTGGGAGGCGACAGGCTGACATCGTGCCTGATCGGCGGCATCGTCTCCGGCAGCGGCGTGGGCGTCACGCTCATGATGGGCGCGTCGACCGGCGGGGTGGATATCATCGGGCTCTACCTCATCAAAAAAAGCCGGGGCAGGGGCGTCGGGCGCGTGTCGCTGACCATCAACGCGGTCCTGTACGCGGTGTGCTTCCTGCTGTTTGACGCCGCGACGGCGCTTTATTCCATCATCGTCGCCGTCGTCGACTCCTTCACCATCGACAAAATCCACTCGCAGAACATCAACGTCGAGGTGAAAGTCGTCTCGAAAAAGGACATGCGCCCCTTCGAGGAGGAGGTCATGCACGAGCTCGGGCGGGGGATTACGAAGTGGGCCTCCCGCGGGGCGTATACGAACCAGGAGCAGACGGTGCTCTACATCATCCTCTCCAAGTACGAGGTCCCGCAGCTGATGGCGATGGCGCAGCGGCACGACCCGCAGGCGTTTATCATCATAAGCGAAGACGTGCGCGTGGCGGGAAACTTCGATAAAAAGCTCTAGGCGCGGCGGCAACCGGCGCGCCCGTTTCGGCGTTTCTGTCTGAGGCGGAAGAAAGTGTCAAGAGCCGGTATAACAAAGCGTATAATCGTGAGGAATGAGAAAAACTAATCAAAAAGTGAGATATTTTGATGTAAAATTCGAGCCGCCTACTCAAAACTTCGACGAAAGCGCTGCGGACCAGTTTGGCACAATTCGACAAATACGGACACATTTCCGCGTATTTTGCGTTTACGTAATGCAACCTGTAAAGGGTTTTTACAGAGAGTTATTCACAATATCCACAGGTTTGTCCACAGGCGCGCGCCTGTGTTGATACACGGAAAATGTGGATAATTTCTAGTTATTTACAATTGGCGGAAGACATGTTTTGCACAGGCGCGCCCTCAGAAAAACGTTTACATAAAAATCAAATCCTTTTGGGCGCGAAAGTGAAGAAAGATGGGCGTTTCTGTCCGCCGGCGCGAATGGGCGACGTTTTGGCGCATACGGGCGGGAACACGTCGAAACCGCCATAAAGTGAGACAAATCGCCCCGGCGGCCGCCGGGGCGATGGTTTTTTGCCTGTCTCAAAGCCCCGCCGCAGCAAGGGATACGGCGGAATATTGGCCTGTGTATGGCGCTGTCGCATTTGTCAGCGCCGCGATAAACGCGGGTGAACGTCTAAGAGCAAACACGTGAAAACCCTCGAGTAGACACGGCAGGCAGAGCGGCCGCGTCCTGTAAAGCAGGGAAGCCGCCTTGGTTTACCGCGCTGAGTGCGGCAGGCAAAGCGGCCTGCGTTCTGCGAGCAGCAAAACCGCTTGACAGGTTTGCCGCGCTGAGCGCGGCGTTGAAGCGGTTTGCCTGTGGTTGATACGTCAGCGGCTTGCCGGATGACCCGTGCGGAAAGACAAATGCGCGGCTTTGAAGCGATGAGCTAAAGCGCGCTTTGGCGCGGCGGACGGCCCGCCGCACGTTAAGCGTCCAGACCCGCCTGCTTCAGGAGCTTTGAAAACGCCGAAGGGAGGGAGTGCTTTTCCCGGCGCGCGGCGGGGGACACCCACACGGCGCCGCCGTCGAGGGCGGGCGCGCCCGCATCGCAGGCGATGTGGTACCAGAGCATATCCCAGCGCACGTGCGAGAAGACGTGCGCGGCGCGGCCGCTTTGGATGAGCTTTTCCGGGCGCGCGCCAAGGCGCCCCGCGAAGGCTACGGCGTCCGCCCCATCGAGGTGCCCCGGCGCGTTTGGAAGCTCCCAGAGGCCGCCGAGCAGCCCCACGGGGGCGCGGCGGCGCATGGCGATCTCCTCCCCGCGCGTGAGGATGAGGACGGTAAGCGCCTCTACGCGCTTTTCCTTTGCCGCCCTGCGGGCGGGAAAGGCGTCCACTTTGCCCTCCGCGTGCGCGCGGCAGAGCGTGGAGACAGGGCAGGCGCCGCATTGAGGGCTTGACGGGGTGCACACGAGGGCGCCGAGCTCCATGAGGCTTTGCGTAAAGTCGCCGCACGCGCCCTTTGGATAGAGGGCGGAGATCTGCCCTGCAAGGCGCTTTTTATCGGCGGCGGTCGGGTAGTCTTGTGCCATAAGGCGCGAGAAGACGCGCAGGACGTTCCCGTCCACGGCGGCGCGGGGCGCGTCAAAGCAGATGGAGGCGATGGCGCCCGCGGTGTAGTCGCCGACGCCGGGCAGCGCGCGGATGTCCTCGTACGCGGAGGGGAAATTGCCGCCGTGCTTTTCCATGATGACCTTTGCCGCGCGCAGCATATTCCTTGCGCGCGTGTAATAGCCGAGCCCTTCCCAGAGCTTGAGCACGTCGCTCTCCTCCGCCGCGGCGAGAGCCTCCACGGTGGGGAAAGCCTTCAGAAAGCGCGCGTAGTAATCGCGTACCACGTCCACCGTCGTCTGCTGCAGCATAATCTCCGAGACCCAGACGCGGTAAGGGTCGCAGCTCAGCCGCCACGGGAGGTCGCGGGCGTTTTCCGCGTACCAGCTGAGAAGGCGCGGCACAAGCTCGCGGGAGAGGGGGTCGGGCAGTACGCTATCCTGCCTTGGCGCGGGGTTAGGTGGCATGAACGTCTCCTTTTTTCGCTTGAATGTTCAGACAAAAAATTGCTTGCTGCACGATGATAGATGAAGGGCGGCGCGAGAGCGCGCCGCCCGGTGTTTTTTATTTTGAAAGCTCCTTCAGCGCGTCGATGATCACGTCTCCGATGACGGCGGCGTCTTCCGTTGAGAAGGCGTCCGGCACGTTGTCGGAGAAGAGAATCTGGCTGTTCGGGGGGAACTCGTCGTCCCCCGCCCAGAGCGCGACGCGCACGCGTATATCCGGGAGAAACGGCAGGTCGGCCGACGCGTCCCCCTTCGGGCCCGGCACGCCGCCGAGACGGGCGGCGGCGCGCGCAAAGGCGTCCAGGCGCGAGCCGAAGCCGTAGGCAAGGCGCTTGATGCACCGGCCTTCAAAGTTTTTGTCGTACACGGCGCCCCACGGCATCTCACGGTAGGCGATAAACCGGCCCGTGGGCTCCGTCATCCGCCCCTCGAGGAGGAAGCGGATGATGAGAATCTGCACCTCGCCCGTATAAAGGCTCTTCGGGCAGCTGTCGGGGTGGGCGGGCGAGACCTTGTACTCCGGCCACGAGACTTTCAGCGGGTGACTGAGGAGCGTGAGGGTAAAGGCCCCTTCGCCCTCGTCAAACGGCACGCGGCAGCGCACGGCAGCCTCGTGGGGATCCAGCGCCCTGTACCGTTCCTTATACAGCGCGAGCGGGTGCTCGAGCTGCTGGTTCGGATTTCTCTTGCTATTATCCATCGGCATCACGCTGCCTTAAGAACGATGGGAACAGGGATGCGTCCGTGTGGGGCAGGAAGCACGCGGCGACGAACGCGTCCATGTAGCCGGGCTGCGTGCTCAGCTCCAGATACGTCGTGCTCCGGGCCACTTCATGGAGTTTGCGCGCGGCGTCGGCGGACGTGAGCATGGCAAACGCCCCCGCGAGAGAAGAGTTACCTATGTAACGGTACTTCTCAAGCGGGATGTCCGGGAGCATGCCGATATAGACGGCGTTTTTGATGTTGATGCCGCTGCCGATGCCGCCGGCGACGGAGATGTGCTGCACGTCGTCCGGCGCAAAGCCGAGGGACTCTAAAAGCGTCATCGTCGCGGAGAAGATGGCGGCCTTCGCGCGGATGAAGTTGTCGATGTCGATTTCGTTGATGGCGACAAGCCTTCCCGTGGCCGACTCGTCGGGGAAGGCAATCACGTAGCTGCCCATGCCGACGTCGTCCCACCGGACGCGGCGGCCCTCCCGCACGAACTTGCCCTTGCCGTTGATGATGCCGGCGCGGAACAGCTCGGCGACGATGTCGATCAGCCCCGAGCCGCACAGGCCGATGGGCTTGCCGCCGCCGATGACGGAGAGCGCCGGCTCCATCGTCTCAGGGTCAATCGTGACGGCGTCGATAGCGCCGGCCGTCGCGCGCATGCCGCAGCTGATGTCGCCCCCCTCGAAGGCGGGGCCGGCGGAGCAGGCGCAGGCCATGAGGAAATCGGCGTTGCCCAGGACGATTTCGCCGTTTGTGCCGAGGTCGATGAGCATGGACAGCTCCGGCGTGTTCCAGATCATGCTCGAGAGCGTGCCCGCGGTGATGTCGCCGCCGACGTAGCTGCCGATATTGGGCGCGACAAGGAGCTTCGCGCCGGGGGCGAGGGAAAGGCCCATGTCCGCCGTGTCAAGCGGCTCGAGCTCGAAGAAGGCGGGGATATACGGCTCCGTGCGCAGGTAGTTGGCGCTCACGCCGAGGAGCAGGTGGTTCATCGTGGTGTTCGACGCCACCGCAAGGCCGTAGATGCTGCGTTTGGAGACGCCGGCGTCTTCGCAGAGCGTGTCGATAAGGGGGATGAGCGTCTCCTCGATGATGGCGGAGCGGAGCTTGTCCACGCCGCCGGGCTTTTGCTGCTCGATGATGCGGTTGATCACGTCCGCGCCGAAGCGGATCTGGCCGTTGCCCGCGCTGCCCTTAGACAGCAGCGCGCCCGTCTCGAGATTGACAAGGACGGCGGAGACCGTCGTCGTGCCGATATCGACGGCAAGGCCGCAGACAGCCTGCGCGCTGCCCTCCGGGAAGACGTCGAGCACTTCGGGGGCCTCGCCGCGGTCAAGCACGACGCATTTGACCGCAAAGCCGCCCTCGCGCATCACGTCCGGGAGCTTCACGAGGACGTGAAACGGGACGGCGACGCGCTCGGCGCCAAGAGAGGCCGCGAGCGCGCGGGAAAAGCGCTCGTTGTCCGGCATCGTGTCGTCCAGCGTGGGCTCGGTCAGAGTGAGCGAGACCGTCCGGATAAAGCCCGTGCGGGACAGCCCCGCCTCGTCAAGGCTTTTCTGGAGCTGCTCGAAGACGCGCAGCTCCTCGGGCGAGGACAAATCGGCCGTTTTCAGGCGGCTTTTGTACGCCGCGGCGATGTCGGGAACGAGGACGCACACGTCGCTTTCCACCGTGGAGGCGCAGGCCAGGCGCCAGCCGTGGTCGTACTGTTCCTGCGTGATGTGGCGCGTTTTTTCACTTTTGAGCATTCCGGAGACGAGCCGAACCTGGCATTTGCCGCACGAGCCGTTTCCGGAACACGGCGCGTCAATGGCGACGTTTGCTTTTCTTGCGACTTCAAGGAGGTTTTCGCCGGGGACGGCGAAGATGGAAACATCTCCGCCGTCCTCGAACTGGAATAAGACTCTTGCCATACGTTACATGATCGGCGGCAGTGATAGCGCCGGGTGCCCCTTTTCCTGTAAGAATTGTAAGACGGCGTCCGGTTCAACGGCGATGGTCTCGTCGCAGATCATGTCGGTGAAGCTGTCGATTCCGTACAGTTCCTTTGCCGTTTTGTTCAGACGCTCAGCGACGTCGTCCTTCAGCTCTTTCGGCATCCAGACGATGCGTTGTACGCCGCCCTCCGCGGCGATGAATTTCTTCGATGCGATAAAGTGGCGGCCGTGGCCCATGAAGCCCGGCGTCTGCACGCCGCCGCCCGTCATGGAGGCCAGCTCGCCGAAGGTCATGCCCGTCGGCGTCAGGCCCGCGTATTCGCGGTTGACGACGATGACGCCGCCGGCTTCCGGCATGATGCCGCATATACACTCGAAGCAGCCGCAGCTTGTCATCGGGTCTTCGAGGATGGAGTAGAGAGTGACTTTTTCAAGCGCGCCGTGCGTGACTTCCTTGACGACGCGGTTGACCTCCTCGTACGCGCCGGTGCGCGCGTCGATCAGGCCCTTCTTCTCAATCGGCTGGCACGGGCCGGCCGGCGTGAGCTCCTTCGTGGCCTTCGCGTCCAGCCACGAGACGGCGCCGCACAATCCGAGGCGCTCGGGCGTCACCACGCAGGCGTGGGACGGCGCGAAGGACTGGCACAGCGTGCAGGTGTAGAAGGTGTCGACGCTCTCGTCTGTCAGGGACGCGAGGCGGTCGTCGCGGGCTGTGTAGCGCGGCATGGCCTCTTCCCTGAGGATGCGCTCGACTTCCGCCTTGTCGGTGATGAGCGTGACCTGACACTTGTCGACGACGGAGCTAAACTCGTCCATGACCTCAAAGTAGATGACTTCCGCGAGGTCCTTCAGGCGCAGGCCCTTTTCGTACGCCTCCTTGCTGATGCGCACGCGGATGAGGTTGCGCTGGCCGGTGTGCATGACGCCTTCGATATAGTTAAACCAGTGGTGAATCTTGCGCTCGATGACCGGCTCGAAGTCCACCTGCATTTTCTTGCCCGCCACTTCCACGTAGGTGGCCAGCGGCAGCTCGACGGGCGGCTCGCCGTCGATATCCGGGCCGATGACGGTGAGCTTCTTGTCCTCGATCTCGTCAAGGTCCCGCATGACGACAAGCTCGCAGGTGGGGTTCGCGCCGGAGTAGAACTCGGCGTGCATATCCTTCTTGCGGATGATTTCGCCCTCGTACGCCGAGGAGAAGCCCATGCAGATGTCGATTTTCTTGGCCTTGACCTTGATGTTGCGCAGCTCGAGGGATTTTGCCACGGTGTCGACGTGGTTTGTCACCGACACGAGCGCGCCGGGGACCTGGAGGTCGCCGAGGTCGATGTCCACGATGACGGGGAAGCCCAGCGCGATGGCGCCGGCGCCCGCGGAGACGACGACTTCGTTAAGCGGCCCGAAGGTGTTGACAAACGCGGGGACGCGCTCTTTCGTGTATTTGAGCAGCGCCGCAAGGTCGCCGGGCGGGATGGCGCCGAAGATGAGCGCGGCGCGGATGGCGACTGTGACGACGTGGATGACGGCCGTCACATCGTGCCCCAGAGGGATGACGCGGAAGTCAAGGCCCATCTTCACGCCGGCCGCGGCGGCCTGGTCGATGACGTCGCCCACGAGGAAGGTGAGAAGGCCGCGCGTCTGGTATTCCTTCACGACCATGGCAAGCTGCGAGTCCTCGTTTGCCTTGCCGATGACGACGGCCACGCCCGGGATGTCGCCCGTGACGAGGGGGACGCCGAGCGAGCGGATGACGGGGTCCGGCACGAAGCCGATGCCCGCCTCGTTCTCATACGGCTTGGCGCCGCCGACGTATTTGAGGCCCTCGAGGATCTCGGCGCCGACGGCCGTGGCAAGGCCGGCGTTGAGGGCTTCGCCGAGGTCGTCCTTATTTGATATGAGGCTTTTGAGAACGCCGACGCAGGCGGGAAGGTCCCCGAGCTTTGTGACTTTCACGCCCGTTGCGGCGTAAATCGTGGGGAAGAAGTACGCGGTGTCGGGGAAAGCGACGGGGCAATCGGCGCCGTATTGGGCGATGGCGTTGTTTACGGCTTTTTCGGCCAGACCGGCTACGGCGTTTGACCCAGCGTAAATAAGGTCGGTTAATGCGCTCATTGTTTTGTGCACCTCCAAAATTTAAGCTGCTTACCAAAGCGCTTTTTTCGTTTGCGGGGTCAGAGGTCTATTTTTGCGAGGGTCTCGCGAAGCGCCTGACGAACGGGATTGTCCTTCGGGACGGTGGAGCTTGGGCGGCCCTCGGCGTCGTACCGGTAGATGGCCTCGTCGTTCGGGAGCACGCCCAGAAGGTCAAGGCCCTGCTTTTTAATCTCTTCCATTACGCCTTCGTCGAGCTTTCCGCCCGGCGCGCGGTTGACGATGAGCTTCATCATTTTCGGGTTCATGTTCTGCTCGCGCACCATCTCGGCGGCGCGGCCGGCGGCCTGAACCCCGCGGCGCGACGCGTCGCTGACGAGCAGGAGAATGTCGACGTGCGGCAGGATGCCGCGGCTGATGTGCTCAAGGCCCGCCTCGTTGTCGACGACGAGGTAGCGGTAGCCGCTCTGGTACTTGTCAATCTGCGCCTTGAGCACGCCGTTGATGTAGCAGTAGCATCCGGGGCCCTGCGTGCGCCCCATGACGAGCAGGTCGAAATCGTCCCCTTCAATGAGGGCGTCCCCGAACATAAACTCGGTGTACTCCTGCTTCGTCATGTTGGGGGGCAGCTCGTCGGCGATGCTGTCCTGGAACTTGAGCTTTTCACGGATATCGCCGAGCGTCATCTCCACCTCGACGCCGAGCACTTCGTTGAGGTTGGAGTTGGGGTCGGCGTCCACGGCGAGGATGGGGCCCTTGCCCGACTCGGCAAGGTGCTGGATGATCAGGCCGCAGATTGTTGTTTTGCCGGTGCCGCCTTTTCCGGCGACGGCGATAACGGTAGGCTTCATATCTTACCCCCTGATTTACTTTGTTTCGATGATGATTTTGCCGCCAACAAGGTCGGCCGACAGGATGCGGCCTTTGATGCGCGTCTTGTTTTCGAGCAGGTCGGTGAAGACGAGGTCGTCGCCGTCAAAATCGATGCGCTGGATGTTTGTCAAAAGGACTTTGTTTTCCTTATCCGCGTTGTCGTAAACCTTTGAAAGGCACATGGATACCCCTCCTTTTCGCGGAAACGCCCCGGCAAGCGCTGATTACGAAAGGATGTCGAGGAGCGCGGCGAGCCGGGCGTCGACCTTTTTCAGCTCCGCGATGCACGCGCGGATTTCGTCCGCCTCGGCTGTTTTGGAGAGATGGTCGAGGCTGTGGGCAAGGCTCTCCAGCTCCTCCTCGTGGTGCGCGTTGTGCTGGAGCGTGTACTGCAGGAATTTCGCGACTTCCGTAACGCTTTTCAAAAGCGTGTCGTGGTCATGGTCGTGGGGATGGTGGTGGTCGTGATCGTGATGCGTGTGGTGCGGCATGAGCTTAACCCCTCCGTATTCGGTAGACCGCCTCCCGAAGGGCATTTTGGCGCTTTTCGGAAGACAATCCGCGTTATGCTTTTCGGCAACACCATTATACCATTATTCTCACAAAGCAAAAGGAAAATGTATACGATTGTTTTGGCATAATTCACTTTTTTCTTTTAAATTTGTATAATAACGCCCTTTTTCACCGGAGAACTTGACGGATCAGTCCCTTCAATTATACTAAGAGGGATGGGCCAGAGCAAGAAAGGGGAGCGATAGCATGCGGTACGAAGTCATACGGGAGATTTTCAACAAGTGCAGCGGCAACCAGATGCGGGACGTGTTTTTCGAGGAAATCGAAACGGACGACCCGGCCCGGTACGTCGCCGAGAGGTTCGCAAAGTACAACATCACGGAAGAGACGGCGGAGGGGGCGGATGAGCGCGTCTTTCTCATCGAGCTGGAAGGACTTTTGCAGAAAATGACGTTTACAAAGGCGTAAAGACGCGCGCCGCTTTACCGCGGCGGAGGCGGAAAAGATTGTGACTTGATTTAGCCCATAAACCGCGTTACGCTTGTCCTCCGGGGCGGAAAATCCGGCCCGGGGCCCTGGTTTACATACCCTGCCGCGGGAGTTTAGCGGGGAGAGCCTGCCTTTAAGTTGTATGGAATGTTTGGTTTGGTATAATCATTAGAGATTTTTAAACGAATCAACTATTCTTTTGCAAAGGCTCGTTAAATATTTGACAAAGAGGGTATGGACTGCTACAATGCAGTGTGGGCAAAAGGTATACACTTTATTTAAAAGTATAAGCATAGAAGCCACAGCAAAGGAGAACTGCAGGAACATGGATGTGAGAAATTTCACTTCAGTTGAACAGATGGAAGAAGAAGCGAAAAACCTGAAAGAGCGGGCCGCCGCGGCCGGCGCGGAGACCTGGGAGGACAGAAAGAAGGCGCAGACGCCGCAGTGCAAATTCGGCGAAGACGGTATCTGCTGCCGTATCTGCTCCATGGGCCCCTGCCGCATTACGCCCAAGGCGCCCCGCGGCATCTGCGGTGCCGACGCCCACGCCATCGCAGGCCGCAACTATCTGCGTATGGTCGCAGGCGGAACGGCCGCCCACTCCGATCACGGCCGCGAAATCTGCCATACGCTCCACGCAACACGCCCCGACGGGCACTATCAGATTAAGGATCCCGCGAAGCTCTTGCGCCTTGCCAATGAGTGGGGCGTCAAGACGGAAGGCCGCGACATCTACGATATCGCCCACGAAGTGGCTGAAATCGGCCTGATGGAATACGGCAAGCCGTTCGGGACGCAGAGGTTCCTTACGCGCGCCACGGAAGAGCGCCAGAAGCTCTGGCACGAGCTGGGCATCGCCCCGCGCGCCATTGACCGCGAAATCGCCACGGCGATGCACATGACCCACATGGGCAACACCGCCGACGCCGAAGCGCTCGTGCGGCAGGCCCTGCGCACCGGCATGGCCGACGGCTGGGGCGGCTCCATGATGGGCACGGAGATGACCGACATCCTCTTCGGGACCCCGCAGCCCCGGGAGACGGAAGGCGACCTCGGCGTCCTCGACAAGGACATGGTCAACATCATCGTCCACGGCCACGACCCGGCGATGTCCGAGATGATTGTGCTCGCCTCCGAGGATAAGGACCTCATCGAGTACGCGCGCAGCAAGGGCGCCAAGGGCATCAACGTGTGCGGCCTGTGCTGCACCGCCAACGAAGTCACCATGCGCCACGGCGTGAAGATGGCCGGCAACTTCCTCCAGCAGGAAAACGCGATCCTCACCGGCATGGTCGAGATGATCGCCGTCGACGTGCAGTGCATCTTCCCGTCCATCGGGCCGCTGTCCGAGTGCTTCCACACGAAGTTCATCACGACGTCGCCCATCGCCCGCATCCCGAATTCGGAGTACGTCGAGTTCCATCCGGAAACGGCGCGCGAAAAGGGCCGCGAGCTCGTCAGAGCAGCCATCGACAACTTTGAAAGACGCGACCCCGCGAAGATTTACGAGCCCAAGAAAAAGCAGGGCGCGCGCGTCGGCTACTCCTGCGAGGCGATCATCAAGGAGCTTGACGGCGTGACGAACAGCTACGTCGACGTGAGAGGTACATACAAGCCTCTGATCGACTGCATCAAGGCCGGCGTTCTCCGCGGCGCCGTCGCCATCGTCGGCTGCAACAACCCGAAAGTCCGCCCGGACTACTCGCACATTGAGATCATGAAGGAGCTCATCAAGAACGACATCATCGTCGTCACGACGGGCTGCTCGGCGCAGGCCGCCGCGAAGGCCGGCCTCATGAAGCCGGAGGCGAAGGAACTGTGCGGCGCCGGACTCAAGCGCGTGTGCGAGCTCGTCGGCATCCCGCCGGTCCTCCACATGGGTTCCTGCGTCGACATCAGCCGCATCATGCTGCTCGTCAACGACGTGTGCAAGCAGTGGGGCATCCGCTGCGACCAGCTCCCCGCCGTCGGCTGCGCGCCGGAGTGGATGAGCGAGAAGGCCGTCGCCATCGCCAACTACGTCGTCTCCACGGGCATTGACGTGTACCTCGGCATCGAGCCGCAGGTGAAGGGCTCCGCGCAGATGATGGAGCTCATCACGGAGGGCACGAGAAAGCTCACGGGCGGCGGATTCATCATCAACACGGATCCGCACGTGCTCGTCCAGAAGATGATCGACGGCATCGAAAAGAAGCGCGCCGCGCTCGGTATCTAACAAAGAGATGCGATAAGCGGAATAAAACGGCGGCGCGCCCCGAATATTAGGGGTGAAAGACAAAATCGCGGCCGCCGCGATGGGGGAGAGGAGAAGGGAGTCTATGAAAATTGCAATAACCGGAAAAGGCGGCGTCGGGAAGACGACGGTCGCCGCCATCCTGGCAAGGCTCTACGCCGACGAAGGCCGCAGGGTTTTAGCCGCCGACGTCGACCCGGACGCAAACCTCGGCATGGCCCTCGGGTTTACGGCCGAGGAGATGGCCGACATCATCCCCATCTCCAAGATGCGCGAGCTCATCGCCGAGCGCACCGGCGCCAGCAACGAGACGTACGGGAAGTTCTTCCGCATCAACCCGAAGGTGGACGATCTCCCCGACAAGCTCGCCAAGGAGAAAAACGGCGTAAAGCTTCTGCTTTTAGGCACGGTTGAGACGGGAGGCTCCGGATGCGTCTGCCCCGAACACGCCCTGCTCAGGCAGCTCATCTCGCACCTCATCATCCGCCGCGACGACGTCGTCATCATGGATATGGAGGCGGGGCTTGAGCACCTCGGCCGCGGGACGGCCGGCGAGATGGACCAGTTCATCGTCGTCATCGAGCCGGGAGAGCGCAGCGTGCAGACGTACCATCAGGTCGTCAGGCTCGCGAAAGACCTCGGCGTGAAGAAAGTCCGCGTCGTGGCCAACAAGGTGCGCAACGCCGAAGACGAGGCCTTCGTCCGGTCGCGCATTCCGGAAGACGCCCTGCTCGGCGTCGTCCACTACGAAGGCGACGTCCAGGAGGCCGACCGGGCCGGCAAGTCGCCGTACGATACCAGCAAGCGGACCGTTGAGGAAATCCGCGCCATCAAGGCCCGCATAGACAGCGAATAGAGAGAAAAGCGGAAGACTCAATAAAATCGCACGAGATACGTTTTTGGGAGGAAACATAAGTGGGACTATTCAATAGGGTGTTCAGAGGCTCGGACGAGATGTTCGCTCGGGCTGAAGCCGCTGTGAACACGGCACTGGAGAAACTTGGCGCCGACGCGCCCATCACCTTTGGCAACACGGCCTACTTCCTGCCGTGCATCTACGCTTACCTTGGCAAGAAAATCACCAACCTCGGCGAGCTCAAAGCCGTTCTCGAGCCGATTAAGGCCGAGATGACCCACGAGCAGCGCACAAACGACGTCTTCAAGTCCGGCATCGCCACGGTGCTGGCCGCCGAAGTCATCGAGGCGTGCAAGTACGCCCTGGAGCCGCAGACGTACGGCGGGCGGTACCACGGCCATCCGACCGACGCCGAAGTGCGCGAGCTCGGCGTTCCGCTCGTCACGCGCGACATCCCCGGATTCGTCGTCCTCATCGACCCGGCGCCGACAGACGAGCAGGCCGTCGCCCTCATCAAGGGCTATCAGGCCAGAGGCATCTTCGTGTTCCTGCTCAAAGGCATCATCGAGCAGGCCGAGCGCGCCGGCCTTAAGATGGGCTTCCCGCTCCGCGTCGTGCCCATCAGCGACGATATCGCCGGCGTGGCGCACATCATCTCCGTCGTTGTGCGCGCGGCCATGATTTTCGGCAACATCCAGCCGGGCGATTACGCCGGCATGAACAAGTACGCCTTCGAGCGCATCTTCGCGTTTGTCAACGCTTTCGGCCCGCTCGAGGACATCACCGTCGCCTGCGGCGGCGGCGCCATCGCCATGGGCTTCCCCGTCATCACGGACGACTCCGACGACGTGTGGCCCATTCCGAAAAGCCTCATCATCCAGAAGAACATCGACGACCTCATCGAGACGTCTCTTGAAGCGAGAGACATCAAGATTAAGATAACGCAGATCGACCTCCCCGTCGCCGTCTCGACGGCGTTTGAAGGCGAAATCATCCGCAAGAACGACATGCAGATCGAAGTCGACGGCTCCCGCAAGGACTGCTTCGAGCTTGTCCGCACGAGAGACCTGACGGAAGTCGAAGACCACAAGATCGAGCTTGTCGGCAAGGACATCGACGAGTTCGAGTGCGGCAGCAAGATTTCGATGGCCATTATCGTCGACGTCGCCGGCAAGGCGATGCAGTCCGACTTCGAGCCGGTTATCGAGCGTAGGATACATAACTACGTCAACCAGCTCGAGGGCGTCATGCACACCGGCCAGCGCGACCTCATCCGCATCCGCGTGAGCAAAGAGGCCTTCGCGCAGGGCTTCCGCTTTAAGCATTTCGGCGAGCTGCTCTACGCCAAGATGAAGAACGACTACGACACGGTTATTGATAAATGCCAGGTCACGATTATCACCGAGCCGGAGCAGGTCAAGGAGCTGCGCGCGATGGCCAACGAAATCTACGACGCGCGCGACGCCCGCCTGCGCTCCCTCACGGACGAGAACGTCGACTGCTTCTACACCTGCATCCTCTGCCAGTCGTTCTCCCCGTCCCACGTGTGCATCGTCACGCCGGAGCGCCTCGGCCTGTGCGGCGCCGTCTCGTGGCTTGACGCGAAGGCGACGAACGAGCTCCAGCCGAACGGCCCGTGCCAGGTCGTGACGAAAAACCGCGTCATCGACGAAAACAAAGGCGCTTACGAAGACGTCAACGAAGCCGTCTTCAAGTACTCGCACGGCGCTCTCGAGCGCGTGACGCTCTACTCCATCATGGAAGACCCGATGACAAGCTGCGGCTGCTTCGAGTGTATCTGCGGCGTCGAGCCGATGTCCAACGGCGTCATCATCGTCAACCGCGAATACGCCGGCATGACCCCGCTGGGCATGACCTTCGCGGAGCTCGCGTCCATGACGGGCGGCGGCGTGCAGACGCCGGGCTTCATGGGCCACGGCCGCCACTTCATCGGCTCGAAGAAGTTCATGAAGGCCGAAGGCGGCATCGCCCGCATCGTGTGGATGCCGAAGGCGCTGAAAGACGCCGTTGCCGAGCGCGTCAACGCCACGGCGAAGGAGCTGTACGGCATCGACAACTTCATCGACATGATCGCCGACGAAACCGTCGCCGAAGATCCCGAGGCGCTGATGGCTTTCCTGGCAGAAAAAGGCCATCCCGTTCTTGAGCTTGAGCCGATAATGTAATATGATAGTACCGTCAGCGGGCGTGTCCACCGGGCACGCCCGCGCGCGGGACATCTTTTGTAGCATCGCGTTTTTCTCCAACCGCCCGCGCCGCGCGCGGGCAGAATAGAGACAGTAATTGGAGAGAAAACTGTGTTTGTTTGGTAGGGAGAGTAATGCCCGAGCGCCGCGGAAAGCGCCCGGGCGGAGGCGCGCCGGTTAATCGAAGCGCGGCGCGGCCGCTTTGGAGAAGAAAGCGGCTGCTTAAAACGCGCGATTGGCCCGCGCGGCTCGAAATGATAGTTTTTTGAGGAGGCAGTGAGACATGCCATTTGTTAGCAAGCCGCGCAAATTCAACGCATCGATCAATGAAACCGTCCTGGGCGTCGGCGACAAGGCCGTCACCCTCGGCGGACTGAACACCCTTCCGCTCCATTTCTTTGACGCGCCCGCGAAGAACCCGCCCGCCGTCGGCATCGAGATCACCGACGTCGACGCCGATCTGTCCGCGTTCCCGGAGCTGGCCGCCTTTTACGAGGGCGCCAAGACGCCGGCCGAGCGCGCGAAGAAAGCGGCGGCCGCCGAGGGCGCGCAGTTTGTCTGCCTGCGCTTTGAGGGCGCGGATCCGGGAGGCCTGAATCGCAGCGCCGCCGAGTGCGCCGCCATCGCCAAGGAAGTGGCCGAAGCCATCGACCTCCCGCTCGTTATCAGCGGCTGCAAGAACGTGGAAAAGGACGCCGAAATCTTCGCCGCCTGCGCCGAAGCCACAAGCGGCAAGAACGTCCTGTTCCTCTCCGCCCGCGAAGAGAACTACAAGACCGTCGGCGCGTCGACGGCTCTGGCCTACGGCCAGAAGGTCGGCGCGGAAAGCGCCGTTGACATCAACCTCGCCAAGCAGCTCAACGTCGTGATGACGCAGCTGGGCATCGCCCCCGGCAGCATCGTGATGAACGTGGGCTCCGCCGCGGCCGGCTACGGCTTTGAGTACGTCGCCTCCACGCTGGACCGCGTCAAGGCCGCCGCGCTCGAGCAAAACGACAACATGCTGCAGATGCCCATCATGACGCCCGTCTCCGCCGAGACATGGGGCGTTAAGGAATCGATCATGCCCGAGCAGGACATGCCCGAATGGGGCAGCCAGGAAGAGCGCGCCGTCGCCATGGAGACGGTCACCGCCTCCGCGTGCCTCGCGTCCGGCTCGGACGCCGTCATCCTGCGTCATCCGAAATCCGTCAAGACGATAGCGGCTATGATCGCCGCGCTCCTGTAAGCAAGGGAGGTTAATGCAATGGCACTGAAAGGACTCGACATTTTCAAGCTCACCCCGAAGAAGAACTGCAAGGACTGCGGCTGCCCCACCTGCATGGCCTTCTCCATGAAGGTCGCGCAGGGCGCGCTGTCCATCGATAAATGCCCGCACATGTCCCCCGAGGCGCTGGCCACTCTTGCCGCCGCCACGGAGCCCCCGATGAAGACCATCTCCATCGGCGAGCACAAGCTCGGCGGCGAGACCGTCATGCTCCGCCACGAGAAGACCTTCGTCAACAAGAACCTCTTTGCCCTCGACCTGTGCGCCGGCATGGACGACGCCGCCATCGACGCAAAGCTTGCCGAGGCGGATAAGGTCGACTACGAGCGCATCGGCGAGCGCATGCGCGTCGAGTGCGTGTACGTGAGCGTCAAGCCCGAGCACGGCGCGGAGCGCGGCGCGGCCGTCGTGAAGAAAGCCGCCGCCACCGGGCGCGACGTTATCCTCCACTGCTGCGACGCCGCCTTGGCCGGCGACATCCTCAAAGCCGCCGCCGCGGACGTCAAGGTCCTCGCGGGCGCAAACGCCGACAACTGGGAGGCCATGAACGCCCTTGCCACGGAGCACAACCTCGTCCTCGGCGTCTGCTGCAAGGATCTGTCTGACGCGCACGACACCATCGAGAAGCTGGAAGCGGCCGGCAACAAGAATCTCATCATCAACATCTGCGCCGAGAGCATCAAGGACGCCTTCTCCTTTACCGTTCAGATCCGCCGCGCGGCCCTCAAGGACGGCGACCGCACCTTCGGCTACCCGACGATTGTCAACGTCGCGCGCCTTGCGCCTGAAGACTACACGATGCAGGCGGCCCTCGCGTCGCTGTTTACGGTGCGCTACGGCTCCGTCATCGTGCTGGGCCGCATGACGTACGCCGAGGCGCTGCCGCTCTTCGGCCTGCGCCAGAACATCTTCACCGACCCGCAAAAGCCGATGAAGGTCGAGCCGGGCATCTACCCGCTCAACGGCGCCGACGAGAACAGCGTCGTGGCCGTCACCGTCGACTTCGCGCTGACGTACTTCATCGTCTCCGGCGAAATCGAGCGCTCCGGCGTTCCCACGAACCTGATTATCACCGACGCCGGCGGTTACTCCGTCCTGACGGCGTGGGCGGCCGGCAAGTTCTCGGCCGGCTCCATCGCCAAGTTCTTCGAGGAGAACGACATCGCGTCGAAGATCAAGAGCCGCACGCTCATCCTGCCCGGCAAGGTTGCCGTTTTGAAGGGCGAACTGGAGAATAAGCTGCCCGACTGGAAGATCGTTGTCGGTCCGAACGAGGCCATTCAGCTTGTCCGGTTCCTGAAGGATTACAAATAAGACTAGGAGGTTGTCTCATGGCCAGATTCATCACAATCGGCGAAAGAATCCACTGCATCTCTCCTGCTATCCGCGAGGCGATGGAGAAGAGAGACCCCGGGCCGATTCTCCAGCGCGCGAAAGAGCAGCTTGACGCCGGCGCCACCTACCTCGACGTGAACATCGGCCCCGCCGAATCCAACGGCGAAGAGCTGATGAAGTGGGTGGTCACACTCCTGCAGGAAAACTTCGACAACGTCCCCCTCTGCCTCGACACCGCCAACAAGAAGGCCATCGAAGCGGGCATCTCCGTCTACAACCGCGCCAAGGGCAAGCCCATCGTCAACTCCGCCGACGCTGGCGACCGCATCGACAACATCGACCTGGCCGCCGCCAACGACGCGATTTGCCTGGCCCTGTGCTCCAAGCACGGCATCTCCAAGGACAACGACGAGCGCATGGCCTACTGCCAGGAAATGCTCGAGCGCGGCATGGGCCTCGGCATGGATCCCGCCGACCTGTGGTTTGACCCGCTGTTCCTCGTCATCAAGGGCATGCAGGATAAGCAGATGGAGGTTCTCGAGTTCATCAAGATGTGCTCCGACATGGGCCTGAATACGACGGGCGGCCTGTCCAACATCTCCAACGGCATGCCGAAGCACATCCGCCCGATTATGGACTCGGCCATGGTCGCGATGGCCATGATGTGCGGCCTGACGAGCGCCATCGTCAACCCCTGCGACCGCCGCCTCATGGAGACCATCAAGTCCTGCGAAATCATCCGCGGCGACACGCTCTACGCCGACAGCTACCTCGAAGTGTAAGCCGGACAACCAGACACAAAAAGCCGGGCCGACTGGCCCGGCTTTTTTGCGCCCCGCGAGCGGGGCGCATTTTTTATACCTTTTAAATTATAGTGCAAAAAATGATTCAATACAGCTTCCCGTCTTCGATGAGGTTGACAAGAGGCTCGCCTTTTCGGAACCGGCGGATGTTTTCGCAGAGGATTTCCGCCGATTTTTTGAAGGCGTCCTGCGTGAGGGCGCTGTTGTGCGGCGTGATGAGCACGTTCGGCATGGACCACAGGGGGCTGTCCTTCGGCAGCGGCTCGGTGTGGAACACGTCGAGCACGGCGCCGGCGATGGCCTGGCGCTCCAGCGCGCGAATCAGGGCCGCCTCGTCGACCGTGTCGCCGCGGGAGACGTTGATAAAGACGGCGGAGGGCTTCATGCGCGAAAACGCCGCGTCATTAAAGAGGTGGTACGTCTCGGGCGTGAGGGGCGTGATGAGCACGACGAAATCGGCCTTCCCCAGCGTGTCGAGCAGGGCCGAGACGGGGAGGACTTCGTCAAACCCCTCCAAAGGCTCGGGCGTGCGCTTGAGCCCGACAACGCGCATGCCCAGCGCGCGGGCCTTTTTGCCGATGAGGGAGCCGATGCTGCCGGCGCCGACGACGCAAAGCGTCTTGCCCTCAAGCGTTTCGATGCCGTAGACGTTCTGCCAGAGGGCCTTGTCCTGATTGCGGATGAAAAACGGCAGCCGGTAGCTAAAGCACAGCATCGCGCCGAGGACGTACTCGGCGATGGACAGGGCGTGGGCGCCGCGGGTGTTGCACAGCGGGATGCCGCGCCGGCGCAGCGCCTCGATGGGGATTTTCTCCACCCCCGCGCTGGTGCTCAGGACGAGCCTGAGGTTTTTCGCGGCGTCCAGCATCTCCTCGTCGAGATACGCCGAGGCGCCGGATGTGACGATAATCTCGGCCTCCGGCATCGCGCGCATGGCTTTGTCGCGGCCGCGGCAGACGGCAATCGGCTCGTCGCACATTTTGGCGAGCAACCCGATGGTCGGGAAGGTGATATCGAGGAGGGATACGATCACGGAAAGCACCCTTTCTTCGGAGGATTAAGCGCCCTTATGTCTACAGGAACGCAATCACGGCCATCGCCGCAAGGACGGCGCCGACAATCGCGTAAATCGGCTTCGGGCGGATAAGGCTTACCACAACGGCCGCGGCGGCGCCCAGGATGCCCGCAAGGGGCCGCTCGGGGTCCACCTTCACGACGCCGGGGAAGATAAGCGCCGTCATCGCCGTGTAGGGGATAAGGCGCAGGAAGCGCTCCACGCGCTTCGACATCGGCAGCCGGTCGATGAGCGCGGCGGGAATCAGGCGCGGCAGGAGCGTCACGACCGCCATGCCGGCGATAATGAGATATGTACTCATGCCGCGGCCCCCTCCTCTTCGCCCACGATAAACACGCCCGCCAGCGCGCCGAGCAGCGTGGAGGCGATGACGGCCCAGCTGCCGCTGATTACGGCGGACAGGGCGGTGTTGAGGGCGGCCGTGAGAACCACCATGGCAAAAAGGCGCGCGCTTTTCCGCACGCCCGGCACAATCAGGGAGATAAACAGCGCGGGCAGGGCGACGCCGAGGCTGTCCGACACAAGCGGCGGCAGGAGCGAAAACATAAAGCAGCCGGCGACTGTCCCGAGCACCCACGGGAGATACGTCGCGGCGACAAGGCCCAGGAATGCGTACGGCGAGCCGGGCAGCGCCTCGCTCGACGTAAACAGGGCGAAGGACTCGTCCGTCACGAACGGCGACAGGCCCAGGCGCGCCATGAGCGGCGCCTTTTCAAGCCGCTTCATCACGCAGGTGCTCATGATGAAGTGGCGCAGGTTTAAGATAAACGTGGCGAAAATGACCGCCGCCGCGCCGGCTCCGGCGGAGAGCATGTTGACCGCCGCCATCTGGCTTGCGCCGGCAAAGACAATGACCGACATCGTCACCGTCTGGCCCGGCGTAAGCCCGCTGTGAATCGCCGAGACGGCGTAGGCAATCGCAATCGGGATAAACCCGATGCAGACGGGCAGCCCCGCCTTGACTCCCATAACAAACTCTCTGCGATGCGTCATGAAAAAACCTCTGTCTCTATTTTATCAACCGCAGGGCGCTTCGTCAAAAAAAGCGCTTTTCGCTATTCTACCACAAATCGAATTTCGTGCAAGATGTATAGTTTTATATTTGAAAACTGATAAAACAGACGAATTTGAAAGAGAATAAAAGCAAGAGGAAGCCAGAATGAAAGAATAGTCAGAAATGGTCAAACACACACCGCGCAGAGGCGCAAACCAGAATTGACCAATTCTGACTATTAGCGTATTATGGGTGAAGAAAAAACTGGGAAGGCAGGCTCATTCTCCGAAAAGGGGGTTTATGGGTGGAATTTAAGGACTATTACGCCATTTTAGGCGTGGAGAAGACGGCGACCGAAGAGGAAATCAAGAAAAAGTACCGCAAGCTCGCGAAGAAATACCACCCCGACGCGCACCCCGGCGACAAAGCCAGCGAGGAGAAGTTCAAGGAAATCAGCGAAGCGTACGAGGTGCTCGGAGACAAGGAAAAGCGCGCAAAGTACGACCAGATCTACGAGGGCGTGAAAAGCGGGCGCTTTGGCGGGGCGGGCTTCGACCCGTCCGCCTTCTCCGGGTTTGCCTCCGGCCCGGGCGGGTTTACCTACACGTGGACGAGCGGCGACTTTGGCGACCTCGGCGGCTTTAGCGATTTCTTCAAGATGTTCTTCGGCGGCGGCCGCGGGTTTGGCTCAGGGTTTGACGACCTCTTTGGCGGCGGCATCAGCCGGCGGCGGGGGCAGGACATCGAGACGAAAGTGCAAATCGGCGTCCTGCAGGCTTACCGCGGCGGCGAGCAGACCATCACCGTCCAGACGCAGGGCGGCACGAAGACGGTCAAGTTCAAAGTCCCGGCGGGCATCCAGCCGGGCGAGAAGATCAAGCTCTCGGGCCTTGGCGGCGCGGGAGTTGGCGGAGGCAGCCCGGGCGATTTGTATCTGGAGATTGAAATCGTGCCGGAAGGCGGCTTTTCGCTCAGCGGCCCCGACCTGGAGAAGACCATCGACGTCTTCCCGTGGCAGGCGGCGCTGGGGGATGAAGTGCTCGTGACGACGCCGAGCGAGAAGCTGAATGTCAAAATCCCGCCCGGGATTCAGTCCGGCGGGAAGCTGCGCGTCGCCGCCCGGGGCTACCCCGGAAAAAGCGGCAGGCGCGGGGCGCTCAGCCTCGTCGTGCGCATCGTCAATCCCACCAATTTAACAGACGAGATGAAAGACTTATACAAAAAGCTCTCGGAGGCCCACAAGCGGTCTAAGAGCAGATAAGCGGCAAGGGAGGGAAACATAATGAATCTGGAGAAATTCACGCAGCGGGCGCAGGAGGCCATCGCCGCCGCGCAGGAGGCGGCCATCCGCAGGAACCACCAGCAGGTTGACGGCGAACATCTGCACTACGCCCTCGTCACGCAGAGCGACGGGCTTATCCCGCGCCTGCTTCGGATTATGAATGTGGACGCCGGCGCGCTGCAGCGCGATCTGGAAACGGAGCTGAAAAAAATCCCGTCCGTGACGGGCGCGGCGGCGGATCTGTACGCCACGCGGCGCTTTTCCGCCCTGCTCCTTGCCGCCGAGGACGCTACAAAGCGCTTCGGCGACGCGTACGCCGGCGTGGAGCACCTGTACATCGCCCTCATCGAGGAGAGGGGGACGCCGTCGGCGCAGCTTTTCAAGAAGTACGGCATCACGCTGGAGTCTTTCCTCGGCGCGCTCAGCAGCGTGCGGAAAAACCAGCGCGTGACGAGCCCAAACCCCGAGACGACGTACGACGCCCTGCGCAAATACGGGCGCGACCTCGTGCAGCTGGCCGCCGAGGGCAAGCTCGACCCCGTCATCGGGCGGGACCAGGAAATCCGCCGCATTATCACGATTCTCTGCCGCAAGACGAAAAACAACCCCGCCCTCATCGGCGAGCCGGGCGTGGGCAAGACGGCCGTCGTGGAAGGGCTGGCTCAGCGCATCTGGAAGGGCGACGTGCCGGAGTCCCTGCGCGACAAGACGATTTTCGCCCTCGACATGGGCGCTCTCATCGCCGGCGCGAAGTACCGCGGCGAGTTTGAGGAGCGGCTCAAGGCGGTGCTCGACGAAATCGCCCAGTCGGAAGGGCGCGTGCTGCTGTTTATCGACGAGATGCACACCATCGTCGGCGCCGGCAAGGCGGAAGGCGCGATGGACGCCGGCAACCTCCTCAAGCCGCTGCTCGCGCGCGGGGAGCTGCACTGCATCGGCGCGACGACGCTCAACGAGTACCGGCAGTATATTGAAAAGGACGCCGCCCTCGAGCGCCGGTTCCAGCCCGTGTTCATCTCGGAGCCGACGGTGGAGGACACCATCTCCATCCTGCGCGGCCTGAAGGAGAAGTACGAAATCCACCACGGCGTGCGCATCACGGACGGCGCCATCGTCTCCTGCGCGGTGCTCTCCAACCGCTATATCACCGACCGCTTCCTGCCCGACAAGGCCATCGACCTGATGGACGAAGCGGCCGCCATCATCCGTACGGAGATTGACAGCATGCCCTCCGAGCTCGACGAGATCAGCCGCAAAATCATGCAGCTTGAGATTGAGCGCGAGGCGCTCAGGAAAGAGACGGACCGCCACTCGCGCGAGCGGCTTGAGGCGCTGGAAAAGGAGCTCGGCGAGATGAAAGCGGAGTTTGACGCACTGAGCGCCAAGTGGCAGGAGGAAAAGCAGGAGATTTCGAAGGTCAGTAAAATCAAGGAGGAGATTGACCGCGTCAAGGCCACCATCGAAAACGCCGAGCGCAGCTATGACCTTGCCACGCTCTCGGAGCTCAAGTACGGGCGGCTGCCGGAGCTGGAGCGGGAGCTGGAGGAGGCGCGGCGGAAGACGTCGGCAAGCGGCCGCCTGCTGCGCGAGGAAGTGACGGAGGCGGAGATCGCCGAAATCGTGGCCAAGTGGACGGGGATCCCCGTTTCTAAGCTCATGCAGGGCGAGCGGGAGAAAATCCTGAGCCTCCCGCAGACGCTCCACCGCCGCGTCATCGGGCAGGACGAAGCGGTCACCGCCGTGTCCGAAGCGATTTTGCGCGCGCGGTCGGGCCTGTCCGACCCCAACAGGCCGACGGGCTCGTTCCTCTTCCTCGGGCCGACGGGCGTCGGCAAGACGGAGCTGGCCAAAGCGCTCGCCGAAGCGCTGTTTGACAGCGAGACGAACATGGTGCGCATCGACATGAGCGAGTACCAGGAAAAGCACACCGTCTCGCGCCTGATCGGCGCGCCGCCGGGCTACGTCGGGTACGAGGAAGGCGGGCAGCTGACCGAAGCCGTCCGCAGGAGGCCCTACAGCATCGTCCTGTTCGACGAGATTGAAAAGGCCCACCCCGAGGTGTTCAACGTCATGCTCCAGATTCTCGACGACGGCCGCCTGACGGACGGGCAGGGCCGCACGGTCAATTTCAGGAACACCGTCGTCATCATGACGTCGAACATCGGCAGCGCCTACCTCACGGAGGGCGTGACGGCGGCGGGCGAAATCCGCGAGGAGGTCAGAAACGCCGTCATGGCGCAGCTGCAGAGCACGTTTAGGCCGGAGTTTCTCAACCGGCTCGACGAGATTGTCATGTTCAAGCCCCTGACCATGCGGGAGATTACGCAGATTATCGACCTCATCCTCGACAAGACGCGCTCGAAGCTCGCCGATCAGTCGCTCAGGCTCGAGGTGAGCGAGCTGGCCAAGGAGTACTGCGCGCGGGCGAGCTACTCGCCGGTGTACGGCGCGCGTCCGGTCAGGCGCTACGTCCAGAAGAACATCGAGACGGCCATCGCCCGCACGATTATGCAGGGCGACATCCCCGAAGGGGCGACGATTACCGTCGACGCCGACGAAAACGGCCTCGTCTTCGGCGTCAGAGAATAGCTTTAAGCGGGCGGGAAACCCCGCCCGCTTATGCATTTGAGGGCGCGGTTGCCACGGCGGACGTTTTGTGATAAAGTAGGTTGAGCCTAAAGAGAAACGGCGCTTTAAAAGGGGGAGAGCATCATGCCGCACGACGACATCCACGTCCATGAAGACGGCTGCGTGCACGTCCATGAAGACGTCCACGCGCACGCCCATGAAGACGGCCATACCCATGAAGAAGAGCACGGCCATGACCACGGCCACGCCCACACGCACACGCAGACGAAAGTGGTTCTCAACCGCCTCTCCCGCGCCATCGGGCACCTCGAATCCGTCAAACGCATGGTGGAGAGCGGGCGGGACTGCGCCGAAGTGCTCACGCAGCTGGCCGCCGTGCGCTCGGCTCTTGGCAGCACCGCGAAAATCATCCTGAAGGACCACATCGAGCACTGCATCGTCGACGCGGTGGAGACAAACGATTTGAGCACTCTGGAAAAGCTCAACGACGCCATCAAGCGGTTTTTATAAGAAAAGAAAGGCGAAAAACCGGCAAAGCTTAAAGCTTTGCCGGTTTTTGTTTTATCGGAAGAAACGGAGGAATAAGCTTGTCATGTATTTTCAGGGCAAACCATGCGCCGGTTTAAGCGCCCGCGCGGATGGCGGCGGCGAGGCTTTCCACCGCGGAAAACGGCGTGGCCCAGCTCGTGCAAAAGCGCACGGCCTGGCTGTCCTTTAAGTCCTGCCACAGGGAAAAGTCGAAATCCTGCGACAGGCGCGCCACAAGCGCGTTCGGCAAAATGGGAAACTGCTGGTTTGTCGGCGAGTCGACGAGGAATGGATACCCCGCCTCGCGGCACGCCTGGCGGATGGCCTGCGCCATGCGGTTGGCGTGTTCGGCGATGTCGAAGTACAGGTCGTCCTCAAACAGCGCCAGAAACTGAAGCCCCATCAGCCGCCCCTTTGCCATCAGGCCGCCGCGCTGCTTGACGATGCTGCGGAAATCCGCCTGCAGCGCGGGCGAGGGGATGACGAGCGCCTCGCCGAACAGGGCGCCGACCTTCGTGCCGCCGATGAGGAAAACGTCCGTCAGCTGCGCAAGGTCCGGCAGGTCGACGTCGTTTTTCTCCGCGCGCAGGGCGTACGCAAGCCGCGCTCCGTCCACGTACAGGAAGAGGTTAAACTCGCGGCACACGGCGCTGATCTGTTCGAGCTCGCCGAGGGAGTAGACCGTCCCCAGCTCCGTCGGCTGAGAGATGTACACGAGTTTCGGCTGCACCGTGTGCTCCCGCACCGGGTCGCCCCGGTAGTCGAGCATGGCTTTGCGGATCTGCTCGGCTGAGAGCTTGCCGTCCTGTGACGGCAGCGCGAGGACGCGGTGCCCCGTCGCCTCGATGGCACCGGCCTCGTGGGTGTTGACGTGGCCGGTTTGCGCCGACAGGACGCCCTGGTGCGGGCGCAGGCACGCGGCGGCGACGGCGAGGTTTGCCATCGTCCCGCCCGGCACGAAGACGACGGCGGCGCCGCGGTTGCGGCAGCGCAGGCGGATGAGGTCCGCGGCGGCGCGGCAGTAGACGTCCTCCCCGTAGGGGGCGGTCTGTTCGGCGTTCGTCTGAATAAGCTTTTCAAGAAGGCGCGGGTGCGCCCCTTCCAGGTAATCGCTGCTGAATCGATACAATTACGGCCCCTCCGAAATCGTTATGAATTGACGGGTGTGTCTTCCTCTTCGGAGTCGGGCAGCATATCGACGAAGTTCTTTACTTCGCGGCTGATTTTGCCGGTGCGCCACGCGACGCACACATAAGGCGACGCCGAAAGGGGAAAGGGGATGAAGACGATGCTGTCGGCCGCGTTGAACGGCTCGAAGGTCGACGTGATGGCAAAGCCCTTCCCGAGGTATATCGCGTGCAAGAGCGACAGGAAATTCGGCATGAGCTCGACCTGGGGCATAAACCCGCATTTCCGGCACCACGACCGGATCGCCTCAATGTCCGACTGCTCGTCGTTCATCGTGGGGACGGCAAAGCAGGTCAGGCCGTCGAGCATGGACAGCTCAAGCGGCTGGCACTGCGCGACGGGGTGCTTGGCGGACAGGGCGATGAACGTTTTCATCGGATTGATGCGCTTGATCGAGATATCCGGCATGTCCCGCACGCAGAAATCCTCCGTGACGACGATGTCGGCGTTGCCGAACTCAAGCGCCTGGCGCAGCTCCTTGATGTCGTGCAGCACCTCGTGCATCTTCACGTCGGGGTACCTTTTCTTGTATTTCTCGACAGTTTCCCTAACCGGATCGAAGTCCTTGGAGTAGAAATACGTGCTGGTATAGACGATTCTCAGGTACTTCAGCGGCATGGACGCGTTGTGCTGCGCGATGCGGATGCACTGGACCATCGACTTGTAAATCGGCTCGAGGACGGAGTAGAGATACTCCCCGTCGCTCGTGAGGATCATGCCCTGGTTGCTGCGGATGAAGAGCTTCATGCCGACGCCGTCCTCAAAGCGCTTGAGCGTCTTGCTCAGGGCCGGCTGAGAAGTGTAGAGAATTTCTCCGGCTTTTGAGAGATTTAAGCTCTTGGCGACGGTCAGGAAAGCCTCGATCTGCTGGAACGTAATGTTGTACACGTTGTTATAACCCCCTCAATGGGCGTTGTGAAATATACACAAAAAAGGGGTGAAAAACTACATGTTTTCTGGGTGGTTAACTATGCCAAATATCATGTTGCCATTCCGTTAAGGTTATTGTAACATATTTTTTTCGATTGTACAATTGCAAAATTATATATTATAAACAAAATAAGCTGGTTTTCAGAAAGGGTACGGCTTTCGAGGTTCCCGGCCGATTTTCGCCAGGAAATTCCAAAGGAGTCTCGAATTGCCAAGGCGCTTGTGAGTAACCGGCTCATGCGTCCCCCGGGGACGCGTGGGGGTTGAAAAGCAATAATCGGAGGGGATCAGATGGAACAATACCTGGAATTGAGCGGTATCAGCAAAGCTTTCCCCGGCGTTCAGGCCCTCAAAGACGTCGGCTTTAGAGCGACCGGCGGCAAAGTTCTGGCACTGCTCGGCGAAAACGGAGCGGGCAAGAGCACGCTGCTTAAGATTCTAAGCGGCGACATCAAGCCCGACGAAGGCAAAATCGTTCTCAATGGCAGGGAACTTTCGTTCCGCTCGCCGCATGACGCTCTGAAGTCGGGCATCAGCGTCATCTATCAGGAGCGCCAGCTGATGTCGGCCATGAGCGTCATGGAAAACATCTTCGCAGGCGACATACCGGTTAAAAACGGCATTGTCGACTACAAGACGCTCAAACGGGAAACGAAAAAGATTATCGATCAGTTTGGCCTTCCGATCGACCCGGAGACGCCCGTCATGTTCCTGTCGATCGCCCACCAGCAGATGGTGGAGATCATGAAGGCCTACCGGAGAGACTCTCTCGTCATCGCGTTCGACGAGCCGACGGCTCCTCTGACGGATACGGAAATCGAGATTCTCTTCAACCTCATCAGGCGGCTCAAAGAACAGGGAAAGATCATTCTCTATGTCTCCCACCGCTTAAAGGAGATCTTCGAAGTCACGGACGAAATCGTCGTCCTAAAGGACGGCCGTTTCGTCACCCATGTCAACACGGCCGAGACGAACGAGCAGGACCTCATCAAGTACATGGTCGGCCGCGACATCGGCGATACATACGCCAATCTCTCCCGCAACGACAAATACGGGGACGTGCTGCTCGAGGTGAACAACCTCACGACGTACGCCGTCCACGACGTGAGCTTCTCGCTGCGCAAGGGCGAGGTTCTCGGCTTTGCCGGCCTCGTCGGCGCGGGGCGCACGGAAGTCATGCGCGCCATCTTCGGCGCCGACCCGATTATCTCCGGCGAGATTAAGCTCGAGGGCAAAAAGGTCGAGTTCAAAACGCCGAAGGACGCCATTGACGCCGGCATCGCCCTGTGCCCTGAAGACCGCAAGGAACAGGGGCTTGTGCTGTGGCGCTCGATTGAGGACAACATCATCATGCCGTTCCTCGACAAGGTCCGCAAGTGGCCGTTCCTTGACTTCAAGAAGAGCGAAAGGGTCACCATCGAAGCGATCAAGAAGTACGACATCAAGACCCCCACAATCGACAAGATCGTTGTCGAGCTGTCCGGCGGCAACCAGCAGAAGGTCATCCTCGGCCGCTGGACGTCCAGCCTCGTCAACACGAAGCTGCTCATTCTCGACGAGCCGACGAAGGGCATCGACGTTGGCACGAAGGCCGAAATCTATCAGATGGTGTGCGACCTGGCGAAGGAAGGCCTGGGCGTCATCTTCATTTCTTCGGAGCTGACGGAAGTTATCAACGTGGCCGACCGCATCATCGTCATGAAGGACGGCACCATCACCGGCGAGGTGCTGCGCGAGGAAGCCACGGAAGAAAAAGTCCTTGCTCTCGCCATGGCGTCCAATTAAGGGGGAGTGTGTAAATGGATAACTTCACAAGGATATCGACTTTTAAGAAAGCGATCCGGTCGAAGGCGTTCCCGCTTTTGATTTTGTTTGTTATCATGATCGTTCTGTTCACGGCGTTGGCCCCGCTCAACGACGCGAACTTTCTCACGACGCGCACGTTCATCAGCATTCTGCGCGACCTGTCCGTCCCGGGCTTCCTTGCCATCGGCGCGGGCTGCCTGATGGTCTCCGGCGGCATCGACCTCTCCCAGGCGACCGTCGCCGCCATGACCGGCGTGACGATAGCGGTCAGCGTCGGCTGGTGGAACCTGCCGTGGTATGCTGCGGTTATTATCGCCCTGCTCATCGCGCTGTGTATCGGACTCGTAAACGCCATCCTCGTCAACGAGCTGAACATGATGCCGTTTATCGCCACAATGGCGATGTCCACTGTGACGCGCGCGGTGATGATGCTCATCGCGACGGACCAGACCGGCCAGATGCAGGGCTCGATCAACTACAATAACCCGACCCTTACGCTCATCGGCAACTATGAAATCGGCGGCTTCCTGCCGGCGACGATTATCGCCATGATTATCGCCTTCATCTTCTACGGGCTGCTCCTGTCGAAGACGAAGTTCGGCCGCTCCGTCTACCTCATCGGCGGCAACCCGATGGCGGCGCGGCTGGCCGGCATCAACTCCAAGAAAACTTCTTACATCCTGTTTATGAACTGCTCGCTTATGGGCGGCCTCGCCGGGCTGATTTACACGTCCCGCGTCAAGCAGGGCAGCCTTTCGGCCATGGCCACAGACCAGTTTACGGGCTTGACGGCGGCCATCCTCGGCGGTATTTCGTTCGGCGGCGGCTCCGGCGGCATGGGCGGCGCGTTCATCGGCTTGCTCGTCATCAAGACCTTCAACAAGGGCATGACGATTATCGGGGCAAGCTCTTATGTGACGAACGTCCTCTCCGGCGCTCTGCTCCTCGCGGCGCTTTCGTTCGACTACTACAGCCAGAGAAGACAGCGCAAACGCATCGGCGCTTAGTCTGGCGGATGAGAAAGGGGAGTAGATTCAATGTCAAGATTCAGAAAATTCACGCAATCGAAGTCCTTCCTTCTGATTGTGCTCACGCTCATTATTCTGGCGATTGTCTTTATCGTCGAACCCGGAGCGTACAACAGGGGTAACGCCGCGCAGCTGATGGCGACTCTCAGTTACACGGGCGTTATGCTCTGCGGAATCGCCATGCTCCTTATGAGCGGCGGTTTCGACTTCTCCACGAGTGCCCAGGCATCTGTCGCCATGTTGATATTTGCCGAACTTGTCCGCAGATTCCCGTCTGTTCCGTTCCCCATCTTCATGCTGTGCGCGCTTGTTTTCGGCGTCATCTCCGGAAGCATCAACGCCTTCTTTGCGGACGGCCTCGGGCTGATGCCCTTTATCTGCACAATCGGCATGTCATCCGTGTGGTCGGGCCTTGCGGCTCTCTACACGCGCGGCAGCACCATTCCGATCCGCAACGCGACGTTTAACAGCATAGCCGCGCAGTATGTGTTCGGCACGCCGATCCCGTGGACCTTCGTGTTCGCGCTCGTGCTCGTCCTCATTTACAGCGGCGTCGTTAAGTACACGCGCTTCGGCCGGAGCATCCTGATGTCCGGCGGCAACCCGACGGCCGCGCGTCTGGCCGGCCTCAATCCGAGGAAAATCCAGGCCATGCTGTTCATCAACAACGGTGTTCTGGCCGCCGTCGCCGGGCTGATCTGGGCCTCCCAGCAGAAGATGGGCAGCCCGACCGGCTTTTCGACGGCGGGCGCGGATATGACCTGCCTGACGGCGTCCATCCTCGGCGGCGTGTCCTTCATGGGCGGCGCCGGCGCGCTGGGCGGAGCCTTCCTGGGTATCATCCTCATCCAGGTTCTCGCCTACAGCCTGCAGGTGATGGGCCTGCCGAACTGGGTCATCACGCTCATCAACGGCTCCCTGCTTGTCATCGCGATCTCCATCGACACGTTCAACGTCAGGAGAAGGATGAAGAAGCTCGGCCTGAAGACCGCGAGCATGGGCGGCCCGAGAATGGGTATGCCTGGCATGAGATAAGCCGCAAGCTTACCGGAATAACACAAAACATCAGACACAAAGACAAAGGCACCGGCTTAAATCTCTTCTCAGCCCGCGCGCAGGTGCCCGAGTCCTGCAAGGTTTACCCCCCGCTTGAGAGATAAGCTTAAAGCTCGATTGTTTTCATCCCCCGGCATGAAAAAGGAGCGGCGCCGTTTGGGCGCCGCTCCTTTTTGTTTAGAGTGAAGGAAAATTGCGCAACCTAAAGCAGTGATAAACAAGCGTTTCCGCGCGTCTTCGGGCGGCGGCGCAAAACGCGCGGTCCGGCGCCTGGAAAAATGCGCGGGAAAGAGCCTTTAAGGAGGATCATCAATGAAAAAGGTCTTGGCAATCGCTTTAGCACTGCTTATGGCTGCGTCGCTGTTTGGCTGCGGCGGCGGGAGGACAACGCCGTCTCCGAAGCCGACGGGCGGCACGGGAGGCGGGAGCTGGCCGGCCGTCGCGGGCTTTTTCGACCCGAATTACGACTACACGCAGCACAAGAGGTTCAAGGTCGCCTACCTCGTGTCCGCCACGAACCTCCTCTACGACGAATTTGACAAAGCCTTCGCCAACTGGGCCAAGCGCATGAACATCAACTATACGGGCATGTGGGCCCCCGCCAGCGGCGGCGCCGACGAGTATATCTCCGGCATTCAGACGTACGCCGACCAGGGCTACGACGGCCTCCTGCTCGACGCCGACGTCAACCTCTACCCGCGCGTCGTCGAAGTGTGCAACGAAGCCGGCATCCCGTGGTTTGCCTGCATGGGCCAGGCCCGCAACTACGCCCAGATGTATATGTACGGCTCAAAGCTCGTGTTCGGGTGGCTCTACGGCCCGAACGTCGGCTTCGACCAGATCAGCTTCGGCGTGCAGATGATGGAAAAGCTGGAGGAGTGGAGGAAGGCCAACTACCCGAACGTCCCCATCGACAAAGTCGGCGTCATCTCCATCACCTTCTCCCTCTCGCCGCAGATTAACGAGCGCACGCTCGGCGCGGAGCAGCGCTGGGCCGAGCTGCACCCGGAGATGGGCGCGTACAACCCCAGCAACGAGATTAACCCGAAAAACTTCTTCGTGTGCGACACCGTCTCCGGCAATATGGACCAGGTGACGGCGCAAAGCCTCGTCACGCAGATCCTCTCCAACCCCGGCGGCATTGAAGTCTGGCTGATTGCCGCCGCGTTCGACGACTTCGCCATGGGCGCGGCCAACGCGGCCGAGAACCTGAAGATGACGGACAAGACGTGCGTCGTGGCCATCGGCGGATCCAACCTCGCGCTGCAGTGGGACAGCGGCGTCGAAACCGCGTGGCGGTACGCCCTGTTTACCGCGCAGTCGATTTACGCCGAGCCGATTATGGCGGGGCTCTGGGCCATCATGTCCGGCCAGGCGACGCCGGACACCCTCTGGCCCGAATGGGTCAACGCCTACGACAAGGGCGACCAGTTCGTCCTCACCGACGAGCTCGACCCCGTCTACAAAGTGCCCTACGTCGCCGCGGGCGACAACGGCGAGCCCATCGTGACGGAAGAGCACAACTACGCCACGCTCCTCCTCCCGACGCAGTGGCTTGATAAGGAGACGTACCGGACCTACCTCGAGTGGACGGACCTGTACGCCTTCGGCGAGGGCGAGGAAGGCCACTACAAGTACACGCCCGTGACGGACATGAACCTCTTCAGCGCCCGCACGACCGTGCCGGACCACTACAAGGTCAAGCCCTCGCTGGAGCACTAAGGCTTAAAGCGGTTTTTGACATCGCAGGCAGAATAAAAGGCGGCGCTTAGGGCGCCGCCTTTTGACTGCGTTTTTTGCGTGATGGGAAGCGTTATTTGAAGAATTCCTTCGAGGCCTTGTCGATTTCCTCCATGACGGCGTCGTACACGCCGGGGTAGATGCTCGCCGGGTCGCCCATGCAGGTGCAGGGGATATAGTACTTCGTGCCGTACTCGCGGCAGGCGCGGAAGACTTCCTCGTGGATGGCCTCACGCGTCCAGTCGGCGCGGTCGACCTTGCCGTTGTCGATGCCGCCCATGATGGTCAGCTTGCCGCCGTATTCCTTGATGATTTTCGGGATGTTGTTCGTGGACAGCGCACCCTGCCAGACGTCCATGCCCATCTCGACCATGTAGGGGACGAGGTTTTCGCCGTAGGAGTCGGAGTGGTGGACGATGATTTCCACGCCGTGGTCCTTGTAGTAGCCGTAGATGCGCTTGTACGCCGGAAGGATGAACTCCTCGAACATCGCCGGCGACATGAACGACGAAATCTGGGTGCCCCAGTCGTCGTGGTGGAAGAGGGCGTCGGGCTTCATGTATTTGCAGATCTGCTCGGCGAGGGCCACTTCGTAGTCGGTGATCATGTCGATGATCTCGTGCATCTCGTCCGGGTTTGTGTAGAGCGAGGCCAGGCAGTTTGTAATCTCAAGGAGGTAGTGGGCCTGCTCGAAGACGCCGGGGGCGACGAAAGCCGTGACGAAGTATTCGTTGCGGTCAATCTGCTCGACGGCCTGGAGGGTGTCCCGCCACTCCTCCTCGGGGAGGACGACGTTCGGCACCTTGACGTAGTCGCGCCATTTTTCGATGTCCTTGATGACGACGTGCTCGGCGTCGTGCACGGGGAACGGGCCGGGGGCGTTATCCGGCCAGCTGAGCGTGACGCCCCAGCTGTTGACGACGTTCGGGCCGCCCTTCACGGGGCGGGGGTCCTTTTTCCTCTGCGGGGGCATGACGAGCGCGAGGGCCTCGTAGCCTTTGACATAGCGGTCCGGCTTGCCGCCGCGGATCGTCTCGAGCATGTTTTGTCTCTTCGTAAGCATTTTCTTTCCTCCACTTCGCGTTTGCTGCTTAGGCTGCGTATTGAAGATATATTAAATATATTAAAATTACCACACTTTTTCAAGCGGGCGCAAGGCTTTCGCGGACTTAAAGCGCGCGGAAACCGGCGGCGGCAGGCGCCGCGCGCGTATTCCGGGCGCCTGCGGCTTTGTGCGCTGGGCGCAAATGACGGATAAAACGCTCTGACGCTCGCGTAAGGCGCAAAACTGACAAATGGGCAAAACGTCCCGGTGCAGGTGTCGCGGCGGCTCTCTCGCTGGCGCAAAATTGACAGTTTGCGCGGCCTCCTTCGGCGCTTTCCCTCTGGCGGCGGCATTCCGCGCTGGTGCAAAATTGACAGCGCGGGTGGGGTATGGTATATTCGACAAGTGTCTGCGTGCAAAAAATATAAGTGTAGCGCCACGATAGGAGAGTCGCTGTGAAAAGCAAGTCCGTTTTCAGGGAGTTCTTAAAATACATCTCGCTGAACATGCTCGGAATGATAGGCCTGTCCGGCTATATTTTTGCGGACACCTACTTTATCGCCAACCGGTTCGGGCAGGATGGCCTTTCGGCCATTAACCTCGCCATGCCGGTGTTCGGCTTTGTTCTCGCGGCGGGCCTGATGCTCAGCCACGGCGGCGGGACGCGCTACTCCATCCACAGGGGGCGCGGCGAACCCGAAGAAGCCAACGCGGCGTTTATGCACGCGCTGTATATCTGGGCCGTTTTGGCCGCCGTGTTCCTCATCTGTGGCATCTTCTTCTCAGGGCAGATTGCCCGCCTTATGGGCGCGGACGAGTCGGTCATCGACATGAGCCGCCTGTACCTGAGGATGCTGCTCCTGTTCGCGCCGATATTTCTGCTCAACCACACCATGCAGAACTTCATCCGCAACGACGGCGCGCCGCAGCTTTCGATGCTCGCCATGATCTTCGGGAATATCATGAACATTATTCTCGATTATGTGTTCATCTATCCGCTTGACATGGGCGTTTTCGGCGCGGCGCTGGCCACGTGCCTCTCGCCGGTCTGGAGCCTTTGCATTCTGTCCACGTTCTTTATCCGGAAGAAAAACAACTTCCACCTGAAAAAGACGCCGCTTAAAACGCAGCATATCGTCAGGATTATATCGAGCGGCGTGCCCACGCTCATCACCGAAGTGAGCTCCAGCATTGTTATCATCCTGTACAACACCGTCACATACCGCCTGATGGGGAACCTGGGCATCGCGGCGTACGGCATCGTCGCCAACACGGCGATTATCGTCCTGGCGATTTTCTCCGGCATCGCGCAGGGCACGCAGCCGCTCCTGAGCCGCTATTACGGCGCGGGCGAGCTGAAAACGGTGCGCGCCGTGATGCGCTACGCGGTAATTACCCTCGTGTCCCTCGCCGTCGTGCTCTACGCGGCCATCCTCATCGGCGCGGACGGGATTGCGGCGCTGTTTAACAGCGAAAAGGACCCCGTCATGCAGCAGGTCGCCTCCGTGGGCGTGCGGATATACTTTGCCGCCGTATTGTTTGCCGGCACGAACCTGCTTTTGTCCGTCTTCTTTACGTCGACGGAATACGCAAGGCTGGCGTTTGTCATCTCGCTCATGCGCGGCATCGCCGTCATCGCGCCGCTGATCCTCCTGTTCTCCACGCTGTTTGAGATGACGGGCGTCTTTATGGCGTTCCCCGCCACGGAGCTGATTACGGTTTTGGCCGGTCTTGCATTCTACCGCTACCGCAGGAAAAAGCTCTTTGCCGGCGCGCCCGGCGCGCTCCCCGCACAGTAAAAAAACTGCCCCGTGCCGGACGGCACGGGGCTTTGTTTTGGCGCCATGTTATTTGCTCAGCTCGTTGTACCAGATCAGGGCGTTTTCGATGTGGCGGTCCCAGAAGACCCAGTCGTGGTTGCCGGGCTCTTCTATGTAGACGTGGCCGTACCCGGCTTTCTCCAGCCACCCGTGGAACTTCCTGTTAAAGTCCAGAAGGGGGTCTTCCGTCCCAATGGCGACGTAGAGGTTCGGGCGGGGCAGGTTTTCGCTCACGATGCGGTTTATCAGGTGCTCCGGGTCCATGTCGCTGCCCTTGATCTTCTCCGGCGGGCCGAAGGTGTGGATATAGTACTCGGGGGAGATCAGGCCGTATTCGTCCTTGAAGCCTTCCGCCACGCTGTCCGTTATCAGGGCCGAGGAGAGGGCGATGACGGCGCCGAACACGTCGCCGCGGAGCAGGCCGTTGCGGACGGCGACGTAGCCGCCCATGGACAGCCCGCCGATGAGCGTGTCCTCGCGCCTGCGCGAGAGGGGGAAGATGCGGCGCGTAAAATCGATGAGCTCCTCGCAGATGAATCTGGCATAGTGCGCGTCGCGCATTTTGTCGTCGAGGTAGAAGCTGTTTTCGCCGGAGGGGCAGACGACGGCGACGTTGTACAGCATGGCATACAGCTCAATCCGCGTGTAGCGCAGCCAGTCGGCGTTCGTTCCCGAATAGCCGTGCAGGAGATAGAGGGTGCGGAAAGGCCGGTCCGGATCCCTCGGCACGGCCTTTCTGGGCATGGGAATAAAATCGGGCATGCCGGCGGGGAGGATGACCGTCAGGTCCGTATTGCGCGACAGAGCGTGGGAATAGTAGGAGACATTGAGCAACGCCATCGTATCATGCAACCTTTCTTTCAATGTGAGCCCGCTTACACATTAAACCTGTTTGTACGCCATGTCAATTTATGGCACGTCGGAAAAGACGGCGCTCTCTTCAGACTGCGGGGAGGATGCTCGGCGCAGGCCGCGGCGGCTGCCCCACCGGCGCGCCTCGTTGCGCGCGCTTCCTATAATGCGCGCCGCCCGATTCGCGGCACGCGGGATGACGCAGGGCGCGCGGGAGCTATCCCGCTCCGCGCCGCCCGATTCGCCGAAATGTATGCGCGCTTTCCGATGCGCGCACTATTTGCGTTCCGCCCAAACGCGCGCGACACAAGAAACGGAGCGCGGCAGCTGTTCTACCCGGCGTCTCAGATGCGCAACACCGCCGATTACGCACGCCCTCACGGCGCGCGCCGCGAAAAACGCCGCCCCGGATGTTCATCCGGGGCGGCGTTGTGTTTGCGTCTGTTATTTGCTGAGATTGTTGTACCAGATAAGGGCTTTTTCGATGTGCCTGTCCCAGAAGCCCCACTCGTGCATGCCCGGCTCTTCGACGTAGACGTGGTCGTATCCGGCTTTCTCCAGCCACCCGTGGAACTGCCTGTTGGGCTCGAGGAGCGGGTCTTCCGTCCCGCAGGCGACGTAGAGGTTCGGCCGCGGGAGGTTTTCGCTCACGATGCGGTTTATCAGGTGCTCCGGGTCCATGTCGCTGCCCTTGATTTTCTCCGGCGGGCCGAAGGTGTGCAGGAAGTAGGCGGGGGAGACGACGGGGTTTTTCTCAACGCCCTTTGCCACGTTGTCCGTAATCAGCGCGGAGGAGAGGGCGATGATGGTGCCGAACACGTCGCTGCGGAGCAGGCCGTTGCGGATGGCGCCGTAGCCGCCCATGGACAGCCCGCCGATGAGCGTGTCCTCGCGCCGGTGCGACAGGGGGAAGACGCGGCGCGTAAACTCGATGAGCTCCTCGCAGATGAGCGTGCTGTACTTAGCGTCGCGGTTTAAGTCGTCGAGATAGAAGCTGTTTTCCCCGGAGGGGCAGATCACGGCGACGTTGTGGAACATGGCCAGCTGCTCAATCCGGGTGCCTTTCAGCCAGTCGGTGTGCGTCCCCGAATAGCCGTGCAGGAGATAGAGGGTGCGGAAGGGCTTTTTCCTCTCCCCCGGCCCCGGCATGCCGGGCACGGGGAGGAAGTTCGGCACGTCAAGGGGGAGGATGGCCGTGACTTCCGTGTGGCGCGTAAGGGAGGTTGAGAAGAAGGTAAATGTAAAGACCGCCATAGTTCATACAACCTTTCTTGTGTAAGTGATGTATGTGATTACTTACCATAGTAAACCAGCCGCGGCGCGCTGTCAATTTGTGGGACGCGCCCGGGCGCCGCGCGGGGGCATAAATTTGCCGCCTTGCTCTAAAAACGCGTTGACTTTGGGGAAAACGGTGTGCCATACTGAAAGAAAGAACTGGAAAAGGAGATGCGCTACAGCATGGAAACGATGGCACGTAAAATCGAAACGTTCCTCAATATCGAGCCTGTCGCGCCGGAACTTGAGCGCGCCGGCATCAAAAAGGACGCGCTCAAGGGCGAAACGGCGGTCGTCACCGGCGCGGCCAGCAACGTCGGCCTCGGATTTGCGCGCGCGATTGCGGCGGCGGGCGGAAACGTCGTCATCGCCGACATCAACCCGAAAAACGGCGAGGAAGCCCGGCGCGTCATCAACGAGGAAAACGGGCGTGACGCGGCAATTTTCGTCCAGTGCGACATCACGCAGGAAAAGGATGTCAAAAACCTTGCGGAAAAGGCGTACGAGGCGTTCGGCAAGGTGGATATCCTCATCAACAACGCCATGAACATGCGCCTCAACGGCCCGCTCCTGAAGTCCACCGTCGAGGAGCTCGACCAGTCCTACGCCATCTCAGCCCGCGGCGTCATGCTCGCCGTCAAGGAATTTGTGCCGAAGATGGTCGAGCGCGGCCACGGCGTCGTCACCTACAGCGCCACGCAGTTCCACTACTGCCCGCCGATGGTGGGCGGGACGATATACACCGCCGGCAAGGCGGCGGCCACGTCCCTCATCATGTCCCTGTGCAACGAGCTGGGCCCGGCGGAAGAGACGGGCGTCGGCGTGTTCTGCTTCGTCCCCGCGGGCGTAGCGCGCGTGGACTTCTCCAAATTCCCGCCTCCGCCCCCGGGCGCGCCGAAAGTGGATCCGAAGAAATTCGCCATGCCCGGCTTCCCCGGCATGATCCCGCCGGAGACGAGCGGCGCGGCGATGGTCTACTGCATCCTCAACGCGGCAAAGCTCCATGGCTCCGGCATGATCGTCTACGACGTGCTCCGGGCGATGAACTACCCGTTCCCCGTCCCGGAGACGGTGAAGAAGCCCGCCGGGCGGCGCATCAGCGACCAGGAGCTGACGATGATTTTCTGCAACATGGGCCCGGGCTTTTTCGGGCTCGACGGCTGAAAGGCCGTTCAACATGCGTTGAACGTACATAAAAACCTGCCCGGACAAGGCCGTCCGGGCAGGTTTTTCTTTGCTTGAACGTTCAGTTTAAGTCGCGCTTTAACGCGTCGCCCGTCTTGGGCGTATCGTATTTGGCCTGGCCGAGGAACTCCTCCCTCAGGATGCCGTAGAAGAACTCGTCGTACCACATTTTCGTGTCCCCGACGCGGGCGTAGCGGTTTTTGATGAAGTGGCCCTCGCGCCGCATGCCGAGCTTTTCCATGACGCGCGCGCTGGCGGTATTGTCGGCGTTGCACTCGGCGTGGATGCGGTGGAGGTTTAAGTCCTCAAACCCGAACTTCATGAGCGCGCGCACCGCCTCGGTGCAGTAGCCGCGGTTCCAGTAGTCGCGGTGGAAGCACCAGCCGAGCATCCCCGTCGCGGGCACATCCCTGTCGAGGTAGATGCCCACGTTGCCGATCGTCCGGCCGGTCTCCTTCAGCACGGCGGCAAATTCGTAGACGCGCTGCGGGTCCTCCTTCCACCAGTCTTCCACTTTCTGGAGGAAGGCGCGCGCCGTCTCCGGCGTGTACGGGCCGAAAATCATGTACGTCATGTTTTCCGGCACGGAGCCGTAGCTGTAGAAATCGTCAAAGTCCTGAAGGCCAAGGGGGCGAAGGATGAGCCTTTCCGTTTCGAGCTGAATCATAAATCCCGTCTCCTCGCGTCTATGTATTTTATTCCGCCGCATTTTGTGCGGCGGCGTACTGTTCCTTAAGACTTGTCAGAACGTCCGCAGCGCGGCCTGTGGGATAGGCTTCTTCGCAGCGCTTTACGGTTTCGCCGAAGGCTTCCGCCCCGGACCACGCGGCGCTCGAGGCGATTGCCCGGCACAGCAGGTCGCGCGCCGGGGTGCCGCGGACCATCTCGTCTCCAATCAGGGCGATGGCCGTGAGCACGGTGCCCGGCGCGTCGAGAAACCGCCGGTACAGCTCGCAAAACGCGCCTTCCGCAAACGCCCCGTCGGCCCCCAGGCAGTAGGCCATGAGCTTGTCGAGGGGATACTCCGGCAGATGTTCGATGCTCTTCGCGTCGTATACGATGCCGTAATCCTCCGGCGCGACGCTCAGGACGGGCCAGGCGGGCTCTTCGAGGTCAAGCGGGCTAACGGATATCGTTGCGCCCGGCCCGGCATCCGCATTTTCCTGCCCAGAGGGCAGCTTCGCCGCGCCGCCGCATCCGCTAAGCAGTATGAGAATGCAAATGAGCAGGCACAGCGGCGTGACGATTCTTTTCATGGCAGCTCCCCCCCGTTTTCAGCTTATTGCTAGCAGTATATCACGCCTTCCGCAAACTTTCAAACATACGCGGCGCAATCGGACATCGCCGCGCTCACGCGGCATTTTGCAGGGGCCGCGCAAAGCGGCGGTGAAAAAGAAAGCGCCCTCAAGCGCTCAGTTTGAGGGCGCTTTTATCGCCGCTAAAGCTTTTTGACCGCGCGCAGCTCGATGTAGCCGCGCGTGCCTTTCGGCTCAAGCTGGATGCGGGGGTTTTCATCATCCCACTTATGCCCGATGAGGGCGGGGTCGTACTTTTCCATGGCGCACTGCAGGGCCTCGATAGCCTCGCAGTAGTCCTCCTCGCGGAAGGGCTCGCCCTGGAACATCAGGTACTCCGCCTCGGGCAGGTCGATCACGTCAAACCCCTCCGGCACCGGCCCCGCGTAATCCGGCGGAACCTCCACGCCCTGGACGTATTTGGACGTGCCGGGCTTCATATAGCTCTCGGGGAGCCACAGGCAGACGGGCTCGCCGCAGAGGGAGTCCATGCTGGTGAGGATGCCCCACACGTCGCAGCCGACTTCCTCGCAGTAGGCGAAATAATCCTCGGCCTTTACGCCGCGCCTGATGATGCACTTGCGCGCCGGTTTCCGGACAAGCTGGACGAAAACGCTCTGGACGTTGCTCATTTCCTTATGCTCCTTTCTCATTTCCCGAAATTTCACTGCATAGGGGATAAAGAGCGGGATGGGCAGGGGGGATTTGGCGTACTGGCCCGGGCAGACGCCGAATTCCCGCAGGAAGGCGCGCTGGTACCCGTCCACGCTGCCGAAGCCGAGGTCGAAGGCGACGTCGCTGACTTTGGCCTTTTCGTTTTTCAGCCGCAGCGCGGATTTCGACAGCCTCAGCCGCCGGATATAGTCGCCGGGGGAGAGCCCCGTGTACTCCCGGAAGAGCCGCCAGGCGTGCCACGGGGAGTAGCGGGCGGCGCGGGCGAGGTCGGCGAGGGTGATCTCCTCGGTCAGGTGCGCCTCGATGTACTCCTGCATCCGCTGGACCGCTAAAACCTGCTCCGTCATCTTTATCACCCCTTTTCGGGTCCTATTGTACAGGAACGAGCACGGCGCGTTCTCGATGTTTTTTGCGATTGTAGGGGCGGGGGTCTTCGTGCCGTCAAAGCCGCTGGGCCTATCGTACCATACAAAAACAGGAAATTCCAGTTTTTCGCCGGAAGAGCATGAAATGTCATCATTTTTGCCGAACCCGGCGTGTTTTGCCTGAAAAATGTTCAAACGCTGCCGCTCCCAATCCATACTGAAATATTATGTTATGAGTATGGAATTGCATTTCACATCGACTTTTTCCTCTGATATAATAACTTTCAGAAGAAAGTCCCCCTCCGTTTATGGCATTCTGCCATAGCGCTGCTTAATAGCGGCGGGCAAAGAGCTTTTAGG
>JAAYMC010000016.1 GCA_012521555.1 Clostridiales bacterium
ACAGCTCCTCGCTGGCCGCCGCGCTCTCCTCGGAGGTCGCGGAGTTGGCCTGAACGACCTGGGACACGAGGCTGATGCCTTCGTTAATCTGCGCGATGGCGGCGGCCTGCTCGGTTGAAGCGGCGTTCCTCAGTATGAATAAAGCCGATACGCTGCTGTACGAGGAAAACACGCTGGGAATCAAGTATTCCAGCTAGTCCGACAATTCCCACAACCCCGGCGATGATTGCCATTATGAGGAAACCCAGAATCAGCTTAGACGCGATTTTCATGTTGTAAAACCAACGCATGTTTTCTCCCTTTCTGTTTTCCGTATGTTTTTTGGGGTTTAAGCGGACAGTATCTCGTCTGCGGCGAGCATCTTTTTACAGTCGATGAGCAGCTTTACGCCGTTGTTTACTTTCCCGATTCCTTTCACAAACCCGTTGTTCATCTCAGACATCGGCGGGTCCACAATATCTTCTTCCGGTATGGAGAGCACTTCCGAAACCGCGTCGACAATGAGGCCAAAGGACATGCTCTTTACGTTGACAACGATAATGCATGTTCTGTCGGTATACTCCTTCGGCTCCTTCCCGAACCGCAGCCGCACGTCCATGACGGGTATGACGCTGCCCCTTAAGTTGATAAGGCCTTTGATGTACATAGGAAGTTCGGGCACCGTTGTGATATGCTGGATGCCGACGATTTCTGTCACATGCCTGACCTCAATGCCGTAGCTTTCGCTTCCGATGGAGAAGATGAGGTAATTGTCCTTAAGCGCATCCGCTTCTAAATCGACTGAGCTTTGAGCGAAATCTGCCAAAACGATACATCCCCCTTTTTGATTAAGATTTAATGGCAAACGAAACAGCCGCAAAATACATAATCGACAAATTTCGACAAAATTTTCCTGATAGTTTTGCCAAAGATTTGACGGCCGCTGACGTTTTAAACTGATATAATAAACAGAAACTGGCTGTGCCTGCCATAAAAAAAGCCCTACTCCGACCGGAGGAGGGCTCGTTTTTTACTTATTCGAATGATATTCTGCAGCCGGCCGGGCTTCGGCGCGCCGTTTTCGCACGCCCTTTTCCGCCGTTTGGCGCGCGCCGGAGAGGGAGACGGCGTGAAAGACGTACTGCCACGGCTCGTCCACCACAAAGAAGCGTGTCTTCCTGTAGTCCTCGCCGCCGATCGCCCTTCGTGATAAACTGCCGCCCCGTCTCGTCTTCGGTAATCTCAATCACCCGGTGGGCGATGGTTATCTTATCGCCGCCGCCAAACAGGATAATGTCGCCGACGCGGATGCTCTCAGCATCAACTTTTTGCAGCATTTGGCAGTATTAAAAGCGCACGGGATACTGGATTCCTCGAAATCCGGGCAAAACATTATTTATTCGATCGCCGATCACCGTGTTGAGGCGGTTATTGATTTGCTCAAAGAGTATTATTGCAAGGAGTAAATAAGAACAAACAAAGCAGCAGACATTATGGCGATGCTGCCATAATGTCTGCTGTTTTTAGACATGCCGGCCCGCTATCCCGACGAGAGGCTGCTGCAAGTCTGAGATATTGCGGAAACCGGATTATACAACTCCATAAACTTCGAAAATAAAAAAGACTTATCACACAAAAGTGCAATAAGTCCTTGGCGGAGAGAGTGGGATTCGAACCCACGTGGGCTGTTCACCCAAACGGTTTTCAAGACCGCCCCGTTATGACCGCTTCGGTATCTCTCCATGGGAAAAGCAAAAGATACGATACCACACTTCGCTTTCCCTGTCAATCGGGCGGGGCGCTGTGCGCGGCGTCATGCGTCTCGAGGGCGCTCGCTTCGATGGTGGGCATGAGGTTTTTCAAAACCTGGCCGCTCGGCCCTTCGCCGCGCCGCTTGATATGTACGTATCCAAGGAGGGACATGCAGCTGGCGCCGATGAAGTTGACCAGAAGGTCCTTCATCGTGTCGTGGATGCCGATGTCGAGGTAGCCGCTCAGCGCAATCTCCGTCTCGACGCCGTTTACCTTCCCGTAAATCACGGTCTTTGAGATGTCCGTCACCACGACGGGGACGTTGCGCCCCTCCGGGTTGAGCGCAACGCTGTTGAAGGTGGCGACGAGCGTGTCTTTCTGCATGTCGCGGCGGAAGAACGTATCCATGCCGTACTCGTAAAACTCCCACACGACGCCGACGGTCATTGAAAAGCAAAACGCCATCAGCGCGACGAACGCGGGGGACATTTTAAAATGGAAGCGTTCCGTGCGGTTTAATATGTCGATGAGCGCGATGCCGATGGCGCCGGCGAGAAAGCCGTTGATGGTGTGGAGCATCGTGTCCCACCCGCGGACGTTTACGAAATACTCCTGAATCTCGCCGAGAATCACGGCGGCAAATATGAGCAGGACAACGATGACTTCCAGCGTATCCGGCAGGTCGATTTTAATGCGGCGCTCCACGAAAGAGGGGAGCATGAACAAAAAGAGCGTCAATACACATTCGACGGCGTTGTACAGGTTGCCTTCCGCAATCTGCGTGATCATCACACCGATGACGAGAAGCCGCAGCGTCAGGAACACACTGAACTTGACGGGCTGGCGCCGGAACGCCTCCCGCGCGCGCCGGAAAAATGCGCGGATATTGAATCGTCTCTTTATCTCAAACCCTCCCCGCCTTAATGGCCTTAAATTCTTCCGATGTCCTTTCTGTAGTGCATATTTTTAAACGCGATGCGCTCCACGCCATCATACGCTCTTTCGACAGCTTTTTCAAGTGTCGGGCCCGTCGCGGTCACGCCCAGAACGCGCCCGCCGTTTGTGCGGTAGGCCTTGCCGTCGAAGGTTGTGCCGGCGTGGTAGACGATAATATCCTCTGGGACTTTGTCCAGCCCCGTAATCTCAAAGCCTTTTTCATACACGCCGGGGTAGCCGCCGCTTGCCATGACGACGCAGCAGGCCGCCTCGTCGCGGAAGCGGATGTCGATTTCATGGAGGCGCTCCTCCCGCACCGCCTCGAAGATGTCGAGCAGGTCCGTCTCAAGGAGCGTGAGCAGCGGCTGCGCTTCCGGGTCACCGAAGCGGGCGTTGTACTCCACAACGCGCGGCCCGTTCGGCGTGAGCATCAGGCCGAAGTAGATGACGCCCTTGAACGGCCGCCCTTCCTTGTTCATCGCCTCGATGGTGGGGCGGAAAATCGTCTCCATGCACACCTGCGCAATCTCCGGCGTGTAGTGCGGGCTGGGGGTAAACGCGCCCATGCCGCCGGTGTTGGGGCCGCGGTTGCCGTCGAACACGCGTTTGTGATCCTGCGAGGAGGGCATCGGGCGGATGGTCTTGCCGTCCGTGAAGGCCAGCACCGTCACTTCCGGGCCCGTCATGCGCTCTTCGATGACGACGCGGGAGCCGCTCTCGCCGAACTTCTTGTCCCGCATCATCGCGCGCGCGGCATTCAGCGCCTCTTCCACCGTCTCCGCGACGACGACGCCTTTGCCAAGCGCGAGCCCGTCCGCCTTTACGACGATGGGCGCGCCTTTTTCCCTGATGTACGCTTCGGCGGCTTCGAGATCGGTGAACACTTCGTACTCGGCCGTGGGTATTCCATACTTACGCATGAGGTTTTTGGAGAATACCTTGCTGCTTTCGATAATCGCGGCGTTTTTCCGCGGGCCGAAGGCTTTGACGCCGGCCTCCTCCAGCGCGTCGACAAGGCCGAGGGCGAGCGGGTCGTCCGGTGTGACGACGACGAAGTCGACGGCGTTTTCCTTCGCGTAGCGCACGAGGGCGGGGACGTCCGTCGCCGCGATGGGCACGCACTCGGCCACAGATGCGATGCCGCCGTTGCCGGGCGCGCACAGGAGCCTCGTGACGCGCTTTGAGCGGGACAGGGCAAGACAGACGGCGTGCTCCCGCCCGCCGCCGCCGATGACAAGAACTTTCATAGCGGACCTCCTAACTTATATCAGTGGTGGAACAGGCGCAATCCGGTAAAGGCCATGACGATACCGTATTTGTCGCACGTTTGGATGACGTCGTCGTCCCGGATGGAGCCGCCCGGCTGGGCGATGTACATTACGCCCGATTTGCGCGCGCGCTCGACGTTGTCCCCGAAGGGGAAGAACGCGTCGCTCCCGAGGCTCACGCCCGCAACGCGCGACAGCCACTCAATCTTTTCCTCTTTTGTCAGCGGCTCGGGCCGCGCCGTGAACACATCCCGCCACGCGTCGCCGCCTAAAAGCTCATCGGGGTCGTCGGAGATGTACACGTCGATGGCGTTGTCCCTTACGGGGCGGGCGATGCCGTCAATAAACGGCAGGGCGAGCACTTTCGGGTGGCGGCGCAGGTGCCAGTTGTCGGCTTTTGTGCCGGCAAGGCGCGTGCAGTGGATGCGGCTTTGCTGGCCGGCGCCGATGCCGATGGCCTGTCCGCCCACGGCGTAGCAGACGGAGTTGGACTGCGTGTATTTGAGCGTAATAAGCGCTGTGACAAGGTCGCGTTTGGCGCTCTCCGGAAGGTCTTTGTTTTTCGTGACGATGTTTGTGAGCAGGGACGCGTCAATTCTCGCGTCGTTGCGCCGCTGCTCGAAGGTGACGCCGAACACGTCCTTGCGCTCGAAGAGCTCCGGCCGGTAGTCCGGGTCAATCTGGATGACGCAGTACGTCCCGCGGCGCTTTTTGCGCAGGATCTCCAGCGCCTTTTCGCTGTACCCCGGGGCGATGACGCCGTCGGACACCTCGAGCGCCAAAAGCCGCGCCGTTTCCTCGTCGCACGGGTCGGAGAGGGCCGCCCAGTCGCCGTAGGAGCTGACGCGGTCGGCCCCGCGGGCGCGGGCGTACGCCTCGGCGAGAGGGGAGAGGGCAAGGCCCTCCACAAAGAAGGCTTTTTTGTCCTCGCCGGTCAGCGGCGCGTCCGCGATGGCGGCGCCGGCGGGGGAGACGTGCTTAAACGACGCCGCGGCGGGGCGCCCCGTGGCCTCCTTAAGCTCCTTCACAAGCTGCCAGCTGTTGAGCGCGTCGAGGAGGTTAATGTACCCCGGCCGGCCGTTGAGGACCGTAATCGGCAGAGCGCCCGAGCGCATGAAGATGCGCGCGGGCTTTTGGTTCGGGTTGCAGCCGTATTTGAGTTCAAGCTCCGTCATGGCGTGACATCTCCAAATCGATTGATGATGCGCGACTCCATCGCGCCGGTTTTGAGGTTTCTCCGCAGGGCAAAGAGCGCGACGCGGTTGTCCTTATCCAGCGCCTCCCACACTGCGCCGGCCAGCTCGTCGAGCGAGCCGGGGACGGACACCGCCGCCGGCTCCCCTTCGTAGGAGGGGACGGGGTCGCCGTCTTCCCTGTATGTGTGGATGAGGTGGCCGGCTCCGGGGAGCGGCGCGTCGTACTCGAAAAACTGCCGGCAGCAGCAGGCGGGGTTCCCGCCCATCGTCTTGAGAATCGACAGGGCGTAGGACCCGTCCGGCTTTATAATGCCGGAGATGCGCGGGGTGTAGATGGGCGCGTCCGGCTCGAACGTGCGCGTCATGAGCGCGGAGCGGAAATCGCCGCCCGACCTCAGATGCTCGTAGATGGTGTCCGTCTGGTCGCCGTTTGAGACGATGACGGTATCGCCCAGGATGCGGACGGGGCGGTAGATGATAAGGCTCGGGTCCGTCAGCTTCGACGGGTCGAACGCCTCGGTGCGGATGCCGTCTTCCGTCCGGACGAACACGCGGTTGCGGCTGTTTTCGCTGCGGCCCATGATAAAATAGACAAGGACGGCGTGAGCGCCGCCCTCATCGCGACCGAGCAGAATGCCGCGGCCGGGATACCGGTTGCCGCCAAGCTTTTCCGCGATCGTTTTCACGTTCATCCCTTTGCCTCCCGGATATGTACAATCCGGCCGACGACTTCAAGCCGTCCTTCGCAGTAGAGCGAGACGGCTTCGGGGAGGATTTTCCACTCGCACTCTTCCATGACGCGCCGCTGCAGCGTCCTGGGCGTGTCCCCCTCCAGGACGGGGACGGCCTTTTGCAGGATGATGGGGCCCATGTCGGCCTCCGCCGTGGCGAAGTGGACGGTCGCGCCCGTCACTTTAACGCCGAAGTTGAGGGCCTCCTCGTGCACGCGGATGCCGTAGTACCCTTCGCCGCAGAAGGCGGGGACAAGGGAGGGGTGGACGTTGATGATGCGGTTTTCGTACGCCTCAAGGACGGGGGAGCTGAGCACGACGGTAAATCCCGCGAGGACGACAAGCTCGATATCGAGGCTCTTGAGCTTCTCTAGAATCGCCTGGCTGAAATCCTCACGGCTTGCGAAGTTGGCGTAACTGACGACAAACGTCGGGATTCCGGCGTTGCGGGCGCGCGTGAGGGCAAAGGCGTTCGGCTTGGACGATATGACAGCGGCGAGCTGGCAGTTTTTAATCTTTCCGTAGTTGTGCGCGTTGATGATGGCCTGCAGGTTCGTCCCGTCTCCGGAAACGAGGACAGCCGTTCTTACCATTTGAGCTCAACTCCCTTCTCTCCTTCAATGCATTTGCCGATGACGTACGGGTTTTCGTCGATTTGAATCAGGGCGTTTACAACCTCGCCGACGTCCTTGCTGTCGACGGCCATGACAAGGCCGATGCCCATGTTGAACGTGTTGTACATATCCCGCAGCGGGATGTCGCTGTGGGCGGACAGGTAGGTGAAAATCCGGCTGACGGGGAAATTGCAGGGATAGATGACGGCTTTGATTCCGTCCGGCAGCATGCGGGGGACGTTTTCGATGAGGCCCCCGCCCGTGATGTGGGCGATGCCCTTGATGTCCATGCCGAGCGTCTTGATAAGGTGCAGCACCGGGCGGACGTAAATGCGCGTGGGCTTGAGAAGTTCCTGCCCAAGCGTGCAGTAGAGTTCCGGGACTTCCTGCTTGAGCTTTTCGGGCGTGAGGTCGAGCACCTTCCGCACGAGGGAGTACCCGTTTGAGTGCAGGCCCGAGGAGGCAAGGCCGATGAGAATGTCGCCGGGCCTAATCTTGCTCCCGTCGATGATCCTATCATAGTCCACGACGCCGACGGCGAAACCGGCGATGTCGTACTCGTCCTCGGGGTAAAACCCCGGCATCTCGGCCGTCTCGCCGCCGATGAGCGCGCAGCCGGCCTCGCAGCAGCCGGCGGCCACGCCTTCCACGATTTTCGCCGTGCGCTCGGGGATGTTTTTGCCCAGGGCGAGGTAGTCGAGGAAAAACAGCGGCTCGGCACCGGAGCATATAATGTCGTTGACGCACATGGCCACGCAGTCGATGCCGATGGTGTCGTGCTTGTCCATCATGAAGGCGATTTTCAGCTTCGTGCCGACGCCGTCCGTCCCCGAGACGAAGACGGGGCGGCGCATCCCTTCAAGCTGCGGCTCAAACAGGCCGCCAAACCCCCCGAGCTCGCCGATGACGCCGGGGCGGAACGTGCTCTTCACAAGGGGCTTTATGCGCTCGACGACTTCGTACCCGGCGGTGATGTCCACGCCGGCGGCGGCGTAACTGTCCGATCTGGATTGATGCATGGCGCACTCCTTTCTGATGCGATGCAGCTTAACCGAGCACCCGGCGCGCCATCTCCCGGTACGCGCCTTCCACGTTGCCCAGGTCCTGACGGAACCTGTCCTTATCGAGCTTTTCGCCCGTCTTCGCGTCCCAGAAGCGGCAGGTGTCGGGGGAGATTTCGTCGGCGAGGATGATCTCGCCAGAGGACGTCTTCCCGAACTCAAGCTTAAAATCCACAAGCGTGATGCCGCACTGGGTGAGGAAATCCCTGAGGATGTCGTTGATTTTAAAGGCGTACTCCGTGATGCGGGCGATCTCTTCGGGGGTCGCCAGGGAAAGCGCCTCGGCGTGGTAGGCGTTGATGAGCGGGTCGCCGAGGGCGTCGTTTTTATAGGAGAACTCGAGGGTGGGGCGCCCCAGGACGCGCCCTTCCTCCACGCCGTACCGCTTCGAGAACGAACCGGCGGCGATGTTGCGCACGATGACCTCAAGCGGCACGATGTCCACGCGCCGCACGAGCGTTTCGCGGTCGGACAGTTCCCGCACAAAGTGCGTGGGGATGCCCGACTCGGAGAGGAGCCGCATGAAGTAGTTTGTCATTTTGTTGTTGATGACGCCCTTGCCCACGATGGTGCCGCGCTTTTCGCCGTTGAAGGCCGTGGCGTCGTCCTTGTACTCGACGATGACAAGCTCCGGGTCGTCCGTCGCGAAGACCTTTTTTGCCTTGCCCTCGTAGAGCTGCTCAAGTTTTTTCATAAGGAGTCAACCTCGCTTTGCAGCTTTTTGTCTTTCTCGCGGACGGCGTCGGCCATCGCCTGTTTGTGCGCGCGCAGGCGCCGGGCGAGCTCTTCGTCCTCCACGGCGAGGATTTGCGCCGCGAGGAGCGCCGCGTTTTCCGCGCCGCCGATGGCGACCGTCGCGACCGGCACGCCGGAGGGCATCTGCACCATGGACAGGAGGCTGTCGAGCCCGTCCATCGTGGAGGACTTAATCGGCAGCCCGATGACCGGCAAAATCGTGTACGCGGCCAGCACGCCGGCCAGGTGCGCCGCTTTGCCCGCCGCCGCGATAATGCAGCCGAAGCCTTCGGAAGCTGCATTTGAAGCAAACGCCGCGGCGTCTTGCGGCGTCCTGTGCGCCGAGATGACGCGCGCCACAACCGGGACGTCCAGCGACTTGAGGGTTTTTACCGCGCCGGAGACGACGGGCCAGTCGCTGTCCGACCCCATGATAACGGCCACTTTTTTCATTGTATCCCCAACCTTGCTGTAAAGTGCGCGAAATGACGGTTTCGCGCCGGAAGAGCCCTGTTTTCCTGCGCCGGAAGCGCCCTGAAAAGGCTTGCCCGGCCGAGGGAAAACAGAAGGCGACAAAATGCACAACGTCTTAACAAATAGTATATTACTTTCACAAATTTTTCAAGGCAAACGCCCGGCAAGACGGCAATTTCGTTTAATTAAACAACCCTTGTTGATAAGCTCCTTGTTTTGCGGTAAAATATCCATAATGAAATTCAAAGAGCCGGAGGTTTCAAATGCCCGTTTTGACTCTCGCCGCCGTCAGGGACGTGCGGCAGCTTTCCGCGTCCGTCTGGAAAATGACGCTTTATTCCCCCGAACTTGCGCGCCCGGCAAAGCCGGGGCAGTTTGTCCATATAAAGTGCGGGGAGGGGAACTTCCTCCGCCGCCCCATCAGCGTCTGTAACGCGCAGGGCGACACGCTCACGCTCGTCTTCGAGCGAAAGGGCGCGGGGACGCGGTACCTGTCCGAAAGGCGCGCGGGAGAAAAGCTCGACATTCTCGGCCCGCTGGGCAACGGCTTTGAGCTTCGGAAGGGAAGATACCTTCTCGTCGGCGGCGGGATTGGCGTTCCGCCGCTGCTTTATGCCGCGAAAAGCGCGGAAAGCGCCGACGCGGTGCTCGGGTTCCGGACGAAGGATGCGGTCATATTGGAAGATGAGTTTCGCGCCGCGTGCGGTGAAGTGACCGTCGCGACGGACGACGGCAGCTATGGGACTTACGGCACTATCGCCGCGCCGCTGCGGGAGATGCTCGCGTCCGGGGGATATGCCGGCGTGCTGGCGTGCGGCCCGCGGGCGATGCTCCGGGCTGTGGCGGAAATCTGCGCGGAACATAGCGTGCCCTGCCAGGTTTCGATGGAAGAGCGCATGGGCTGCGGCGTCGGCGCGTGCCTTGTGTGCGCGTGTAAGACGCGGGAGGGCGGCGCGCGCGCAATGCGCCGCGTCTGCAAGGACGGGCCTGTATTTTGGGCGGAGGAGGTGTGCTGGTGATGGCGGATTTAAATGTGACGTTTGCCGGCGTGCCGTTTAAGACGCCGGTTGTCGTCGCCTCCGGCACCTTCGGGTTCGGGCGCGAGTACGGCGAGATCTTCGATCTAAGCCGGCTCGGCGGCATCTGCGTCAAGGGGCTCACGCTCCGGCCCCGCCTCGGCAACCCGCCGCCGCGCATTGCGGAGACGCCGATGGGCATTTTAAACAGCGTGGGGCTTCAAAACCCCGGCGTGGACCGGTTTATCGAGGAGGAGCTGCCGTACCTTAAAACGCTGGGCACGAATATTATAGCCAACATCTCGGGCGAAACCGTGGAGGAGTACGCCGAGATGGCGGAAAAGCTCTCGGACGCGGGCGTGGACCTCATCGAGGTGAACATCTCCTGCCCGAACGTCAAGGCCGGCGGCGCCGCGTTCGGCACGTCGTGCGACGCGGCAGCGTCCGTCACAAGGGCGGTCAAACGCGCCGCGCGCGTGCCGGTGATGGTAAAGCTCACCCCGAACGTCACGGACATCGCCGAGATTGCCCGCGCCGTCGAGGACGCGGGGGCGGACGCGGTGTCCCTCATCAACACGCTCCTCGGCATGCGCATCGACATCAACACGCGCCGGCCGGTGCTTAAGAACAACACGGGCGGGCTGTCCGGCCCCGCCGTGTTTCCCGTCGCCGTCCGGATGGTCTGGCAGGTGCGCCGGGCTGTGAAAATCCCCATCTGCGGCATGGGCGGGATCTCGACGGGGGAGGACGCCGTCGAGATGATGCTGGCGGGGGCCGACATCGTCGCCGTCGGCACGGCGCTCTTCCGCGACCCCTTCGCCGCAATACGCGTCACCGAGGGGATTGTGCGCTACCTCGACGAACACCAGATTGAAAACGTGACAGAAATAACAGGAAAGGTATTGCTTAACTGATATGACGACGATTTACATCATCCGGCACGCCGAAGCGGAGGGCAACCTCTACCGGCGCATTCATGGACAGTACAACAGCCTTGTCACGCCGCGCGGCAAAGAGCAGATCAAGCGGCTTGCGGCGCGGTTTTCCGATATCCCCGTCGACGCCGTCTACTCCAGCGACTTACACCGCGCGATGGAGACGGCTGCGGCCGTCGCGGGGCCGAAAAATCTGCCCGTCATCCCCGTGCCCGGCCTTCGCGAAGTGGCGATGGGCGTGTGGGAGGACCTGACGTGGGGCGACGTGGAGCGGAACGAGCCGGACCAGCTCTACGCCTTTAACAACGACCCCGCCCGGTGGACGGTGGAGGGCGCGGAGCGGTTTGACGCGCTTGTGGCGCGCGTCACGGACGCCATCCGCGGCATCGCGCGGCAAAACGATGGGAAGACGGTGGCCGTCGTGACGCACGGCATGGCGCTGCGGGCGTTCGCGGCGGGCGTCATGGGCATCGCGCCGCACGAGATTTCCCGCGTGCCCCATGCGGACAACACGTCCGTCTCGCTCCTTAAAGTGGACGGCGAGGGGAACATGGAATTTGAGTATTACGGCGACAGCGCCCACATCCCGGAGGAGCTGAGCACCTTCGCGCGCCAGAAGTGGTGGCGCGAGTCCACGACGTTCGACAGCTCCAACATGCGCTTCGAGCGGCTGGACCTTGCCAATCAGGAGGACCTGTACCTCAAATGGCGCGAAAAGGTCTGGTATATGGAGTGCGGGGAGAAAGCGCCGCCCAGGGAGCGCTGGCTTGAGGGCGTGCGGAAAAACGCGCTGGCGCACCCGCGCGGCGTCGCCGTGTCGTATTTGGGCGAAGAGCCCGTGGGCGTCATTGAGCTTGACGTCGCGCGCGCGGCGGAGGAGGGCGCCGGCGTCATCGAGTTTGTGTACGTGGAGGACGACGTGCGCAAGACGGGGAAGGGGGCGCAGCTTCTGGGCCACGCCGTCTCCGTCTACAGGGCGCTGGGACGAACGCGCGTGCGCATGAGCGTCGGAAAGGAAAACGCCCTTGCGAAAGAGTTTTGCGAGCGAAACGGCTTTTGCCCCGCCGGCGCGGAGTCGGGCGGCGTTTCGGAGCGGCGCGTGTTCGAGCTTGACATCGCCGTGCCCGGTGACGGCGCATGACGGCGTTTGATTTCCTCCCCGTCTCCCGCGAGGACATGCGCGCGCGGGACTGGTACTATTACGACTTCCTCATCGTCACGGGCGACGCATACGTCGACCACCCGAGCTTCGGGACGGCCGTCATCGGCCGCGTGCTGGAGGCGGACGGGTACCGCGTGGCTATCCTCGCGCAGCCGCGCTGGAAGGACACGCGCGACTTTGAGGCGATGGGCGCGCCGCGCTACGCCGTGCTCATCAACGCGGGCAACCTCGACTCCATGGTCGCCCACTACACGGCGGCGAAAAAGCGGCGCAGCGAGGACTTTTACTCCCCCGGGAAGAAGGCGGGGCGGCGGCCCGACCGCGCCGTGACGGTCTACTCAAAGCTTGCGCGGCAGGCGTTTCCGGACGTGCCGGTTATCATCGGGGGGCTTGAAGCGTCGCTGCGCCGGTTTGCCCACTACGACTACTGGGCAGACCGCGTCATGCCACCGATTCTGGCCGATTCGGGGGCCGACCTGCTTGTCTACGGCATGGGCGAGAAGGCCACGCGTGAAATAGCCCGCCGCCTTGCCCGCAAGGAGCCCGTCGCGTCCATCACCGACGTGCGCGGCACGGCCTTCATGTCCGAAAGCAGGGATAAGTGCCGGTTTGAGGCGGTCGAGTGCCCGTCCTTCGAGGACGTCTCGGCGGACAAGCGCCGCTACGCCGAGGCATGCATGATCCAATACGACGAGCACGACCCGGTGCGCGGCAGGGCGGTCATTCAAAAGTGCATGGGGAAATATCTCATCGTCAACCCGCCGCAGCCGCCGCTGACTACGGAGGAGTTTGACCGCGTCAGCGCCCTACCGTACCAGCGCGCGCCGCACCCGATGTACGAGAAGGAGGGCGGCGTGCCGGCCATATCGGAAGTGCAGTTTTCCATCATCCACAACCGCGGGTGCTTCGGCGCGTGCCATTTCTGCGCCCTCGCGTTCCATCAGGGGCGCATGGTCACCTCCCGCAGCCACGAGTCCGTCCTGCGGGAAGCGGAGATGCTCACAAAGCACCCTGATTTCAAGGGGTATATCCACGACGTCGGCGGCCCGACGGCCAATTTCCGCCGCCCGTCCTGCCCGGGGCAGCTTAAAAACGGGATGTGCCGCGGCCGAAGCTGCCTTGCGCCCACGCCGTGCCCCAGGCTGGACGTGGACCACACAGACTACCTCAAGCTGCTGCGGAAAATCGCGGCGCTGCCCGGCGTGAAAAAGGTGTTCATCCGGTCCGGCATAAGGTTTGACTATCTCATGCTCGACAAAAGCGGCGAGTTTTTCGCCGACCTCGTGAAAAACCACATCTCCGGCCAGCTCAAGGTGGCGCCGGAGCACTGCGTCGACGAGGTGCTGGAGCTTATGGGAAAGCCCCGGCACGAGGTCTACGTGCGCTTTGAGGAGAAGTTTAAGCGCTTAAACGAGCGGTACGGCAAGCGGCAGTACCTCGTGCCGTACCTCATCTCCGGCCACCCGGGGTCGACGCTGCACGACGCGGTCCGCCTTGCCGAATACCTCAACAGGCGCGGCGTTCAGCCGGAACAGGTGCAGGATTTTTACCCCACTCCCGGCACCATCTCGACGTGCATGTACTACACGGGCCTTGACCCGCGCACCATGGAGCCGGTGTACGTGGCGCGCGACCCGCTTGAAAAGGCGATGCAGAGGGCGCTGCTGCAGTGGAAAAAGCCGGAAAACCGCGAGCTTGTCCTCAGGGCGCTAAAAGAGACGGGACGGGAGGACTTAATCGGCTACGGAAAGCACTGCCTGATCCGCCCGGGCGCGCCGGCGCGCGGAAAGGACTTTTCGCGGAAGACGTCGAAAGGCTCCGGCCGCAGCGCAAAAAGCGCCCCGAAGGGGCGCGGCGGAGCGGGCGGAAGGGACAAAAAAACCAGCCCGCGCAAGGGGCGGAGAAAATAACGCAAAAAGGGCGGCATGGAGCCGCCCTTTTTGCTGCGATTTTTGAATAATGAGAAGATTGAAGGGAAAGGAGAAACAGTGCGCTTTAAGGCGGTGTGGACAAGGGCTTAAAGCCTTGCCGGGGGATGGAGTTTACCAGAAGTACTGAGATTACGATGCAAAGCACCTTGACATGAGTATACCAGCGATTTGGAAAAAGTCGAATTGACAATATAGAGAAAATTTGAGCCAAAGTTTGTCAAATATATAACATGGACGTCGTATTTCAGCTGGACGCGTTTTTAAAATGCGAAAGTCCGAGGCGTTTGCCTCGGACTTTTGCGCTGGTTTTGGTAAACAAGCAGTGTTTGTTGAGCCCGGCGAAATCGGGAGGGTTGACCGCAAGAGAGGAGGGGAGAGAGGTTAACATCTGTTAAAGGAGGCACACAGCGCCGGACCCAACAGTGCTTGAGAGGGTATCACAGAAAATGGCAACCGCGTATCGACGGGAAGGAGGTGGCATTTTGGCATAATTCGTCGCGGTAAATTTAGTCATAAGGCAGAATTTACGCGACAATTCGCCAAAATTACTCTTTCATCTTTGGCTATATTATACGATATCCATGCGCGCAATGCTATAGCCAGAATGTATGATTCTTTGCGCAAAAAGCGCGGCATTTAACAACAGTTGCACAAAAAAATGGAAGCAAACGCGACGGAGCCCGCGGCGCCGGGCTCCGTCTCGCTACATGCCTTTATATTTCATCCGTGTGGCAAGGCCGCCGCGTATATGTCTTTCGGCCTTGTTTTGTTCAAGAACCTTCTTCACCTGCAGGTAAAGAGGCCTGTTGATGGATTCGAGACGTTCCGAAAGGTCTTTATGTACCGTGCTTTTGCTTATACCGAACTTCTTTGCCGCCGACCGTACCGTCGCCTTTGTTTCTATGATGTATATTGCCAAATCACAGGCGCGCTCCTCGATGTTGGTCTTCAAAAACATCACTCCCGGCAATAGTCATGCTAGACTATATGCGGAAAAAGCCGATGATATGAGAATCGGCCAGGCCCAAAACATTATTTTTGAGCACTTTTCCAATACATTAAGAGCGCGTTTTTGTGATTGAGCCTGTCTCAAATTGCGAAACAAGCCTGTCAAGCCCGCCGCCAGCGGGGTGCTAAAGTCAGCCGGCGAAAGCCCCGTATTCATGCGCCGCGCCGCCGGCGCCTGCCGGAGCCGTATAATCAGTAAATTCATAATGCCCGACTATGAATTCATGCGCCGCGCCCGCACGCCGCCGTGCCGGAGATTGTCCTGTGATCCTGCAGCCCGCAGCGCCGGCGTGGGAAGGCTCCTGCCTTTTGCAAAACCGAGCGGGGGAAACCGCCCTGGACGTCAGGAGGCTCCGCGCCGCATGACGACACAGAAAAAGCGCGCGCCGCGCCGTAAACATCGCGGAAAAAGCGCGTGCAGCGGTGCAAGACGATGCAAAAAAGCGCGCCGCGATACAAAAGCCGCTTATTTCCCCGCTTTGCGCAGGACGGGCACCCAAAGCGGCGAAAACGCCGGAAAACTGTCAATAAGGCGCATAAATAGCAACAACTGACGCGCCTTAGCTGTGCGCGTTGCACAAGAGGCGGAGCGGCAAACTGGTAGATGCCATGAAACAGCGCGCCGTTCGTTGACGGGATTATGAATTGCGTATTATAATGACTTGACATTTTTGTCAGCGTCACAAGAGGCGGCGAAACGGCCGCCACCTCAGGCAGGGTGCATGTTGCCGGCGCCGTAAAGCAAACCGCTTCCCGGCGCGCGCCGCCCATAAAGCGGCGCGCGAAAGGGCGCGGCGTTGTTCGAGGGAGAATTGTGGGGGGTTATGATACATGACGGAGAGTCTGACTGCTTTGCAGGAGACGCTCGTTCGGAAAAAGCCAAAAGCGCTGACCGCCGAGTTCTGGCGGTTTGCTTTTACGGCGCTGGTATGCATCTATCACGGGGAGTTTTATTTCGGGGACCCGAAGCTGCTCCCGTCCGGCGAAAGCGCGGTCGAGTTTTTCTTTATCCTCTCGGGATTTCTGCTGATGCTCTCCGTCAGCCGCGGCCTTGCCGGAAGGGATGAGCGCCCGACGCCCGAGCAGGCGCGGAAAAAGGCTCTGGAATACGTCAAGAAAAAAGTCCTGCCGATTTACCCCGTGCTGCTGATCGCCCTCATCCTGCACTATTTCGTCTATCCCTTCACCGTTTCGCGGTACATGTACGGCGGCTGGGGGATTCGGCCGACGTTTCTGGGGCAGCTGAAGGCGTTTATGAACTCCGAATGGGAGTTTCTCTTCCTCGTCGGCACGCCGTTCGGCTACAACGAGACAAGCACGCCCATCGTCCCGATGTGGTTTCTGACGGGGCTGCTCATCGCCGGCTACATCTATACATACCTCGCGTACAGGCATTTTGACCTCATGAAATTCCTCGCGCCGCTGCTCGGCGTTCTGGGGCTGACATACTTTACGCTTAACTCCACGTTTATACTCGACTTTTACATTAAAATGGGGCCGTTTCCGGCCGGCGTCGTGCGCGCCTTAACGAGCATGGCCTTCGGCATGACGGTGTTTTTGATTTACGACCGCGTAAAGGACATCAGGCTGAGCAAAGCGTGGATTGTCCTCCTCTCGGCGCTTGAGCTGTACGCCATCTACCGCTTCTTTGCCCTGACGATTCATCAGGACATCAGCGTGGACAATTTTCGCCGGACGGTTTACGTCATGATCATCGTCCTCATGGCGTTTTGGAACGTGACGCTCTTTGCCCGCCTCTTAAACCGCCGCATCTGGGACAACCTCGGCAAGATCACGCTCACGATGTACCTGACGCATTTCGGGCTCGTCCCCGTCTACCTGCGTTTGGTTGATATAATCAAGTCGAAGCTGGGGATCAGGGCGTATTTTTCGCCGCCCGCCAAGAAAATGCTTGAGTTTTTCGGCGACATGGGCAACATCGTCAGGCAGTTTCGGCTCAAGCCCATGTCGGTCAAGGACATTGTTTTCTATCTCCTTCTCGTCGTGGCGGCGGCAACGCTCATTCAGCTTTTTATCTACGCCGTCGGGCGCTTTATCTGCCGCCCGCTGAAAGATTCCTTTGCGCGCCGCCGCGCGGAAAAGGAGGCGGCGCAAGTTGACGCGCCCACTGAGGAGTCCCTGCTTTGATAATGCTGCGCTTGCCGCGTTTTTTAAAAGCGAAAACCCTGCGCCCAGTGCGCAGGGTTTTCGCATGTATGGGGAAACGTCAGTCGCGCGTGAGCAGAAGGAGCTTTTCCGGCGGGAGCTGGACGTACGGCGGGAGCCTTCCCAGCGCCCGGTACTGCTCGCGCGACATTTCAAGCCGGAGCGGGCGGGCGTTTGGACTTAAGCGGACCATGAAGATGTAGCTGAACGTGTCGCGCATTTCCTCAACCAGCTCGTACGGGAAGGTATTCGGCAGGGCGGGGGAGTCGGCAAACGCGATGTCGTGCGCGCGGATACCGGCGTACCGCACCGGCTCGGGCGGCAGCGCCGCCGCCTGTAGGGTGACGCCCCAGTCGGTTGCCGCGATGGAAAGGCCGCCTGTCTGACGCGCCGGCGTGATGTTCTTGCACCCCGTGAGCAGGCAGGCGGAGTGAGACTGGGGGTTGTTGAAGATCTCCCACTTGTCGCCCGACGCGGCGATCTGCCCCCCGGAGAGGACGGCGATGGAGTCGCACAGGCGGTAGACTTCGTCGCGGTTGTGGGAGACGAACAGGCTCGTGCCCGTAAAGTCCCGCAAAACGGCGGCAAGCTCCTGCTCAAGCTGCCAGCGCAGGTATGTGTCGAGCGCGGAGAAGGGCTCGTCGAGCATGATGATGTCCGGCTGCGTGACGAGGATGCGCGCGAGCGCCGCCCGCTGCTTCTGCCCGCCGGACAGCTCCGACGGGTACCGTTTGCCGAGGTTCTCAAGGCCCATTCGGGAGAGCACGCCCTCTACCGCGCGCCGCTTTTCCTCGCGCGTCTTGCCCTTGAGCACGCAGAGGATGTTCTGCTCGACCGTCATGTTCGGAAACAGCGCCGCGCTCTGGAAGAGATAGCCCGTTTTCCGGCGGCGCGGCGGGAGGTTTATTTTCCGCTCGGAGTCGAACAGCGGCCGCCCGTTTAAGATAATGACGCCCTCGTCGGGCGTTTCGATGCCGGCGATGCACCTGAGCGTCATGCTCTTGCCGCTGCCGGACGCGCCGAGCAGGCCCACGATTTCGTCCCCCGCCTTGAGCCGAACGCGCAGGGTGAAGCCCGGCAGGCGCTTTATAATATCAATATCCAGTGCCATGGCGCCCTCCTCTCAGCGGGCCACGCCGGTGTCCCGGCGCCTTGCGCCGCCGCCGGCGAAGTTCATAATCAGCATCGCGGCAAAGGAGATGGCAAGGTCGATGAGCACCCACTTTTTGGCCAGCTCCGTCTGCCCCGCCGCCATGGCCGAGTACACGGCGATGGAAATCGTCGTCGTTTTCCCGGGGATGTTGCCGGCGAGCATAATCGTCGCGCCAAACTCCCCGAGGGCGCGCGCGAAGGCGAGAACCGTCCCGGCAACTAAGCTCGGGCGGCAGTTTGGCAGGATCACGCGCCAGAAGATAAAGGCGCCGGAGAGCCCCAGCGTCTGGCCGGAGTGGATGAGCGTGCGGTCAAACTCCTCGAACGCGCCGCGCATGGTGCGGTAAAACAGGGGAAAGGCCACGACGGTCGCGGAGATAATCGGCGCGTACCACGAGAAGACGACGCGCTCGTGAAACAGCGCCTCAAAAAGCCGCCCCCCCGGGCCGCTCACGCCGAAAAACAGCAGCAGGAAATAGCCGCACACCGTCGGCGGCAGGATGATGGGCAGCGTCAGTATCCCGTCCACAAGGCCTTTGAGCACCCTGCCAAGCCGCACGGCGTAGTACGCCGCCACAAGGCCGAGGGCGACGGAGAAAACCGTCGCCACGCAGGCGGTGCGCAGCGATATCCAGAGCGGTGAGTAATCCAAGACCTCGCCTCCTTATGAGGTGGGATTTATTATTTATTGACGGTAAAGCCGTACCGCTCGAAGACCGCGAGGGCCTCTTCCGTCTGAAGGAACTTGAGGAAATGCAAGGCGGCGGCGCGGTTTTCCGCGTTTTTCAGCACGGCGACAGGGTAGACGGCCGGCTTATGCGATCCTTCCGGCGCGCTGGCGACAGCTTTCACGCCGCTTTCGGACGCCGCGTCCGTCTTGTAGACCACGCCGCAGTCGGCGTTGCCGGTCTCAACCCACGAGAGCACCTGTTTGACGTCCGTGGCAAAGACGGACTTGACGACAACGTCGTCCCATATCCCGAGGGTTTGAAACACTTCCTCTGCGTACTGCCCCACGGGGACGCTGGATGTCTCGCCGAGGGCGATAAAGCCCACGGCGTCCGTGGCCACGTCCTCAAAGGAAGAGACGGGCAGTTCGGAGCCTGCGGGAACGATGAGCACGATTTCGTTTTTCAGGAGGTCGACGCGTGTGCCGGTGTCCACAAGGCCCTTTTCCGTGAGGGCGTCCATCTGCTTTGTCGCCGCGGAGAAGAAGATGTCGGCGGGGGAGCCGTTTTCAATCTGCGCCTGAAGCGTGCCGCTGCCGCCGAAGTTTAGGATGATGTTCACGTTCGGGCCGGCTTTTTCGTTGTAGAGCGCCCTGAGTTCCTCCATCGGCTGCGTGAGGCTGGCCGCTGCGGAGATGTACAGGTCGGTGCTTTCCGTAAAGACGCCGTCTTCCGGCGGGGTTAAGGCCGTCTCCGACGGCGGTGCGCTCGCGGGCGGCTCCTGCGGCGTGCTTTGTGCCGGCTCGCTTGCCTTTCCGCAGGCGGCCAGGATCAGGACGAATGTCAGAGCGAGAAGCAGGGGGAGGACTTTTTTCATGTTTATTCTCCTCAGTTTAGCGATGTTTTCCGAAAACGCAAAGTGAAGCGGCGTTTTAGTATGATTCATCACGTTTTTCACATATTGAAAATGAATAAAACGTAACGAAACATTACTAAAATCATAATACCGTGAAGATTTGAAGTCAATAGGCAATGACCAATAAAAAAAGAGGCAAAACGGGCGCAAAACGCACAAAAGTCAACAATACCGGTCTTCCGCCCGCGTCTTGCGGGTGGTATAATAAGGGCATAAAGGAAGACAAGCAGCGGCAAAAGCGGAGGGCAGACATGGAAAACGATTTGCTGAGCGTGCAGGAGGTCGCCGCGGTTCTCAAAATCGCGCGCAACACGGTCTACGAGCTCATCAAGCGCGGGGAGCTGAAAGCCGTCAAGGTCGGCAAGCAGCTGCGCGTCTCCCGTGCGGAACTGGGCCGCTACCTCGCGCAGTCCCAGCCTGCTGAAAGACCGCTTCCATCTCCGCCGCCCGCGCCCGCGCAGGGGGAGAGCCATCCGGCGGGCGCGCTGCGGGACGAAACGGTTTTGCGCGGGGGCGGGCTCGTCATCTGCGGGAAGGACATGGTGCTGGACATCCTCGTGGCGCACCTGAGCGCGCTCGGCGACGCGATCCCCATTTTCCGCTCGCCGCTGGGCAGCTACAACGGCATCTACGCCCTGTATCAGGGGCGCGTCAACGTCGCCACCGCCCACCTCTGGGACGGCGACACGGACACCTACAACCTCCCGTACGTGAAAAAGATGATGCCGGGCGTGCCGTGCATGGTGCTGCGCCTCGGGCAGCGGATGGAGGGGCTGTACGTCCGCGCGGGGAACCCGAAAAACATCACCGGCTGGGAGGATTTCCTCCGGCGCGACATTAGGATGGTCAACCGCGAAAAAGGCAGCGGCGTGCGCGTCCTCATCGACGAAAAGCTGCGCCTGATGGGGCGCTGCGGCGAGGCCATCGCTGGATACGAGACGGAGCTTAACTCGCACCTGGCCGTCGCCGCGCACGTCGCCGCCGGCGAGGCGGACGTCGGCGTCGGCGCCGAGCTGAAGATGCGCGGCCTTGAGGGCGTCGACTTTATCCCGCTGCAGCTGGAGTGCTACGACGCGGTAATTCGCCGCTCCGACGCGGAGAAGGCCCCCTTCCGCGCGCTCATCGACGTAATCACGTCCGAGCGGTTCCGCTATGAAGTGGAGACGCTGGCGGGATTTGAGACGGCGCAGACAGGCAGGATTTTCAATGTGGGCTAACGAATAACGCTTCAAACCCGCTGGCAAAGCGGGTTTTTTCTTTGGACTAGCATATCGGCAGCCTCGCGCCTCATATTGTCGCAGTAAAAAGGGAAGAGGAGTGAGCGCGATGCGTTTTGCCGTTGCCCTTTCGGGCGGAGGGGCGCGCGGGGCGGCGCACGTCGGCGTCCTGTGCGCGCTGGAGGAGGCGGGGCTGTTCCCTCAGGCGGTGGCCGGCACGAGCGCGGGGAGCATCGTGGGCGGGATGTACGCCCTCGGGATGAAGCCGTCTGAGATGCGCAGGCACGTTGAGGAGCTTGCGCGCCACACGAAGCTCATCGTGGACGCCGACTACCTCGGCATCATTATTTCCGCCGCCGAGCTTTTTATGGGCAGGCCCGTGACGTTTACAGGCTTTCTAAAAGGCGACCGGCTCGAGCGCTATCTCGACGAGCTGACCGGCGGGAAGAATATTACCGAGGTGAAGATGCGTCTGATTATCACCGCGGTGGACCTCGTCTCCCGAAAGACGATTGCGTATACGAACACGCTCCACGGCGTATCCGAGCAGAAGAACACCGTCTGGAAAACGGGCGTGCCGGTCAGCCGCGCCATGCGCGCGTCAAGCGCCATCCCCGCCGTGTTCCGCCCCGTCTACGAGGACGGCATGGTTGCTCGTCGACGGGGGCGTGACGGACGTCGTCCCCGTGGAGCTTTTGCTTGCGGCAGGTGAGGAGAAGATATTGAGCGTGGATTTGTCGGGCAATTACCCTCTCAAGCCGAAAGCGAACATCATCGACATCACCGACTCGTCCATCTCCCTCATGCTCAGCACGCTCACGGAGTATATGACCGTCGGCGAGAAGTTCCGCATCACGCCGGCGCTGCCTGAAACCGTCGGCGCGCTGAGCTTTGACAGGATGGCCGAGTGCATGGAGATCGGGTACGAGGCGGCGGTGCGGTGTTTGCCCGCCATCAGATCGGCCTTGGGGTAGCTTGTGTGGCGGGGTAAGCGCCCGAAACGGGTACGAAACGCGGCGCGGAACCGACAGCGCGAATGCAAAAGAAAATCCGTTTAAAACGCGGCGCGGCACAAACGCGCCTATATAACCGCTCATAAGCAAAGCCCGGGCTGACGGCCCGGGCTTTGAGGGTTATTTAGGGTGTTAAAGTGCACGAGGGCGCGAACAGCGCGGCGGCGCGCACAAAGCCGCGTTGGTAACGAGAGCACGCACAGCGAGTGTCATCATGCCGCGCGGCAAATCATAGGCGCTTCCTAGACGGATGTAAGTAACGCATATAGCGCACAGGCGCGTATAAAGCCGGAGTCAGTATACTTGGTGAGGCTTGCGCTACGTTCCGGACGCGGAGGGGTGCGTGTGCCCAAACCGAGTAAACAACGCAGCGCGGCGCAGAGCGCGTCCATTTTTCCGCCGAAAACAAAACCCGGGCTGACACTGCCCGGGCTGTTTTTTTGTTTGGCTGCCGCATTCCCGCAGCTCAGGTTGCGCGCACGCAAATATCAAAGCCCGGGCTGACGGCCCGGGCTTTGAGGGTTATTTAGGGTGCTAAAGCGCACGAGGGCGTGTACAGCGCGGCGGCGCGCACAAAGCCGCATCAGTAACGAGAGCACGCACAGCGCGGCGGCACGCGTAAAGCTGGCGTTAGTCTTTTTTCGTTAGCTTGCGCAGTGTCCTGCGGCACGGCGGGTTGCGCGCACCCAAAACGAGTGTAATAACGCGGCGTGGCACAAAGCGTACACAGTTTATCCGCTCATAAGCAAAGCCCGGGCTGACGGCCCGGTTTAGGCGTCTAAAGCGCGGATTGGCGCGTGTTACAGGAGCGGTTGCGCGGCGCGGAGGGCGGCGTCAAACACGTCGGCGAAGGGGACGCCTTCGCGTGACGCGGCGGCGGCGACGTCGTCGTACTCCGGCTTGACCTTGCATCCGTCTTCGCCGCGCGCGATTTTGACGCGGATGGCGCCGAAGGGCGTCTCGACCGTCTCCGTCCGGCGCTCGAGCACGTCGCGGCGCATCTGGACATACCGCACGCCGAGAGTGGTCGTGTGGCGCAGAAGAAGGCGCGAAAACTTTTCGCGCTCTTCCGGCCGGCACAGGCACATGAGCATGACGGCGGGGCGGTTTTTCTTCATGGCGATGGGCGTTGTGAACACGTCCAGCGCCCCGGCGTCAAAAAGCCGCTCCATGGCGTAGCCGACGGCCTCGGGCGTCATGTCGTCGAGGTTGCACATCAGCGCGCAGATTGTGTCCTGCGCCATCTCCTCCGTGGCCCAGAAGGCGCGGAGGCAGTTTGGCGCGATAAAGTCCTTCGTCCCCATCCCGTAGCCGGTTTTCAGAATGCGCATCGGCGGCATAGGCCCGAATTCGTCGACGAAGTGGCGCAAGAGCGCCGCGCCAGTCGGCGTGCACAGCTCGCCGCGGATGGAGCCGGAGTAAACAGGGATGCCCTCTAAGAGCTTTGCCGTGGCGGGCGCGGGGACGGGCATGAGCCCGTGCTCGCAGCGCGTCATCCCTGAGCCAACGTGGACGGGGGAGGCGAGGATCCGCGCGGGGCTCAGCCTGTGAAAGAGCAGGCAGCAGCCGACGATGTCCGCCACGGCGTCCATCGTGCCGACTTCATGAAAACGAATATCTTCAAGCGGCGCCCCGTGCACCGCCGCTTCCGCCTCGCCAAGAAGACGGTAGACCGCCAGCGCGTCGCTTCTCACCTTTTCGGGGAGGCGCAGAGACGCGATGACGGCGGCGATGTCCGCGAAGGAAAAGTGATTATGGCCGTGCGCGTCCTCCTCGTGCGTGTGGAGGAACGGGTGGCGCTCAAGGTGCTCGTGTTCGTGGGCGTGCTCATGACTGTGTTCATGCCCCGGCTCGTGGATGTGTTCGTGCTCATGCTCAACGAGGTGCTTGTCGCGCCCCGTGCCTTCCTCTTTGCCGCCGACGAAGACGTGCACCTTCGTGCCGCGCACGCCGCGTTTGACGGCCGTCTCCCGCTCAACGCGCACGCCCGGCAGGCCGAGGCCGTTTAACTCCGCGAGAAACGCGTCCGGGTCCGGGAGCAGTTCGAGGAGCGCGCCCATGAGCATATCGCCCGCCGCGCCCATGGCGCAATCGAGGTACAGCGTCATGCCCTGCGCCCTCCGATCCGGTTGATGAGGCTTGCCAGATACCCCGCGCCGAAGCCGTTGTCGATGTTCACGACGCACACGTTCCCCGAGCAGGAGTTGAGCATGGACAGGAGGGCGGCAAGCCCGTGGAAACTCGCGCCGTACCCCACGCTCGTCGGGACGGCGATGACCGGCGCGGCGACGAGCCCGCCGACGACGGTGGCCAGCGCCCCTTCCATGCCCGCCACGGCGATGACGACGTCGGCGGACATGAGCGTGTCAAGCCGGCTGAGCAGGCGGTGCAGCCCTGCGACGCCCACGTCGTACAGCCGCTCGACGCGGTTGCCCAGCACCTGCGCCGTGATGGCCGCCTCCTCGGCGACGGGCATATCGCTCGTCCCGGCGGCGACGACGGCGATCATTCCCGGTGCCGTCACTTCAGGGGCGGGGCCGTAGACGGCGATGCGGGAGACGGGGTCGTACTCAATCTCAATTGAGCGGGAAAGCTCATCGGCTTTTTCAGGGGACAGCCGCGTGATGAGGATGTTGCGGTCCCCGTTTTTGCGCATGGCCTCGACGATGCCGGCGATCTGCTCGACCGTCTTGCCCTCGCCGTAGATGACTTCGGCGATGCCGTGCCGCAGCCGGCGGTGATGGTCGATTTTCGCGTAGCCGATGTCCTCGAAGGGCTGCATTTTCAGGGCCAGGACGGCCTCTTCGGGGGAGATTGCGCCGTCTTTCACGCTGCGCAGAAGGGAAAGCAGTTTTTCCTGCTCCATGGTATATCCTCCAGATAAAGCATACGGCGCCCGGCGTGATACGTCGCAGGCGCCGTGAAAGGCTTAGATGACCGATTCAGTTTGTCGCGGGGTGAGGTCCAGCAGGACGGACTGGAAGTACGGCTTTAGGATCGCCGTGATGCGGTCGCGCAGTTCCATGGCCAACTTAAACTGGTTTGCCGGAATCTGCAGCCGCGCCACGTCGCCGAGATAGCGGAGCCGAAAGTCTGTGAAACCGAGGGTTCTGAGCAGGTCTTCGCCGGTGGCGACGATATTGAGGCGCTCCTGCGTGATTTCCGTGCCCGTGGGGATGCGCGTGGCCAGGCACGCGTACGAGGGCTTGTCGTGCGTAAACAGCCCGGCTTCGCGGGACAATCTCCTGATTTCGGACTTCGTCAGCCCCGCCTCGCGCAGCGGGGAGAGGACGCCAAGCTCCGCGAGCGCGCGCATGCCGGCGCGTTCGGTGGCGTCGTCCGAGGCGTTCGTCCCGTCGCAGATGATGGTGTATCCGTCTTCGCGCGCCGCGTCAATCAGCGCGGTAAAGACGGCTTTCTTGCAGTAATAGCAGCGGTCTTTGGGGTTTTCCAGGATCTCCTTCGACTGGAAGACGTCGATATGGACGATGCGCATGGGGACGGAGTGCATGTACGCAAACCGCATGGCGTCGTCCAGCTCAAACTGCGGCTGAAAAGCCGTTTTGACGTAATAAGCCTTAACGTCGCAGCCGTGCGTTTTCGCGGCGTAGAGCAGGTACGAGGAGTCAACGCCGCCTGAAAAAGCAATCGCAATGCGGGGGTTTTGATCGAAAAATTCCTTCAGGTTCATGTTGGAGGGCTCCTTAAAATGCGATTTTCCGGTGCTAGCCGCCTAAAGCAAAAACCCAAAGCCGCGCGGCATTTAAGGCTTTATGGCCCTTCCTGCCGGGCGACAGTATTTACAGATTTTATGAACTTATTCTTATCCGAATATAGCACATGGGAAATGGCCTGTCAAATAACGGAAATCACTTCATGAATTTGCTCAAAGAACCTCGTAATACTTCACGTCGAATAGGGCGGGATGTTCAACCCACGACGCCTCGTCCAGCACGGCGCGGTAGTAGCAGGCGTTGCCGACGTACCACTTGTAAAACGGGCGCTTTTCCGTCGCGTATCGGGAGAGGATGGACATGGCCGTCCCGCCGTGGGCCACGATGACAAGGTCTTTCTCGCCGCGCGCGATGCACGCGCGCACAAGCGCGTCAAAACAGCGGCAGGTGCGCTCGATAAAGCCCGCGCCGCTCTCCCCGTTCGGGCAGGGGCCTTGGCAATCGCCCTCCAGCCACGCGCGGTAGGCGTCGCTGCCCTCAAGGTCGGCCGCGGACCGGCCTTCGAAGTCGCCGAAATCCATCTCGCGCAGGTCGTCCACTATAATCTGCTCGGCGTTCGGGAACTTAATCGCCGCCGTCTCCAGCGCGCGGCGCATGGGGCTGACGTACACGCGCCGGACGGTGGGGTCTATGCCCGTCTCCCGCACGTGCCGGGCGCCCTCGGGGGAGAGAGGCTCGTCCGTCCGCCCGATATAGCGCCGCTCGAGGTTGCCGGCCGTCTGGCCGTGCCGCATAATCAGTACGTTCATGATTCCTTTATCACCTGCGGTATCCCGCACACGACGCGGACGACTTTCTCCGCGCGGGCGGCAAGCTGGATGCACAGCCGTCCCGTGAGCTCCCGCGCAAAGCGCTCGTCCTTGTCGACGGGCACAATCCCGTTTCCCGTTTCGTTGCAGATGACGACGTCTTTTTGAAGAAGAAGGGCAAGCAGCTCCTCTTCAGACTTGTCCGTTTTCGCCGCCAGGTCCTGTAGATTGTACAGCACGGGGCGGCTGTCTAAAGCGGCGTCGGCCATATCGGCGTCCGTGTAGCCGAACTCCCTTTTCACATACTCGCGCTTTCCGGCCGCAAGACCGCCGATGACTAAAACCATGCCGTAACCACCTTTGGAATAAATGTCTGTGCCGCGAGCATGGACAGCTCGCACACCTCGAGAAAATACCCCGCAAGATCCCCGCTCATCGCCTCAAACGTGCGCCGGGCAAGGCGGCGCAGGCGGAGAAAGCACAAAAGAGCCAGTGCGACCATGACGGCGCCCGTGGCCACGCCGAAATAGATAAGGCCCGCCGCGCTCACGAGGAAAAACGCCGCAAGGACGAGAATGGACAGCCGCCTGTCCGCCGCCTGCTTAAACGCGCCGGCAAGCCCCGGGGCGGCGCTCTCTTTGAGCGTGAGGACGCCAAAGCCCGAAAGGGAGCGGCTCAGAGTAAACGTAAAGAGAAACAGCAGCGGCGTCGAGCCCGTCACGTCAAGCTCGTACGAGAGCGCGAAGTAGATGAGGAGAAAGCACCCGGCCGCGACGATGGCAAACGCGCCGGCGTGCGGGTCTTTGAGGATGGCGCGCTTGCGCTCCGCCGGCGCTCTGCTGGCGAGCGCGTCGACCGTGTCGCAAAACCCGTCAAGGTGAATCCCGCCCGTTATGGCGACGGGGAGGACCGTCAGGCCCGCCGCGCGCAAAAGGGCGGACAAATCAAGGGCCTGGCACAAAAGGAGCCAGAGCCAGACGATGAGGCCCGCCGCCGCGCCGACGAGGGGGAACATCGCCATGATATAGCGCATGTTATCGTCCCGCCACGAGAGCGTCGGCATGGGCAGGCGCGAGAACATCGAGAAGGCGAAACACAGCGAACGAAGCAGCTTCATTTGGCAGGCTCCTTCAGTACAATCGGGATGCCGCACACGACTTCGATGACGCGCTCAAACCGCGCCGCCAGCACATTGTTGACTTCCGCGAGGGTGAGAATATAGTCAAGCGTGCCGTCCGTGTACTTTCCGCCGTCACCGAAGACGTTGTTCGTGACGACAACAAGGTCGTGGCACTGCGCTTCAAGCGCGAAAACGCCGTCCAAAATGGCCTCAAGGGCCTTTTCGCCCGCGCCCGTCTCGGAAAACAGCTCGTTGGCGGTGAGGTTCCCGAGGCACTCGAGGAGGATGCAGCCGGGCTCCGTAATTTTCAGATCCTTCAGATTCGTGTAGCGTTCCAGCGTGTGAAAGCCCTTTTCCGCGCGCATGAGCCGGTGCCGCTCGATGCGCTGCCTGTCCTCCTCGCTGAAGGGCATCATCGTGGCGATATAGTAAAGCGGGGCGCGCCCGGCGCAGGCGAGCGCTTCGGCGTATTCGCTTTTGCCGGAGGCGGCGCCGCCGTAGACGAGTGTTCGCATGGGTCACTCCCTTCTCCGCGAAGGCGGAGATTTAACTGAGCTTTTCGTAGGCGGATATGCCGATGTCCGAAAAGCTGGACGAGCCGTGATAGACGGCAAGGGCCATGTCAAGCAGCGGAAGGAGGGCGACGGCGCCCGTGCCTTCGCCGAGACGCATCTGCGCGTGGATGATGGGGGACATATCAAGCTCCCGCATCAGCGCCTCGCCCGCCGGCTCGCTGGAAATGTGGCTCGGCAGCATGGCGTACCGCGCTTTGGGGCAAAGCCGCACGGCGGTCAGCGCGGCGACGGCGGAAATGAGCCCGTCGATGACGATGGGGATGCGGTAGAGCGCGCCGCCGAGGAACAGCCCCACCATGCCGGCGATGTCGAAGCCGCCGAGCTTGTGGAGGACGTCGAAGGCGTCGCCCGCGTCCGGCTTGTTGATGGCGATGGCTTTCTTGATCGTCTCGATTTTCTTTTTCAGGGCTTCGGTGGTCAGCCCCGAGCCGCGGCCCGTGACTTCTTCGACGGGCTTATTTAAAAGGACGGCGGCGATGGCGCTCGACGTCGTCGTATTGCCGATGCCCATCTCGCCCGTGGCGAGGATTTTATAGCCCTCGTCCTTGCATGTTTTCACAAGGTCGATGCCGGCCTGAATCGCGCGCTGAGCCTCCTCCGGAGACATCGCCGGGCCTTCGGCGATGTTTTTCGTCCCGGCGGCGATGCGGCGATTTAAAAGAAGGGGCGAGTCGTACGTGCCCACCATGCCCATGTCGACGGGGATGACGTCGCAGTTTGCGACGGCGGCCATACGGCACACGGACGTCTGCTTTTTCGTGAGGTTGATGGCGACGGCAAGGGTGACTTCGTGGGTCGACTGCGCCACGCCCTCCTTGACGACGCCGTTGTCCGCGCACAGGACAATCACGCCGCGCTTTTCGAGACGCACGTCCGGCGTTCCAAAGACGCCGGCGAGGCTGACGACCATGTCTTCCAGGAGCCCCAGGCTGCCGAGGGGCTTTGCGATGCCGTCCCAGTGGCGCTGGGCCGCTTCAGCGGCATTTTCATCGCGCGGCGGTATGGATGCGTTGAGCTTGGCAAAGTCCATTTACAGTCCCTTTCTTTATGGCAACGAGCCGCATAATGTGCAAAAAAGAAAAACCCTCATCCGGCGATGGGGAGTGGCCGGGCGCCATTTTAAAAGCGCCACCAGACATCCTCTTCCGATGAAGGCGCTGCCCGGTTGTGCTTGCAGACCGCACAAAAGCACGGCGAAACGTGATAGTGTTTTTAATAAATTCTACTCTTGACGACAGGCTTTGTCAAGGCTGGCCAGGTCTGGCGCCTTCTTTGGGTGCTGTTTGACAACGCCGCGGCGGAGTGGTACCGTATGCGTGATGGGAGGAATCGCATGAAAGACAGCCTTAAAGACAGGATTTATCTCTCGACCATCGCGCCCGACGCCGCCAAGACGGCGCGCGACTGGGGGCTCGGCATCGAAATCGCCGAATTTTGCACCGCCTCCAACATGGACACAGAGTTTGACGTCTGGGACGGGAAGGTGCGCGAAAAGCTCGAATTGGCGGGCGGGCGGTGCGTCTTTCACGCGCCGTTTAACGAGCTGTGCCCCGCGGCCATTGACCCGCTTGTGCTCGACGTGACGAAAAAGCGCTACCGTGCGGCGATGGAGCTCGCCCTTTCCTACGGGGCGCGCCGCATGGTGGTGCACTCCGGCTATATGCCGTTTGTGTATTTTCCGGAGTACTTTATCGAGCGCTCGGCCGCGTTCTGGGCGGAGTTTCTCGCGGAAACGCCGCCGGGCTTTACGCTCCTCCTTGAAAACGTGCTGGAGAGCGCGCCGGACATGCTCTGTGAGATTGTCCGGCGGGTGGGAGACGAGCGCCTGAGGCTTTGCCTTGACACCGGCCACGCGATGATGATGAAAAAGGGGATTTCCTTCGAGGACTGGCTTGAGCAGGCGCTGCCGTACCTCGGCCACGCGCACCTGCACAACAACGACGGCACGTCGGACAGCCACAGCGCGCTCGACGAAGGGCTCATCGACATGGAGCACGTCGTCGAAGCGATTGCCAGTCGCTGCCCCGGCGCGACAATCACGATTGAGACGCGCGAGGGCGGGAGGGCCGCTTTGTGGCTTTCCGAGCGCGGGTTTTTATAGGGATAAGAGGTTTTGCCATGAAATGCGAATGTCACGGACACATCATAGCCGACGGCGTCAGCTACGCCGCCGCGATGGAGCGGCACAAAAACGGGGTGGACTTTGACTATGTCCGCGGCACCCTTGAAAAGGTGCGCGGCTGCGGCGTTGATTTTTACCGGGATGGGGGCGACAAGTACCTCGTCTCCGCGTACGCGAAAACCATCGCCGGAGAGTACGGCATCGACTACCGCACGCCGATCTGGATTACCCACAAGAAAGGGTGCTACGGCGGCATGTACGGGCGCGCCTTCGAGACGATGAAGGAGTACCGCGCGCTCGTGGAGGAAGCGCTCCGCCTCGGCGCGGACTTCGTCAAGCTCACCGTCACGGGGATGCTCGACTTTGAAAACGGCGGCGAGATCTTGGGGCGGCCCTTTACAGGGGAAGAGCTGCGGGAAGCGGTGCGCATCGCCAAGGGAGAGGGCCTTGCCGTGATGGCGCACGTCAACGGCGCGGACTTCATCCTCGAAGCCCTCGACGCGGGCGTCGACAGCGTCGAGCACGGCTTCTGGCCGGACGAGCGCGTCATAGGGCACTTTCTCGACACCGGCGCCGTCTGGGTGCCCACGAGCGTGACGGTTTACAACCAGATCGGCGCGGGGCGGTACGACGACGACGTGATGCGCCGGATTCTCAAGGCGCAGAGGGACGTTCTCGTCAGGGCGTACGAAAAAGGCGTCCTCATCGCCTGCGGGAGCGACGCCGGGGCCAACCACGTCTACCAGGGCAAGGGGACGGACGACGAGATGAGACTCCTGCATGAGATGGGCATCGACCCGCAAAAGGGAAACGAGGAGATCATGCGTCGCTTCAAAAGACAATGAAAAAAGCGCCGCTTCCTCCGAAGCGGCGCTTTTCGTTTGCCTGCGCGATTAGCCGAGATAGGCGCTGTACCCGTCTTCCTCGATGGCAAAGCCCTCGGACGTGCCGGTGATGTACGCGATCATGTAGGCGACGTTCCCGTACGCCTCGCCGAGCTCCTCGGCGGAGACCGTCTCGGTGAACAGGACGGTCTGGCCGGGGGCGATTTCCGTCGTCGAGAGGACGAGGGAGAACATCCTGCCGAGCGACCAGATGTAAAGGAGCTTTCCGCCTTCGTCGAAGAGCTTAAAGTCGTAGCGCTGGGCGCTCGGGTGGTGGATGACGACCGGCTCGCCCGTGTTGTTTTTCAGCGCAAGCGACATGGTGATTGTGTCATCCTGCTTTGTGAGGTTTGCCCTGACGGTCACGTCCGGGATGAGGGTGGCGGCGAGGTCTTTCAGCCGCGCGACGATGACGACGGCTTCGGCGCACGTCGCGCTGTCCAGCGGGGCGAAGATGTTGTTGCCGCGGCCGTTGACGAGCTTGAGGATCACGGCTTTCACAACGCTCGCCCGATACGCGTCGGGGATGAGAGCGTCGTCGGCGAAGGGCTCCGGCATGATCATAATCATGGCGTACTGCCCGCCGGTGAGGTAGTCGAGCGTTTTGATCACCCAGTGCACCATCGTGGCGCGGTCGAGGGCGCCGTCGGGGTTAAAGCCGTCCACGCCCGGGATGATGCCGGCGGCGGCGAGAGACATAAGGACGTCCGCGTCGGCTCTGCGCGAAGCGGAATTGCCGTTTTCCGGCGATATATCAAAGGCTTTTGTGAGAAGGCGGGCAAACTGCATGCGCGTGACAGGGCGCTGGGGCTCGAAAACGTCTCCGAATATGTCCTGATAGCCGAATTTTTCCGCGGCGTCGGCGTACCATGCCACGGGCGAGGAAGCGGGCATGATCAAAGCGGCGCTGGCCGGGACGGCCGCCGAGAACGCGAGCACAAGGGCTAAAATGAAAAATGCGGTCCTTTTTCTCATGGTATTCCTCCGTTTCTTAGTTTGTATCATTTAGACTTAAGCGCCCGTGAAAAAGTTCCCTGCGCTTCCAGAAATGGCATGAGGCGGCGCGGGGCGGGCGGAAGACGCGAAACGGCGGCTAAGGCTTGTCCCGCTCAGGCGTTCGGTAAATCGGGCGTGAGAGCGCGGGCTGCCTTGCCGCGCCGGCGGCGGTGACGAAAGACGAAAAGCGCTGGCGGTTTACCGGTAAGACGGCAGGCGGGAAACACACGATTTCGACTGATTTCGAAGATTTGTCACAAAATGTCGAAACTGCAGGACGTTGGGGGCGCGCGGGTCATTTGCAGGAATGCCGTGAGAAAATGCATCAGGGTGGCACAAAAATGGGGATATGGCCGCTCTTTTTCAGTAATAGAAGAAATAGAATGGGAAAATTGAGGAAGAATATTGACATATTTGCGCAATTGTGGTAATTTTCCGTGTGGATATAGTACTAACCGCTTCAAATCGAAAAGGCAAACCTGTTGAAAAGCAGGGACGCAAAGCCATAGGGTCTAAGGCCGGCGGCATGCCGCCGGCTATGACAGCCGGTTGCCGAACTTGAACAAGGTGCTTTTCGCCCTCCTTGCCGAGTTTCGGCAGGGGGGCCTTTCGATTTTTGAGGCGCTTACTGTATCTAAAAAATACTTAAGTGTCTAATCGGAAGGGAGTTAGAAAATGCAAAATGTGTAGGGATGTCCTGAGAAAGCAGTTGGTTGAATTCTACAACGAAGGGATGAGCGTCGACCAGATCTGTTCTGAGTACGGCGTGCCGAAATCCACATTCTATCGCTGGATCCGCAAGTCAAAGGCCGAGGCTCCGAAAATCTCCAGTGAAGATATAAACATCATTGTATCGAAGATTAACGAGCTGGAAGAAGAGGTCATGACGTACAAAAAGATTCTCCAGCTTCTCAAACATCAGCAGGCGGAAGTCGCGCGGTAAGCGGATGGCTTGGCGCTTAAAGGCTTAAACGCACAGGGCCCGGGGCTCATCCCGGGCCTTCGTTGTTTGACCGCGCCGAGGCGGTTTGCTATAATAAGGCGAAAGATGCCCGATTTTTAAGCGTAAGAGGAAGGGCGGAGCATGGAACAAGACGTGAAAAAAAGGATCAAACGCGCCGCCATCGACTTGTTTGACCAGGAAGGGTACCACGGGACGACCATCCGCAATATCGCAAGCCGGGCGGGGTGCTCGCTCCCGACGGTTTACTATTATTTCAAGAGCAAAAAGGAACTGTTTAAGGAAATCATCCTGTCCGACTACTTCAGCCTCCTCACCCGCCGCGCCGAGCAGATACAAAGCGGCGACGTGATTGAATACTACACGCAGTATGTCTACTCCCTCGGGCAGCTGACCGAAGAGGAGAAGAAGATTTACCGCCTCGGGCTGAAAGTCAGCCTGCGGTTTAACGGCGACGAAGAATTGTACGACGCCGTCGACGCGTGGGAGAAAAAGCAGATTGCGTGGCATTTTCAAAAGGCGATGCCGATTCTGGGAAACGATGAGAACTGGGCCGTCGTCATCCGGATGCTCATCCTTACGCTGGAGTACATGACGCTGGCCATCGTGCTTAAAAACCAGGAGTTTTCCGAAGACACCATCCGCGAGTACCTGATGTTTGTCTTCGGGAAGGGCGGGCAAAACCCGCTACCGTGACAGGCACGTCGGATGGTTTAACACCGTCACAGGGCGGATGCTTGAGAGGATATGCAGCGCGGAACGCTTCGTGAAAGTGTTCCGCGCCGTTTTTATATGGTGGATGCGCTTGTCGAGCACGGCGGCGCTTTCGGGCGGGGCGTTGCGCCGCGCCGCGTAAAGGCGCTCGAGCGTCAGCTCCTTGCCGGTCGCGGCCGCCGCGAGCATGTCGGCGCGGTACTCGTGCTCGATGCTCCACGGCTTCCAGACGTCCTTGTAGAATAAATGCGAGACCTCGTGCCACAGCTTATTGAGCAGGAACTTCTCGTTCCGCAGCTTGAGGAGGCTTGTGCTGATGATGATAAAGCCCGTCCCGTCGCGGTAGACGGCGCTGCGCGAGTCGGCGATGCTGTCCGTTATATAAACGGGAATCCCGTTCCAGTCCCGGCAGTAACAGCAAAGGCTCGGGTTTTCGCCGCCAAGGATGAGAATCTTATGAATCTCCATGACACGCTCCCCTTCATGTTCATGCAATTGCCAATATTATACAGGACGCCCCGCGCAATTTACGGCGAATTTTCGCGAAGGAAAACCGCCCGGCGCCGGGCGGTATTTTTACCAATACTTGGCGGGGCGTGCGGCGTATGCAAGGCGGGATGGCCCCTCATACTAATATAAGCCAATACAAGCAAAGACGGTGGAGTCAAGCATGTTTAGTTTCCTGCTTCGCAAAGCCGGCGTCTGGTTTGCCCGGAAACAGGAGTCTCACAGGGGCGAAGAGCACGTCAAAAACGAGGACACGCCCATTGTCGGGGACTTGAGCGCCGTTCTCAAACAACTGAAAGAGGAAGTACAGGACAGCAACGACATCGTCATCCGCGGCTTCCGCCTCGGCGGCGCCGGGCGGGAATGCGCGCTTGTCTTTGTCGACGGCCTGATTGAATCGCGGACGATCAACGAGGACATCATCCGGCCGCTCATGCGCGCGAACATCTCGCAGGACTTAAACGGGCCGTCGGAGCTGATCGCGCGCATTATGCACCAGCATATCTACGTCAATGAGATTAAGGTCTTGCAGACGATGGAGGAAGCGTTCGGCAGCGCCCTGTACGGCGACGCCGTTTTGTTTATAGACGGCGTCCCCTGCGCGCTGTCGCTCAACGCCAAGGGCTGGGAGATGCGCAGCGTCGACGAGCCGGCCAGCGAGGCCGTCATCCGCGGCCCGCGCGAGAGCTTTATCGAGAACATGCGCACGAACACGTCCCTGATCCGCCGCAAGATCAAAAACCCCGCGCTTATCTTCGAGGCGTTTACCATCGGGCGCAAGACGCGCACGCCGGTGAGCATCGCGTACCTCAAAAACGTGTGCAAGCCGGAGCTTGTGAAGGAAGTGAAAAGGCGGCTGCGCGCCATCGACACCGACTCCGTTCTGGAGTCAGGCTATATCGAGCAGTTCATTCAGGACCACCCCGGCTCGATTTTCGCGACGGTGGGGTACACGGAAAAGCCGGACGTCGCCGCGGCGAAGATTCTCGAAGGGCGCGTGGCCATTATCGTGGACGGCACGCCGTTTGTCCTGACGGTTCCGTTTTTGTTCATCGAGAACTTTCAGGCGGCGGAGGACTATTACCTGAAGTATTATTTTGCCACGTTTGTGCGCGTCATCCGCATCATCGGGTACTTTATCACGATTTTAGCGCCGGCCTTTTACGTCACCATCACGACGTTTCACCAGGAGCTGATTCCGACGAGCCTGCTCATCGCCATGGCGAAGGCGCGCGAGGGCGTGCCGTTCCCGGCGTTTGTGGAGTGCCTGCTGATGATTGTGGTCTTCGAGATTATCCGCGAGGCGGGAATCCGGCTGCCGCGGCCCGTCGGCCAGGCCCTGAGCATCGTCGGCGCGCTCGTCATCGGCGAGGCGGCCGTTTCGGCGGGGCTCATCGGCGCGCCGATGGTCATCGTCATCGCGATCACGGCCATATCCGGCTTCCTTGTCCCCATGCAAAACGACGCGTCCATCATTCTGCGGCTGATTCTCCTGCTGCTGTCCGCGTGTTTCGGGGGAGTCGGCATCGCGCTGGGGCTTTACGCGATTTTGGTGCATTTGTCGTCGCTGGAGTCGTTCGGGTACCCGTTCCTGTCGCCCTCCGTGCCGTTTGACCTGGAGGACCAGAAGGACTCCGTCGTCCTCCTGCCGACCTGGCTGCAAATCAGCCGCCCGAAGGGCATGGCCACCGACAAGCAGCGCAAGGTGTACAAAGTCCCGCCGGTGGGGGTGGATAAGACCCATGACGATTAAAGGAAAGGCGCGCCGGTTTCTCGCCGCCGCTTTAGCGCTTGTGATGATCTTGCTGCTTTCCGGCTGTTTCGACCGGCGGGAGCTCGACACGATTGCCATTGTCGTCGGCGTAGGGCTGGATAAGGGCAGGGAGGAGGGCAACGTCCGCGTCACGCTGCAGATAGCGAATATCGGTTCGTCGGAACAGTCCGACCCGCAGACGGCTTCGAATGAAGCGAGCTCCTTTGTCAACGTGACGGAGGAGGGGCCGGCCGTCAACTACGCCGTCCGGAACATGCAGAGCAAGGTCAGCCGGCTCATCTATCTCGCGCACAATAAAGTCATCGTCATCGGCGAGGAGATGGCGAAAACGGGCATTAACAACGCGTTGGACTTCTTCGTCCGCGCGTCCGAGGCGCGCCTGACCGTGAACCTCCTCGTCGCGGAAGGGAAGGCGGGGGAGATACTCAGCACGTCGGCGTACCTCGAGCAGCTCCCGGGCACCGAGATACAGGAGCTCATCCGCGACCAGGAGATCACGTCGACGGCCCCCATCATAACGGAGCTCGACTTTGTGACCACCATGATTGAGAAATCCGTGGAAGCGTTCGCGCCGCTCATCAAAATCGTCGAGGAAAACGGCGAAAAGCACCTTAAAATCAGCGGGACGGCCGTGTTCAAGGACTCGAAGATGGTCGGCAAGTTCGACGAATATGAAACGCAGGGGATGCTCCATGTTCAGGACCGTTTTCAGCGGGGCGTGCTGTTCGTCAGAATTCAGGACACGCCTGCGACGATTGAGATTCTGGACGCCAAGACGCAACTCAGGCCGGAAGTCTTCACCGACGGAACCGTCATGATGCACATGAAGCTGAACGTCACCGCCGGGCTGGGCGACCAGGGGGAGGGCGTGAACCTCTTTACGCCGGAGAACATGGAGATGGTGAAAAACGCCGTCTCGGACGCTATCAAGGATCAGATCGCGCGCGCCATCGAAAAGGCCAAGGAGTACGACGCCGACATCTTCGGCTTCGGGAAGAAACTGAGCCGCTACTACCCGGAGCAGTGGAAAGAGATGGCGGAGCAGTGGGACAACCTTTTCCGCTCGGTGCAGTACGATGTTGAAGTCAACGTCGTCACGAAGCTGAGCGGGCGCACGACGACGTATATAAAACCTCAATGACATTAAGCCCGAACGGCGCTGGCCTTCGGGCGGCAGAATGTGGGCTGGTGAGTATGTTATCGGCAAAGCAGCTAAGCTACGCCTCGGCGCTGTTTATCGTGGCGTCGAGCCTCCTTATCAAAGCGGTCTATGTGTTTTCGCTGCAGGATTCGTGGCTTTCCGTTCTGGTCGCCATTTTAATCTCGCTTCTCGTCATCGGGGTCTACGGCATGCTCGGCCGGCGCCACCCGGGCATGTGCCCGGTCAAGCTCAGCGAGGCCGTCTTCGGCAGGGTGGTGGGGAAAGTGGTCGCGGCGATGTATATCTTCTTTTTCCTCTCCCTGGCCATACTCAACCTTGAGGATGCGGGCAGCTTCGTCACCGTCTCCATCCTGCCGCGCACGCCGGTGACCATTGTGTACGTCATGGTGATCGTCGTGTGCGCCATGGCGGTGTCGAAGGGGCACAAGATGTGCATGTACAGCACGATGATGGTGATTCTAGTCGCGTTCATATTCGTTTTGAATATGCTGCTGCTCTTCAACAAGATGGAGCTGGAAAACTTCCTGCCTGTTCTGACGCAGCCGCCGAAAAACTATTTCCTCGCCATCCTCGGGCTTTTGATGCTGCCGCTGTGCGAAATCTTCGTTTTCATGATCTTCGCGCCGGACATGAAAAAGCCGGAGATCATCGGCAGCGCCCTCAAAGGCGGCATCTTCATCGGCGGGTTTTTGCTGTTTATCATCGTTGTGCGCGACATCGCGGCGCTGGACGGATACCTGCAGTATACGAACAACCCGACGTTTTCCTCCATCCGGCTGATTGAAATCGGCGACTTTCTCACGCGCCTTGAAATCCTCTACGCGTCCATCCTCATCACGACGTTCACATTTAAAATCAGCGTGTGCTTTTACGCGGCCATCGTGGGGCTCGCGCGGCTTTTCCGCATCGAAAACTACCGCATTTTCATCGGGATTTTCGGGGTTTTGATTGTCGTCGCCACGCGCGGCGTCTTTGAATCGACGTTTGAGCACAACGAGTGGAAACGCAGCGCGCCGATTTATTCCACGCTTTTCCTGATCATCCTGCCGATTATCATGCTGCTCGTCTCGTATCTGCGGTTCGGGAAATATCCGCAAAAGAGGCAGGCGGCATCCGGCGGCGAAAACGCCGGCACGGACGGCGGAAACGATGACAGCGCGGACTACAATCCAAACAGGGCGCCGGGGGAGACGTAAGATGCTGATCGTGCTTGTGATTTTGGTTTTCGTGCTCCTCGGGATTGCCGACTTTCCCGAGCTTATCAGCAAAAAGCAGTGGAAGGAGACGATTATTCTCGGGGTCTTTTACGCCGGCGTCTTCATTCTGGCGATTTTGCAGGTCACGCGGGGCGAAATCCCCAGCCCCATGATGGCGATTCATTACTTTATCGACAAATGCCTCCACATGAGTTTCCCGCCGCCGCCCGGATAAAAAAGCGCCCGACATTGGTTCGGGCGCTTTTTTTTTGTAATTATTTTGGCACGGCATCGCGGCGTTACGCGCTGTTTGTTTCGCGCTGCTGCGCCGCGACAGCGTCGCCGGGCGGCGCGTCATCCTGAAGCGGCGCTTTGTATTTTCCGGCTTCACCGACAGCATCGCTGGCTTTCTCCGCTTCGCCGCGTGGCGCGGCATCGGCGTTCTCCGCTTCGCCTGTCTCGGATGATGCGGGCGGGGCGGGCTTTCCCGTATCGGCTTTATCCGCGGCGGCTTCGGCGATTGTGGGCGGCGGGGCCTTTTCGGCGGAAGGCTGCGGAGTGGGCTCAAAAGAGCCGGACTCGCGGAAGCCCTTGACGACGACGAGGAGGATGGGCATCGCGAACACGCCGACGAACCCGAACAGGCGCAGCCCGACGTACATGCTCACGAGCGTGGCCAGCGGGTGGACGCCGATCTGCTGGCCGATGATTTTCGGCTCCAGAATGTTGCGGATGACGGTGACGACGACGTAGAGCACGAGGAGCCCGACGGCAAGGCCGTAATTCCCCAGAACGACATTGATAATCGCCCACGGGATGACGACGGTGCCCGTCCCCAGGACGGGGAGGAGGTCGATGATGGCGACGACGGCGGCAAGCCCGATGGCGTAATCGATGCCGAGAATCAGGAAACCGGCCGAAAGCTCAAAGAACGTGATGACCATCAAAATGAGGTACGACTTGATGTACTTGAGCACCGTGCTCACGATGAACGATTTGAGCTTTACAAAAAACGCGACGACACGCTCCGGGAGCCAGAGCTTTGCGTATTCGCCGATGAGCTCGAAATCCATGGCGAAGAACACGGTGGAGATAATCGAGAGAATAACCGTCAGGAGGATGGACGGCAGCGCCGCGACGGTGCCCGAGACGGAGCGGATGAGCGAGGAGGACAGGCTCGTCACAAGCTGCGAAATTGAGCTTGTCAGCGAGGCGGTGGCCGTCTCGACGTACTGGGCCAGAGCCGGGTCGAGCCGGGCGGAGAGGTTTTGCAGGTCCTCAAACAGCTCCGTGACGGACGGCTGCAGGTATGTGGCGTAAATCGTCGGCGCGTTGACGACGATGGAGCGGATGTACGCGACGATGCGCATGCCGACGAGCACGAGCAAAAGGCCGACGACGAAGTAGAAAAGCAGCGAGCAGATCAGCGCCGTCAGCTTGCGGGGGATGCGCAGGTTGCGCGAGATGACGCGCACAACCGGCTTTAAGACAAGCGCGATGACAAGCCCGATGAGAAACGGCAGCAAAATCCGGAAGGCGTACCGGAACGCCAGATAGATGAGCGCGGCGGCGACGGCGTAGTACAAAACGCTGATAATAAAGCTTTTCCTGACCTCGATCTTTTTTTGCACGCAGCAAACTCCTTCCGCAAGCACGGGGCGCAAGCTTTTGTGGTTTTGCCCGAAAAAATCCGTCAGAAATTTATATATATTGATTATATCGAACGCGCGGGATGTTGGCAATATCAGCCGGTAAAAACGCCCGCGAAAAACCTCCTCATTCATAACCATTGCCATTTCCCGAAATTTTCAAACAGGCGGGGGCCTTTCTATGATAAGGTATATACGGTGCGTTTTCGAAAAATCTCTTTTTTCGTGAACCAAAGGGCCTGGCAAAGCATCTAATCAATGGAAACAAAAGAGAAAGAAGGGAGCCAGCATGCACGAGAAAAGGTGGCGCCGGCCATGAACAGGGACGAGTTTGCCGCACAGGTCCTCGCGGCGGAAAAGACGCTGTATCACGTCTCCAAGTCCATTTTGAAAAACGACGACGACTGCGCCGACGCCGTTCAGGAGGCGATCCTCATCGCCTACAGAAAGCTCCACACCCTGCGGGACGAGCGGTTTTTCAGGACGTGGCTGTGCCGCATCCTGATAAACGTCTGCTACAAAATGGCCCGCGAGAGGAAAAGGGTCGTCTCCCTCGAGGACTACATGGCGGAGCGGGCGGGCGAGCCGGGCCGCCCCGGCCTGTACGAGGCCATCATGGCGCTGCCGGAGGATATGCGCCTCGTGGTCGTCCTGCACTACGTCGAGGGGTTTAAGACGGCGGAAGTTGCTGCCGTGCTCAAAATTCCGGAGGGCACGGTGAAAAGCAGGCTCTCCCGCGCGCGCAGGGAGCTCAGAGCCGCACTAAACGAGGAGGTTTTAGACCATGCGCAGTGACTTTACGGATGTTTTTCCCGAAGTGCCCCGCCGTTTCCACGAAGCGGTGCTGGGCGCGCTTGAGGCGGCGGGCAAAACGGAAAGGAGGCGCGGCGTGAAAAAGAGGGCGCTCGCGCTTGTCGCCGCCGCCGCGATCCTCGGCATCTCGGCCGCGGCCGCGTACTTTGGCGGGTGGCACGAAAAGGTCGCGCAGCTCTTTGACGCAAGTCCGGCGCAGCAGGAACAGCTCAGCCAGGAGGGCGCGGCCAATTATGTGGGCCAGTCCGCAACGAGCGGCGGCGTGACCATCACGGCGCTGCAGACGCTCGGGGATAAAAACGGGCTGTACGTCCTGTTCCACATCAAAGCGCCGGAGGGCGTCGCGCTTTCTGAAGAGGACAGCGCCTTCGGCCTCGACGTGGATATCGAGGGAGAGCGCGTCAGCTGGAACGCGCAGCTTTTGCCGGATGCCGAGAAGCCCGAGGGCGCGGAAAACGAGCACTACCTCGAGCTCTGGATTAACAACACGCGCGGCGCCGACCTGCTCGGCAAGACGATCACGGTGCGCTTTAGCGACCTGCGCGACCTCTCCCGGGGTGAAGGGGGAAGCGTCGTCGTCCCCGGCACGTGGGAACTGTCGTGGCCGCTTGCGTACTCTAGCGACACGCGGCGCTATGATCTGGACGCGGCGTATACGGTAAGCGGCTGCGAGGTCACCGTCGAGAAGATTGAGCTTACGCCCCTGTCCATGACGCTCAAACTCGGCGGGGAGGGCCTTGAGCGGCTCGTTGAGCGCTCCGACCTCAATGAAGCCGGCGGGCTGTGCGCGGTGACCGTCGCGATGAAGGACGGGACGCGCTTTGTGGAAGGGCCGAAAAACGAGTTTTACGCGGACGGCGTCTACACGCAGATTGTGCGTTTCAGCCGCGTGTACGACGTGGAGGACATCGCCGCCGTCGTCCTGACGTTCTACCACGAGCCGGACGGCAGCGCCGTGACGGTCCCCCTGCCGTAAAGCCGCGCTGACGCAAAAACTTAGCCAGTCGTGAAAACGCCCCATTCCCGCGGGAATGGGGCGTTTTTCATATCCACTTTCGGGAGAAAACAGCCGGCGGCGCGGGCGCCTGTCCTATCCGCCGATGCATGTGATTTCAGGCCGGGCCTGTATTCGGAACGTTCGGCAGCGCGGGATAAGACGGCGGCGGGAATACCCCGTAAAGCGCCGTCCCCGTCGTCTGCAAGGCGCGGGGCGGGGAAACGCTGGTGTTGATAAAAAAAGACGCGCTCCCGTTTCGGGAGCGCGTCTGATTGAGCTTTGACTTACTCTAAGGTCGACAGCAGCGCGCGCTTGACCATAACTTTGGCCAGCTGGACTTTGTATTTGTTCGCGTCGTAAGGCTGCGCGCCGACGACGGCGGCGGCGCCGGCCTGCTCGGCGAGCGTCTCCGTGATCTCCTTGCCGGCGATGACCTCTTCCGCTTCAAAGGCGCGGTAGGGGACGGGGGCGACGGCGCCGAGGAAGACGCGCGGGCGAGAGCCCGTCCTGACGGCGCAGTTGACGACGGGGAAGTCGATGGCCTTGCGGAAGGAGAACTTGATAAACGCCGACTTGCTGCCCTCCGGCTGCTTCGGAATGCGGATTTCCGTGATAATCTCGTCCTTGTCAAGAACGGTGCTGCCGGGGACGCGCGCGTCGAAGAAGTACTCGGCTTCGATGACGCGCTTGCTTGTGACGATCTGCGCGTCCAGCGCGCACAGCGCCGGCGCCACGTCGGAGGGGCTGACGGCGTAGCAGCCGCAGTTGAGGCAGCGCATCGCCTCAAGGCGCGCCTCCTCCCGCGTGGGCGACACGGTGTCCTCCAGGTCGATGCGGCGCTTTTCCGGGTCAAGCTCGCGGATGGTGAGCGCCCGCTGCTTCATCTGGAGCGCGTCGTGGTCGAAGGTGAGCTTCTTGTTGGGGCTCGTCTTCGGCTCGATGGGCGTCGTGTCAAGGTACGCGTTCATGCCGTTTGCGGCCTTGTGGCCCGTGGCGATGGCGCCGATGACCGTGCCGGGGCCGGTTGTCGCGTCGCCGGCGCCGAAGATGCCGGGACGGGACGTCATGCCGGACTCCTCGACGTCGATGAGGCCGCGCCGGTTGAGCTGGATCTGGTATTTTTCATCGAGGAAGGAGAGGTCCACGCGCTGGCCGACGGCCATGAGCAGGTTCTCCGCCTGGACGATGATTTTTTCGTTTTCGTCGTACTGCGGGTTGAAAGCGCCGGTGTCGTCCCACGGGCTGATGCAGCGCTTGAGCTCCATGCCCTTCACGACGCCGTTTTCCTCGACGACGCGGGAGAGGCCCCAGCCGGGCATGATGACGACGCCTTCCTCTTCGGCGCGGGCGATTTCCTCGGGGCTGGCGGGCATTTTGTCGCGCGGCTCGAGGCAGGCGAGCGTGACCTTCTTCGCGCCGAGGCGCTTGGCCGTGACGGCGACGTCCATGGCCACGTTGCCGCCGCCCATGACGAACACTTCAGAGCCGATTTTGCCGTCCATCCACTTCCTGACTTCCACGAGGAAGTCAAGGCCGAAGATGGTCAGCTCCTCGCCGGAGATGCCCACGACGGGGCGCTTCCATGTGCCCGTCGCGTACAGGACGCTGTCGAAGCTGCGCTCAAGCTCTTCGGGCGTGACGTCCTGGCCGATGCGGGTGTTTGTCTTAAATTCGATGCCCATGCCTTCAAGCGCCTTTATCACCTTGCGGACGATGTCCTTCGGCAGGCGGTAGGCGGGGAT
>JAAYMC010000017.1 GCA_012521555.1 Clostridiales bacterium
CGTCGAGCGGCTTCTTGCCCGCGTGATGGACGCAAGCCGCCCCGCGGACATCGACCGGTTCCTCATCATCACCTACACCAACGCCGCGGCGGACGAGCTGCGCGCGCGCATCCTGGAGGCGATCTCCGCGCGCGTCGCCGATGAGCCGGAAAACCGCCGGTTGCGCCGGCAGGCGACGCTCGTCTACAGCGCGCAGATCGGCACGATTCACAGCTTCTGCGCGCGCCTCATCCGGGAAAACGCGCATCTTCTCGACATCGCGCCCGACTCCCGCGTCGCCGACGAGCAGGAGTGCGCCGTGCTTAAGGAGCAGGCCGTCGAGGCGCTGCTTGAGGAGCGGTACGAGGCCATCGGGCATTCCGAGGGCTTTCGCCTTCTGGTGGACACGATGGGCGCGGGGCGGGACGACAGGCGCCTGATTGAGATTATCCTCGACGCCCACACCAAGCTCATGAGCCACCCGGACCCGGAGGCGTGGGTATCAGGGCAGCTTGAGCGCCTTGAGGAAATGGACATCTCGGCCGACGCGGCGGAAACTATTTATGGCGAAGTCCTCATGGCGCAATCGAAGCGGACGGCGGAGTACTGGCTGCGCGCCTTGTCCGCCCTTCTCAGCGACGCGGCCGCGCACCCCGATTTTCTCGCCGCGTACGGCGACAGCCTCCTTGAGACGCGCTCAGGGATAGAGCGCTTCCTTGCCGCGCTCGACAAAGGGTGGGACGCGGCGCGGGAGGCGGCGGAGATTCCGTTTCCGCGGGTAAAGAGCCTAAGAGGCTATGATGAGCTTAAACGCGTGCGCGCGCGGTGCAGGGACGCGATGAAGAAGATGGCGGAGACGTTCGAGTGCACCTCCGCCGAGCTTATGGAGGACATGGCGGCGGTGCGCCCGGCGCTTGTGGAGCTGCTGCATCTCGTCCTCGACTTTGACAAAAAATACGCCGCCCTCAAGAGGCGGCGCGGGCTTATTGACTTTGCCGACCTCGAGCATTTTGCGGTGCGGCTGCTCGTCGACCTTAAGACGGGCAAGCCCACGGAGATCGCCGAAGCCGTCGCCGCACGGTTTGAGGAGGTCATGGTCGACGAGTACCAGGACGTCAACGGCGTGCAGGAGCTCATTTTCACCGCCGTCACGCGCGGCGGGCGCAACCTCTTCATGGTCGGCGACGTGCGCCAGTCCATCTACCGCTTCCGCCTTGCCGACCCGTCAATTTTCCTCAACAAGTACAAAACTTTCGCCGACGCCGATGGGGCGCGGGAGGGGCAGCCGCGCAAAATCGTCCTTTCAACGAACTTCCGCTCCCGCCCGGGCGTGCTTAACGTGGTCAATGACGTCTTCCGCCGCATCATGCGGGCAGATTTTGCCGAGATGGACTATACCGAGCGGGAGTACCTCTACCCCGGGCGGGAGGAGACGAATCCGGACGACCCGGCGGTGGAGCTGTACGTCGTCGATATGTGCGCGCCGGAGCGCGACGACGAGGAGGAGTCGGCAAAAAAGGAGGAGGGGGAGGCGGCGTTTATCGCGGCGCACATTGAAAAAATGGTGCGCGAAGGGTACCCGATACCCGACGGCGAGGGCACGCGCCCGTGCCGGTACTCCGATTTTGCCATCCTCCTGCGCTCGATGAAAAACCTCGCGCCCGTCTACGCCGGGGCGCTGGAAAAGCGCGGAATCCCCTGCGCCTACGGGGCGGAGGCGGAGTTTTCCCAGACGGCGGAAATTGCCGTCATGCTCGCGCTCCTCGACGTCATCGACAACCCCCGCCAGGACATCCCGCTGCTTACCGTCCTCAAAAGCCCGCTGTTTGGCTTTACGCCGGACGAGCTGGCGGACATCCGCTGCGCCGACCCCTCCGGCGACTTTTACGCGGCGCTGTGCCGCGCGGCGGAGCGCAATTTAAAGTGCGCGGCGTTTCTCAAGCAGCTTGCCGAGCTGCGGGACCTCGCGGCGGAGCTGCCCGTCGACCGGCTGATATGGCACATCTACACGACGACGGGGATGCTCGGGCTGTTCGGCGCGCTGCCCGGCGGTGCTTCGCGGCGGGAAAACCTCATGCGGCTGCTCACGTACGCCGCGCAGTTTGAGTCGGCCGGCTGGCGCGGCCTGTTCGACTTTACCGTCTTACTGCGCCGCCTGCGGGAGAAGGGGGAGGAGCCCGTCTCGCTGGAGGGCGGCAGCGGCGGCGACGCCGTGAAAATCATGAGCATCCACAAGTCCAAGGGCCTTGAGTTTCCCGTCGTGTTCCTTGCGGGCACGACGAAGCGCATCAATCTCGCGGATATCAACAAGCCCCTTCTCATCCACGCGGGGCTCGGCGCGGGGCCAAAGCGCGTCGACCTCGACCGGCGCATCGAGTACACGACGCTCGCGCGCATGGCCGTCTCGCAGGTTCTGCGGCGCGAGATGGTCGCCGAGGAGCTTCGCGTGCTGTACGTCGGCATGACGCGCGCGCGGGAAAAGCTTATCATCACCGCCGCGTACAATGACGCCGTGAGGGAAGTGGATAAGCTGCGCGCGGAAGCGGAGCCCCTTTTCGGCGGGTGGGACGAGCCCTTCGAGACGGAAGTGCTCGAGCGCGTGCGGGATCTGGCGGGCTTTATCCTCCTGCCCGCCCTGCGCCGAAGGGAGTCTGACGCTCTGTTCGGGGAGGAAGTCCCCCCGGAGCTTGAGCGGCAGTGGAAAATGCGCCGCGTGCGGGCAGGCGAGATTGACAAAGCGCCCGATAGCGTGCCGGAGGCAGCCTCAGCCGGGCCGGAGTGCGCCCGGAGCGCGGAGGAAACCAACCTGACGGAGTGCGCCCGGAGCGCGGAGGAAACCGCCTCGATTGAGAACGCCGCGCAAGCCGCTCCGCCTGAAAGCGCCCAGATCGCCGCGCAAAGCGGCCTGACCGACGAGAGCGCGGCGGGAGCCGACCCGGAAGCGGAAGAGCGGCGGCGGGAGGCTGTCGTCCGCCTGCACACAATACTGAATTTCCAATACCCCTTCGCCATATCGGAGCAGCTGCCGTCGAAGATTACGGCAACGGAGCTGAAAGGGCGCTTTATCGACGCGGAAGCCGCCGACGAAGCCGAGCCGATGCAATCGGCCTCCGCCCCGCGCCGGCGCGGGTACGACAGGCCGCCCTTCATCACGGAGAGCGCGGACCTGACGGCTACAGAGCGCGGCACGGCGCTGCACCTTGCCATGCAGCACATCCGGTACGACAGCTGCGCCACGGTTGAAGCGGTGAAAACGGAGCTTGAGCGCCTCGTTGCGGAAAAGCTCCTTACGCCCCGCCAGGCGGAGAGCGTCGCCCCCGAGCGCATCGCGGCGTTTTTCGCATCGCCTCTGGGACGGCGCGTCCTCAGCGCGAAAAATGTCTGGCGCGAGTTTAAGTTTTCGCTGCTGCTCGGCCCGCGCCACATCCCGTTTGACTTAAAGCCGGAGGAAATGGCGCAGTGGGAGGCGTCGGGGGACGAGATCTTGTTCCAAGGCGTCGTCGACTGCTGCTTTGAGGAGGACGGAAAGCTCCACATCATCGATTTTAAAACCGACCGCGTTGCGAAAGAGCATCTTGAGGAGAGGGCACGCGGGTACGCCGGGCAGATTTCCGCATACGCCCACGCCATGGAGCGGATCCTCGGCCTGTCCGTCGCCAGCGGGATGGTGTATTTCTTCAGCCTCGACACGGCCGTGGAAGTGCTCGCCCCGGCGCGGTAAAGGCGGTTTTTCGGTGAAAACGCCGCTTTTTCCGGCCCCAAACTGTGAAATATTTATGGGGAGATTGTTGCAATCGCGAAAAAGTCGTGCTATAATCACAAAGCATGCAATTTAAGCTGTATATGATTCGCGAGCGAAAGAGGTGAACATGATGAAGGAAGGAATCCATCCCAACTATCAGCAGACGACGATAAGGTGCGCTTGCGGCGAGGTTATAGAGACGGGAAGCACAAAGAAGGACATCAAGGTGGAAATCTGTTCGAAGTGTCACCCCTTTTTCACGGGCAAACAGAAACTGGTTGACACCAGCGGACGTGTTGATAAGTTCAACAAGAAGTTCGGCCTTCAGTAAAAAACAAGCCGTACCCGCACTTTACGTGCGGGTATATTTTTTTCCAAAAACGCGATATACTGTTGGGGTACAGACCATACAATGAGCAAAAAGGGGGTGTGTTCCATGCGTTTTCGCAGGATCGGCGCGAAGGAAATCCCGGGCAATCTCATCAAAATGATTGGCGACGACTGGATGCTCATTACGGCGGGGACCATGGACAAGTTCAACACCATGACGGCCAGCTGGGGCGGCATGGGCGTATTGTGGAACAAGAAGTGACGTTTTGCTTCGTGCGGCCGCAGCGCTACACCCGCGCGTTTATGGACGGCGGCGACGTGTTCACTCTGAGCTTTTTCGGGCCTGAGTACCGCGACGCCCTCGTGCTCTGCGGCACGAAAAGCGGACGGGACGTGGACAAGGTGAAGGAGACGGGGCTGACCCCCGCGGCGGCCGAATCCGGCGCCGTGTATTTTGATGAGGCGTCCCTCGTCGTCGTGTGCCGGAAGATTTACGCGCAGGACATTGACCCGAAGGGGTTTTTCGAAACCGAACTCCTGAAACTCTACGAAGAAAGCGACTACCACAGGATGTACGTCGGAGAAATACTCGAGGTGCTCGTAAAGGAATAGGGCGCCAAAAAGAAAGGTGACGGACTATCGAAAACCAAACGATACGGCGCGATGGCCCGGAAAAAGCTGTTTTAGTCGGCTTGTGGGCCGAGACGATGGAGCCTGAGGAGCGGGCGACGGAGGAGAGCCTTGCCGAGCTGGAAGCGCTTTTAGAGACGGCCGGCGGCGTGTGCGTGGGGACGGTGCTGCAAAGGCGGCAGGCGTCCGAGGCGCGCACGCTCATCGGCGAAGGAAAAGTCAGGGAAGTCAAAGACCTCGTGGAAGCGGAAGGGGCGACGCTCGTCGTGTTCGACAACGAGCTTTCGCCCTCGCACCAGCGCGCGCTGTCGGAGGACCTGAAGGTGCGCGTTTTGGACCGCTCCGCGCTGATTCTGGACATATTCGCCCAGCGGGCGCGCACGCGGGAAGGGCGGCTGCAGGTGGAGCTGGCGCAGTACAAGTACCTGCTCCCGCGCCTGACCGGCATGTGGACGCACCTTGAGCGCCAGGCCGGCACGAGCGGCGGCATCGGCGTGCGCGGGCCGGGCGAAACGCAGCTGGAGACGGACCGCCGCCACATCCGGCGCAAGATTCAAAAGCTCGAGGACGAGCTGGAGGAGGTGCGCCGCGTCCGCGCCACGCAGCGGCGGCGGCGCGAGAAAAACGGCATGAGCGTCGTGGCGCTTGTCGGGTACACAAACGCCGGCAAGTCGACGCTCCTCAACGCGCTCACGCAGGCGGGCATCCCCGCGGTGGGCCGCCTGTTTGACACGCTCGACACGACGACGCGCTATCTCAAGGTGAGCGACACCCTCGAGGTGCTCCTCTCGGACACCGTCGGCTTTATCCGAAAGCTGCCGCACCATCTCGTCGAGGCGTTCAAGGCGACGCTGGAGGAGCTTAAGTTTGCCGACGTGATTGTGCATGTCATCGACATCTCCAACCCCGAGTGGGAGGAGCAGGCCGCCGTTGTAAACCGCCTTATCCGCGAGCTTGACGCCAACAGCACGCCGCGCATTGAGGCGTACAACAAGTGCGACCTCGTCCCCGAGACGGTTGTGCCGCGCGGGGAGAGAAAAGTCGCCATCTCCGCCCGAACGGGCAAGGGGCTGGACAAGCTCCTTTCCGAAATTGAAAAAATCCTTGCCGGCGCGCAGCGGCGCGTGGTGCTGAGCATCCCGTACGGCGAAGGCGGTGTGATGGACCAGCTCTACCGCGACGCGTCCGTCCTGCGCGTCGACTACAGGGAAAGCGGCATCGAGGTGGAGGCGGTCGTCAGGGCGGAAACGCTCGGCCGGCTGCGCCCGTACATCGCGCCCGCCGCCGAGCCTGACACGGAAGAAGCGGCGATATAAAAGGCGCGCACAACGCGGCGCGGGCCTTTCGGCGCGGAAAAATTAGACCTAAAACACCCCCGGCGGGGTAAACCGCCGGGGGTGTTTTTTGTCTGCAGGGAAAGACGCATTGCAAAACGGTCGGCAAAAAGCGCGCGCCGCAGGCGACGGCGAAGGCCGGAAGCCAAAATATTTTAGTTTTCTGATGTTTCCGGGGCGCGGACAAACTTTAAATAACAATTATTGACATCCGCCAGGTGATATATTTTTCTAAACCACCGCGATAAAGCCAAAATTATGTGGGGAGGAGAGTATCATGCGAAAGATCCGGAATATCATCGCGCTTTTACTTGTCTTGTGCCTGGTCTTGCCCGTCGCGGCGCTCGCGGCAGACGGCGGCTTTACGGGCACCCTGACCATCGTGCACACAAACGACGTGCACTCGTACGTCGACGTGGAGCCGTACGTCAAGGGGTACGTGGACGCGCTGCGCGCCGAGGGCAAAAACGTCGTGCTCGTATCGGGCGGCGACGCCTTCAAGGGGACGGCCTTCGCGTCCATGTCGGACGGGCTCGACGTGGCGACGGTTATGAACATGACGGGCTACGAGGTGTTCACCCTTGGCAACCACGAGCAGATGCTCGGGATTGAGAAATTCAAGAAAATCGCGGAGAAGGTGGAGTTCCCCGTCCTCGCGGCAAACGCCAGCGACGAGTGGCGGGAGGCGATTCCTGAGATCCGCGATTACGTCATCAAGGAGTTCGGCGGCACGAAAATCGCCTTTATCGGCATCACGACCCCCATGTTCGGCGATCCGGACGGCATCGCCAAAATCATTACCTCCGCCGAGCGCGCGAAGGCCGCCGCCGAGGCCGAGGGCGCGACCGTTTTCATCGGCGTGACGCACCTGGGCGTGAAGGAAACGAACGAGGAAATGCGCAGTACATACCTCGCTAAGAGGTGCCCGTGGCTGACGGCGATTATCGACGCGCACTGCCACACGGCGCATGAAAACGGCCTGATGCAGGACGGCGTGCTGATTGCCGAGACGGGCGAGTACGGCAACAACATCGGCGTCGTGGAGCTGACGTTTGAGTCCGGCAGGGTGACGGGCAAGACGGCAAGGCTCATCCCCATCAAGAGGCATGAAGCGGAGTCGGGAATAGAGCCGGACGAGGAAGTTGCGGCGTTTATCGCCGAGGTGAAGGTGAAGAGCGAAGCGTACCTGAAGGAAGTCGTCGCGCGAACGCCCGTCTATCTCGACGGCGTCAGGGGCTTTAGCCGCACGCGCGAGACGAACCTCGGCAACGTCGTGACCGACGCGATGCGGAAAGCGGGCAATACGGATATCGCCATGGTCATGGGCCCGTTCCTGCGCATCGACCTCCCGGAAGGGGACATCACCCGCGAGCAGCTTCAGATGGCGCTGTATGAGAACGTCGATCTGGTCGTGTTCAGGCTCACCGGGCAGGAAATCTACGACACGATGGCAAGAGGCCTGTCCATGTATCCCAATGAAAACACCTGGTTTACGCATATTTCCGGCGTGTTTGTTGAGTTTAACCCGCAGCTGGGCAACAGCATCGTCAGCATCCGCCTGCCCGATGGTAAGCCGCTCGATATGAACGCCGAATACACCTGCACCATCAGGGAGGACAACATCGGGACATTCTTCCCCGGGCGCGCGTACACGATGGGCTACGGCACGATCTGCGAGGTTGTCGCCGATTACCTCAATTCGGGCGTGACAATCAGCCGCGAGGTGGCCGGCCGGATGAAGCCGGTTGACACCGTGTTTGCGGATATCGCCGGGCACTGGGCGGAGGACGCCATCTGCGCGGCGCTCCGGCGCAGGAGCATCACAGGCTTTGCCGACGGGACATTCCGCCCGGACGACGCCATCACGCTCGGCGCGTTCAAGGGGCTTCTCAAAGCCGCCTTCGCGCTGACAGATGACGACGTGGCCGCGATTTTCCCGGAGGACGGCTCAAATGAGCCCATCGCGCGCAAGGACGCCGCGTTTTATATTAAGAAAGTCATCGACCTGACGGGCATCGCGCTGGCGCAAAGCGACGCAGAGCCGTTTGCCGACCTCGAGGGCGTTTCGGAGGAAGCCGCGGCGGCCATCTCCGCCCTGCAGAGCGCGGGGGTTGTCAACGGCGTCGGCGGCGGCCTGTTCGCCCCGAACGCGGACGCGACGCGCGGGGCCATGGCGCTTCTCGTTGAGAGGGTGCTCGCTTCCATGGCCGCCGAAGACGCGGCGGCGTAACGAGGCCCTTTCCGCCGGGTTGCGGCGCGTAACGCGACCTTAGCCGCCGAACACGCGGCGGGGTTGTGCAGCCGCTGGGGATTTGGCGGAGTAGTTCGACCCTGACCGCCGAATACGCGCCCCTGGTTGCTGGGGATATGGTGGCGTGATGAAACCTTGACTGCCGCGTGGCGGTGTAATACAAACCTGCCGCCGGGACGCGGCGGCGTAAAATGACCTGGCAGCCCGTCGCTCCGGGTAATCTGTCGCCGTTTTTGGCGCGGATTGCCCGGAGCTATTTGTGTTATCGAACTTATGACGCTAAGCACCCGCTTCCTGTGCGGCGGCGTATCACACGGCGCAAAGGTACCCGCAGATGGATGGCGCGGCGGATACGGCGCTTTGGCCATATAGCCTTCTTTTTCAGCTCCTCCGACATGGGACAATTCAGCATCAATCGCTCCTCGGGGCGCGGGACAATCAGCGCCATTCGCCCGCCTTACAGGGAGCGGGAGCTCGCGCAGCACTTTCCGCCCTTGACTTGCGCGGCGCTTCTCTTTAAACTGGCTGTATGCACATTTCTTAAGTCGGAGGGAGCGCCGTGAATTACCTGACGCCCGCGCGATACGGCTGCGCGGAACTCGTTGAAAAGCGCTCGCGCTTTATCGGGCAGGTCTGGCCGGTGGAGACGGAGGAGCAGGCGCGGGAGATCATCGACCGCGTGCGGGCGCAGTACCACGACGCGCGCCACAACTGCTGGTGCTACATCCTGCGCTCCGGCGCGGTGCGCTATTCCGACGACGGCGAGCCGCAGGGGACGGCGGGCCAGCCCATGCTGGAGGTCTTCCGGCGCGGCGGGGTGGAAAACGTCGTGTGCGTCGTCACGCGTTATTTCGGCGGCATCCTGCTCGGGACGGGCGGGCTCATCCGCGCCTACTCCGGCGCGGCGAAAATGGCGCTGGACGCAGCGGGGCTTGCCTCGATGCAGCGGCGGATACAAGCCGACGTGGCCGTGCCCTACGCCCTTTATGAGCGGGTGCGGAAGGGGATCGAGCAGTCCGGCGGCGCGGTGACGGACACGCAGTTTGGCGCGGACGTCACGCTCTCTTTCCTGTGCCCGCAGGAGGCGCTCGAACGCATCAGCGCCTTCGTGACGGAAGTGTCGGCCGGTTCGGCGGAGGTTATCGAGCGGGGAGAAATGTTCGTCCCCGTGCCGGTGGGGGAGAGCTAAAACGCGTAACAAAATCGTGAAATATGCACTTGCATTTGAGCGTAATTTGTGGTACTATCATTGAGCGCCTTAAGAGAGCGATCGTATCCGGGTGTGGCGCAGATGGTAGCGCGCATGACTGGGGGTCATGAGGCCGCAGGTTCAAGTCCTGTCACTCGGACCAGAGATAAATGCCCGAAATCCTAGAAACCTAGGATTTCGGGCATTTTTTGTTTCCTCATCTTATGCATTTGGCTTGTTTGGCGCTCTTTGAGTCCTTTCGGGCGGTCTTTTTTTCTCAACTTCGTCTCATCCCGCGCTCATGAGCGCTTTCGTTGTCAAAACATCATTTTGCCGATGAGATAAGGCCGCGCGGCGGCTTTAGAATTGTTAAAAATTTTCAACATTTCTTGACAACAGGAAAAATCCGCCTATAATTTTAATTAACCGGTTGGTTAAACTAAATCGGAGTATCGCGGAAGTTGGTTATACCGGAATATCGCGGAAGGAGACTCAATTTGATTACCATCGGAGGGAAGGATGCGAAGGAGCGTATCGTCGGCGCGGCGGTGCGGCTGTTTTCCCGGAAGGGCTACGACGCCACGCGGGTGAGCGACATCGCCGGCGCCGCGAAGGTCAACAAAGCCCTGATTTACTATTACTTTAAGAGCAAGGAAGACATTCTGGACTTCATGATTGACGCGGTTTTGCGCGACGCCGTGTCCATTACGCTCGATTTCATCCAGTCGGACGTCGCGCGTCTCGTGAAGGAGGGCTACCTGGAAATCCGGCCGGACCGGCTCCA
>JAAYMC010000004.1 GCA_012521555.1 Clostridiales bacterium
AGGCTGCCACCCGCCGATAAGCGGCTTGTCAAACGCCTCCGCGTCCGGCGCGCCGCCGCCGGATGGATCCGGCCCGCCGCTCTTGCCCGCATCCTGCGCGTCCCCGCCGAATTGATAGACGTTACCGCCGCTGTAATTCTGCGCGGGAGCGCCCGATTCGGATTGCGAGCCGTCTTCGCCGGCTGCTTGAGCGTTCGGCGGCGCGAACGGCGCGTCCTGCCGCGCATCCGTCTCAGGAGACGGCGCGTTTTGAGCGCTCAGGGCGGAAAAGAGCTTTCCGAGCGCGGGCGCGAGGGCTTCGATAAGTTTTGAACCGTCGTTCAACGCCTCGTTTCCGGCATTCGCCTGCGCGCCGGCCGCCGCTCCGGCGTCTGCCGCATCCACTTCCGCGGCGGGAGCGCGCGCATCGGAGGGAATGTTGTCGGGAGGTTCCGGAATTTGCTCAGATTCCGTGGATTTTCCGGCAAAATCGGGGGATTTGTCAAAGGATTTGTCTGCCTTCTCCGCGCACTTTTCCGGCGGCATATCGGGGGCGGGATAATTTGAACCGGCGTTCAGCGTTGATTTTTCCCCTTTTGCGGCCTCGCCGGGTGCCGCAGGTGCCGCCGGCGCGCCCGTTTTATCCACTGCCGGCGCACCCGTTTTATCCGCCGCTGGCGCGGCTTTTGGGGGCGCCGCGTCTGTGACGGCGGCCGGCGCGGCTGCGGGGGCGGGGGATGCGTCCGCTTCGGGCGGCGGTGCGGGCGCTTTGCCGCCCTGTAAGGCTTCATTCTGCACTGCCGCCGCGGGCGCGGGCGGTGCGCCTTCCGCGGGCTTTTTGCCAGCCTCGGGCGGCGCGTGGACCGAGGGCGCGGCCGCGCGCTGCGCCGCGTCGAGCTCGCGCTTTGTGACGAGCACGAACGTGTCCGTATCCTGATAGCCGATGTCAAGAAGCGCGTTTTTGGAAAACTTCTTTTTAAGATGCAGCGTGCCGCCCTGCGGGATCATCACGCCGAGGGGCACGAGGCGCCCGGCGCACACCGCGGCAAGGCGCGGGACGCGCTCCGGGTCGCCGGTGAGCAGGCCGTCGTGGGGACAGGCGCACTCGAAAACGGTCAAAAGCCCCTCCTGCGCGATGGTGACGCTGCCTATATTCCTGCCGTTTAAGGAAACGGGAAAGCTGCCGGTTGAGAAGGACATGACGCGCACCTCCAAAAAACAAATACTCCTCTGAACATGCATATTCAGAGGAGCATTCAAACATGAGGCGTTTTGTCCCTGTTTCGTCTACTGGATGAGATAATCGCCGCGGATGAGGATTTTGACCGTGTCGGCCGTGGCCTTAAAGCCGTTGCCCTGGATGGTGACCATGTACAGGTGGTTGGCCGTGAGGGCCTGTCCGGCGGAAAGCGTCGTCCCCGCGGTGGAGTCGACGAGCGCGGGCGCGCTCGGGCCGTAGGCCTGCGCCGTCCCGATGCGCAGCAGCAGCTCGGTGCCGACGGCGCACGTGACCGTCTGGCCGCGCGAGAGCGTGACGAGCGTAAACCCGACGGAGCCGATGTCGGCCTCCCTGATCTTCGCGTCGACCGTCTGGATGTATTCCGCGATGCGCGCGTCAAGCCGCTGCTGGGCGGCGGCCGATTCGGCCGCGAGCTTCTCGTCGAACGAGAGGAGAACCTGCGGCTTAAACTGCTCGTTTAAGTAGCTGAGCGTGATAAGCGGGTTGTCCTGCGTGCCGGCGTCCGAGGCGCCAAGGCCGAGGATGCCCGCCGCCGAGATGAAGGCGACGCCGAGCACGATGGCGGCAATGAGGAGCGCTTTCTTTTGTTTCATTATGTAAACCTCCGTATCTGGGGGCTTGTCCGCTGCGGCCAAAGCCGCCTGTAGAAAAGCGGCGTTTGTATGTAAGGCTGCCCCGCGCGCTGGCACGGGGCGCGCCAGAAATAGCACTCTAAATCGTCAGACCAAAGCTTACTGCTATGGCGTTGTCTACCTGCGCCATGAGCTTGCTGTCCAGCGTACCCATGCGCTCCTTGAGCCTGCGTTTGTCGATTGTCCGGATCTGCTCGAGAAGCACCACCGAGTCTTTGGATAGCCCGTAACTATTAGCCGCCAACTCGATGTGGGTCGGCAGACGCGCTTTGTTGATCTGAGACGTAATCGCTGCCGCGATCACGGTGGGGCTGTGCTTGTTGCCCGTATTGTTCTGGACAATCAGCACAGGCCGAAGTCCGCCTTGCTCGCTGCCCACGACGGGGCTGAGGTCGGCGTAGTAAATCTCTCCTCGTTTGACATTCACGCAGCTTCACTCTCCGACGAAGTATAGTGCCACGGCTACACCCGAAAATGGGAATATTATGTAACCGGGCTACTATAATTCTTTCACAAAGCAAAACAAAATATACAACCGCTGCCATGTCGAATGAAAAAACTGCACGGCGGGATTTCTCCCGATACAATATATGACGACATGGGACAGTTGTGCGTTTTATGTCCCGCGAGGATGTCCGCGTGGAGAGGTTAATCGGAGAGGTAAACGCGGTGCACGCGCGCCGAAATGGCGCACAAAAGCTCGTAAGGGATCGTATCGATCTTGTCCGTCAGCTCCTTTACGGCGATAAACGCGTCCCCGTCACGCCCGAAAATCGTGGCGGTGTCGCCCGTTTTCACATTGGGGATGTCGGTGACGTCGACCATGCACATGTCCATGCAGATGCGCCCGATCTGCCGCGCGCGCTTTCCGTGGATGAGCATGTCAAACTTCCCCGAGAGGGGGCGGAAGAGCCCGTCCGCGTACCCGAAGGCGACGACGGCGACGCGCCGCTCCTCCGAAGCGGTGTACGCGCGCCCGTAGCTGACCGTGTCGCCGGGGTGAACCGCCGCCACCTGCGCGATGCGGGCGCGCACGCTCATGACGGGGCGCAGGTCAAGCTCCGGAGTGTCGCCGCTCGGGTTGATGCCGTAGAGCGCGAGGCCGGGTCGAACCATGTCGATACACGTTTGAGGATAGTTTACCACCGCGCCGCTGTTTGCGCAATGCTTAAGCTCAAAATGATGGCCGGAGCGCGCCTCAAGCTCCCGCACGAACGCCGAAAAGACGTCAAACTGCTCCATGGTGAAGGGGTCGCCCGGCTCGTCCGCCACGGCAAAGTGGGTGAAAACGCCCTCCGCGTCAAGCCCGGGGAGATTTAAGATGCCGAGCGCCTCCTCCATGGCGTCCTCCCGCCGGCGGCAGTCGATTCCTAAGCGGCACATGCCGCTGTTGAGCTTTAAATGAACCTTCAGGCGCTTGCCGAGGGCGGCGGCCCGCGCCGAGTACGCCTTGGCGAGCTCCAAGCTGTAGACCGTCTGCGTGATGGCGCTGTCGATAAGCGCGCCCGTGAGGTCCGGGTCGGTGTACCCCATGATGAGGATGGGCGCCGTGACGCCCCCTTCGCGCAGAGCGAGCGCCTCGTCGATGCAGGCGACGCCGAGGTACGCGCACCCGAGCTTTTCCAGCTCTTTCGAGACGGGCAGAGCCCCGTGGCCGTAGGCGTCGGCCTTGACAACGCCGAGAAAGCGCGTGCCTTCGGGAAGCCGCGCTTTCAGAGTCTCATAGTTGTGTCTTAAATTTTTCAGGCTGATTTCAGCCCACGCTCTCATTCGTTTCGTCTGATCCATAAAATTATCCTTCTTGGTCAGGCGCCTCGCCAAAGGACGCGTGCGTAAACTCGCACGTGAGGACGAGGCGGCCGTTTTCGCTCAGCTCCGAGCGCAAGGGAAGGAGCGACTCCCTGTCAAACCACGTCCGCTGGGAGATGCTGTCGCTCACTTCCGTGGCGATAACGAACGCGTCCGTATCGCCGAGCTTTTCGTAGCTTGTATTGGATATGTACCCTTCCCGCCACTGGTCAAGGAGGAGGGGGACGGCTTCGGCGGGGGAGAGGCCGTCCCACGTCAGGGGGCCGGTGTCAAGAAAGGCGCCGTCGTACTCAAGGCGGGTGCCGGACTTGGACAGGTGCGCCTTGAGTCCCGCGATGGATTCCGGCGCCGTGATGGTGATTTCGCCGCCCTCGCCGCCGCCGGTGAAGCTGAAGGAGAAGTCGTAGACGCGGTCGACGTAGTCGGCGCGCACGTTGACGGAAAGGGTGACAGTGCTCGCGTTTTTGATTTTGTCACGGATCGCCTGGCTCAGCCGCTGCGCGCTGCGGCCGCTTATGCGGCATGAGGCGGCAAGCGGGAGCAGGGCTATTGTGAGCAGGAGCGCGACCGCCCGCTTCAAAGAAAGAACACCTCGCTCGTCTTCAGGAAATGACGGACGAGATCGCCTCCGGCAGGGCCTCGATGATCGCGCTCGCGGTGACGGAATACTCCCCGAGCCGCCTTGCGGCGATGTCTCCCGCCAGGCCGTGCAGGTACACGGCGGCGAGGACGGCGTCCTTGATGGGGAACTTTTGCGCGATAAAGGCCGTGATCATCCCCGCGAGGACATCGCCGCTGCCGCCTTTTGCCATGGCGGGGCCGCCCGTGGTATTCACGTAGGCCGACCCGTCGGGCAGGGCGGTGATGGTGCGGTGCCCTTTCAGGACGACGACGACGCCGTGCTGCTCGGCAAAGCGGCGCGCCGCGCCGAGCCTTCCGTCGGGTGCGTCGCCCGGGAGGGAGCCGGCAAGGCGCGCAAACTCGCCGTCGTGCGGGGTGAGGATGACGGGGCAGGAGGCCTCGTCCAGTACATCTATATTCCCCGCGACGGCGTTTATGCCATCGGCGTCGAGGACGAGGGGAACTTTCGCGTTTTTGAGCGCGGCCGCGACGATTTCACGGATGGGGGCGACCCGCCCCAGGCCCGGCCCGATCAGGCACACGTCCGATTTGGAAAGGCGGTCCATCACCGGGTAGGCGGCGAGGGGAGAGAGCGTCCCTTCCGCGGAGGCGGGCAGGGGAAAGACCATTTCCTCCGTGCACTTGACGGCGGCGATGGTGTAAACCGACTCGGGGACGGCGAGGGTCACAAGCCCCGCGCCGGTGACCGAGGCGGCCTTCGCCGCCAGAACGGGCGCGCCGGTGTACCCCACGCTGCCGGCCACGATGAGCGCGCGGCCGTAGTCGCCCTTGTGCGTGTCGGGACGGCGATGGGGGAGGCTTACGTCCCCGTCCATCACGGCGTAGCACAGGGGCCGGGCGCTTCGCGTCAGTTCCTTTGGAATGCCGATGTCGGCGAGGGTGATTTTCCCGCACATCGTGCAGCCCGGCTCTAAAAACAGCCCGGCCTTGGCCAGCGCGAAGGTCACCGTCTCGTCGGCGCAGACGGCCTCGCCGAGGATTGCGCCCGTGTCGGCGTGGACGCCGCTGGGGATGTCGGCGCTGATGACGTAGGCGTCCGTGTCGTTGATCAGCCCGACGGCGCGCAGCGCGTCGCCCCGCAGGGGGGAGTTGAGGCCCGTGCCGAACAGCGCGTCGATGATCACGTCGCAGCGGGAGAGGTATTCCTCAAGGTCCGGGGCGTCCGTGAAATCCTCCAGCGCGCCGCCCTGCTCGAGGAGGCGGCGCTCCATCTCGAGCGTGTCCGCCGTCATTTTCTCGCGCGACCCGACGAGAAACGCGCGCACTTCCACGCCGCGGCGCAGCAAAAACGCCGCCGCCGCGACGCCGTCGCCCCCGTTGTTGCCCGGGCCGCAGAAAACGGCCGCCACGCCGCCGCTCTCGGGCAGGCGCGCGAGGGCCGCCTGTGCGACGGCGCGCGCCGCGTTCGTCATGAGATACGTGGACGGGACGCCGTATTCTTCGATGGCGGTTTTGTCAATCCCGCGCATCGTTTCGGCGCTGCAGAGAAGCATGGCCTGCCCCTCCTTTGTAAGCAAATTTTTGCCGTGCGCATATTATATTCCCAATTCAGGCAATAGTCAATTTAACGGTTGACTTTAGGGTTTTTGTGTGGTAAACGTAATACATACATGCATCGTGTGAACGATACGCGGTGCGCGCATACATTATGCGAATACCGCCATGGCTGTGATCGGGAAGATAGCGCAGAGCGGCACACGCTGCCGTAAGACACGCCAGAGAGGGGCCGCCGCCGGCTGAGAGCGCCCCGTGTCTTTGACGCTTAGTTCGCCCGTGAGCTCCGGCTAATCCCCGGCGGCGTGACGCCCCGTTACAGGCGTCTCAAAGTGCGGCGCAAAATGCGCCGAATTTGGGTGGTACCGCGGAAGCTTGAGCTTTCGTCCCTTATCCGGGGCGAAGGCTTTTTTATTTCTACTAAATTCTGAACAAAATTTACCTGATTCATAAGCAGCGTTTGCTTTAAGGAGTGAAGACGATGAAAGAGCAGCTTGAAAAGCTCAGGGAAGAGGCGCTCCTTCTCATTTCCGGCGCTGAGGATTTTGCCGCGCTGGAGGGCGCACGCGTGCGCTTTCTGGGCAAGAAGGGCGAGCTGACGGCGATCCTCAAGCAGATGGGCAGCCTTTCCCCCGAGGAGCGGCCCGTCATCGGGCAGCTGGCCAACGCCATCCGCGAGGCCCTGGACGAGGCCATCGCCTCGCGCCGCCAGTACCTGGAGGACAAGGCCCTCTCCGAACGCCTTGTGAAGGAAGAGCTGGACGTGACCATCCCGGGCACGCCCGTTAAAATGGGGCACCGGCACCCCATGTCCATCGTTTTGCAGGAGGCGACGGATATTTTCATTTCCATGGGCTTTTCCGTGGCGGAAGGGCCTGAAGTGGAGCTGTCCGAATACGACTTTGACCGCCTGAACATCCCCGTCGGCCACACGGTGCGCGAGTGGCAGGACACCTTCTACGTGACGGAGGACGAGGCCGTCCACCTGCGCTGCCAGACGTCCCCCGTTCAGGTGCGCGTCATGGAAAAGACGAAGCCGCCCATCCGCATCATCTCGCCCGGCCGCGTCTACCGCAAGGACGAGGTGGACGCCACCCACTCGCCGATGTTCCACCAGATTGAAGGCCTCGTGGTGGACAAAGGCGTGACCATGGGCGACCTCAAGGGCACGCTCAACGCCCTCGTGCGGCGCCTTTACGGCCCCGAGACGAAGACGCGTTTTCGCCCGCACCACTTCCCCTTTACGGAGCCGTCCTGCGAGGTGGACGTGCAGTGCTTTATCTGCGGCGGCGCCGGCTGCCGCGTCTGCAAGGGCGAGGGCTGGATCGAGCTCCTCGGCGCCGGCATGGTGCACCCGAAGGTGCTGCAGATGTCCGGCATCGACCCGGATGTCTACTCCGGCTTTGCCTTCGGCATCGGCCTTGAGCGCATGACGATGCTCCGCTTCGACATCGACGACATGCGGCTGCTGTTTGAAAACGACATGCGCTTCCTCAGCCAGTTTCAGGGGGTGTAGACAATGAGATTATCGAGAAAATGGCTTTCCGAATACACAACCATCGCCGCCTCCTCAAAGGAGTACGCCGAGCGGATGACGATGACGGGCTCGAAGGTCGAGCTCATCGAGGAGCCTTCCGAGTCGATTAAGAACGTCGTCGTCGGGCGCGTCGTGGCCATGGAGCGGCACCCGAACTCCGACCACCTGTGGATCTGCCAGGTGGACGTGGCGAAAGAGGAGCCCGTCCAGATTGTAACGGGCGCGCAAAATGTTAACGTCGGCGACCTCGTCCCCGTCGCGCTGCACAAGTCCCTGTTGCCCGGCGGCGTGAAGATTGAAAAGGGCAAGCTCCGCGGCGTCGTCTCAAACGGCATGCTCTGCTCCCTGTCCGAGCTGGGGCTTGACACGCACGACTTCCCCTACGCCATTGAGGACGGCATCTTCATCCTGCAGGAAGACTGCAAGCCCGGCGACGATATCCGCCCCATCATCGGCGCGGACGACACCATCGTCGAATTTGAAATCACGAACAACCGCCCGGACTGCCTGTCCATGATCGGCCTTGCGCGCGAGAGCGCCGCGACGTTCGGCACGGAGCTGCGCCTGCCCGACCTCACGCCCGTGAAAGGCACGGGGGATATCCGCGAGCACCTGACCGTCGAGGTGGAAAACCCAGAGCTGTGCCCGCGGTACACCGCGCGGATGATTAAGAACATCAAAATCGGGCCCTCACCCAAGTGGCTGCGGCAGCGTCTGCGCGCGGCGGGCGTGCGCCCGATCAACAACATCGTGGACATCACCAACTACGTCATGCTCGAGTACGGCCAGCCCATGCACGCCTTCGACTACGCCTGCCTCGAGGGCGGCAAAATCGTGGTGCGCACGGCGCGGGAAGGGGAGACCATCAACACGCTCGACGGCACGCCCCGCGCGCTCACACCCGACATGCTCGTGATTGCCGACGCGGTCAAGCCCGTCGGCGTCGCCGGCGTCATGGGCGGCGAGAACAGCGAGATTACGGAAAACACGAAGTACGCCGTGTTCGAGTCGGCCAATTTCAACGGCGTGTCCATCCGCAAGACGGCCATCGCTTTGGGTATGCGCACGGACGCCTCCTCGCGGTTTGAAAAAGGACTCGACCCGGAAAACACCGTCCGCGCCCTCGAGCGCGCCTGCCAGCTCGTCGAGGAGCTCGGCGCCGGCGAGGTCATCGGCGGCATCATCGACATCGCCGCCCCCACGCCGCCTCCCCGGAGGCTGCCGCTTAACGCCGATAAAATCCGCGCCCTCCTCGGGGCCGACATCCCGGAGGAGTTTATGGTGAAGACGCTTAAAAAGCTCGGGTTTAAGGTGGAAGGCGGCGTCGTGGAGGTGCCGTCGTGGCGCGGCGACGTCGAGCACTACTCCGACCTCGCGGAGGAAGTCGCCCGCTTCTGGGGCTACGATAAGATTGAGCCGACCCTCTTTGCCGACAAGACCGGCATGGGCGGGCTCACGGAAGAGCAATCCCTCAAACGCCGGGCTGACGCGCTCTGCCGCGCCATCGGCTATTCGGAGATTTACACCTACTCCTTCACAAGCCCCTCCGACGCCGATAAAATCCGCCTGCCGGAGGACAGCCCGCTGCGCCGGTACGTCACCATCTTAAACCCCCTCGGCGAGGACACGAGCGTCATGCGCACGACGTCCCTGCCGTCGATGCTCCAGGCGCTTTCGGTAAACTTTAGCCGCCGCAACGAAGACGTGCGCCTTTACGAGTTTGCCACCGTCTACCGCCCCTGCGGGGAGACGCTGCCGGACGAGCGCGTCATCCTCACCCTCGGGGCGTACGGGGACATTGACTTCTACGGCATCAAAGGCGCCGTCGAGGCGCTGCTCTCCGGCCTGCGGGTAAAGGACGTGAGCTTTACAGCGGAGCGGGAGAATCCCTCATACCACCCCGGGCGCTGCGCCGTTATCCGCTCGGGCGAGACGATCCTCGGCGTTCTCGGCGAAGTGCACCCCCTCGTGGCGAAAAGCTACGACCTCGACAGGGCCTACTGCGCCGAGCTTGACTTCAGCGCCATCGCCGCTTCCCGCGGCAAGGAGCCGCGCTACGTCCCGCTGCCGAAGTACCCGGCCGTCGCGCGGGATATCGCGGTCGTGTGCGACGCGAAGACCCCCGTCGGGGACCTTGCCGCGTGCATCAAAAAGGCCGGCGGGAAGTACCTGCGGGATTTAAGGCTCTTCGACGTGTACACCGGCAGCCAGGTGCCGGAAGGGAAAAAGAGCGTGGCGTTCTCGCTCACGCTTCGCGCCGACGACATGACCCTCACCGACGAGCACGCCGACGAGACGGTCAAAAACATCCTCAAGGCGCTGTACGACGCTTTCGGCGCCACCATCCGGTAACAACAAATGAATACGCTGCGGCCGCCGCGGGGCACATCCCCGCGGCGGCGCGGGCGGGGGAAGAGCGCATGGAGGGGCGTTTCTTGCAAAACGGCAAAAACGCCGCCGCGCGAGAGGTTATGATTTGGTCAACACGGTATAAACTGCGTATTGACAAAAAGCAGCCCTTTCATGTATAATCTGTCTTGCCTCAAAAGAGCGCGGAACTGTCCGCAATGGCAACGCGCGGGATATATGCTACTGTAGCTCAGTCGGTAGAGCAGCTGATTCGTAATCAGCAGGTCGTGTGTTCGAGTCACATCAGTAGCTCTGGCAGATCCCCCCAGCCTTTACGGGTTGCGGGGGTTTTTTCATCGAAAGCGCCCGCCCGCCGAGCGCTTTTTTCGTACACCCTCCGACGACATTTTTCGAGGCGGCGGAAGGCGGCGGCAAAGGCGGGCGTGAGTATCCGCGAAAGGGCGGGCCGGCAGCGCCGCAATTTAGCAATTTAAATCGACAGCGTCGGCGTATATGCGCCCGAGCGGCCTGAAAGCGGCGAAAGCCGGGGGCGGAAAAAGCTTTCGGCCGCGCTCAAGCAAAGCACCAATAAAGCGGCGGGGTAAAGTTGGGGCCGGCGCTTTATGTGCCATACACGCGACTTTAAGCAGCCAAATGAAATAGGGGGAGAATTTAGTGCAAATCAAGAATCCTTACCTTCAATCGGTTTACGAGACCGTCGTAAACCGCAATCCCGGCGAGAAGGAATTCCATCAAGCCGTGGGGGAAGTGCTCGAGTCCTTCGAGCCCGTCGTCGAGAAACGCCCGGATATCGTTGGGGCGGGCGTTATCGAGCGGCTTGTCGAGCCCGAGCGGTTCATCCAGTTCCGCGTGGCCTGGGTGGACGATGCCGGCCGCGTTCAGGTCAACCGCGGCTACCGCGTCCAGTTTAACTCGGCCATCGGCCCGTACAAGGGCGGCATCCGTTTCCACCCGACGGTCAACGCCTCCGTCATCAAGTTCCTCGGGTTTGAACAGATATTCAAAAACGCCCTCACCGGACTGCCCATGGGCGGCGGCAAGGGCGGCGCCGACTTTGACCCGAAAGGCAAGAGCGAGGGCGAGATCATGCGCTTCTGCCAGGCCTACATGACGGAGCTTTACCGCCACATCGGCGCCGACACGGACGTGCCCGCCGGCGACATCGGCGTGGGCGCCCGCGAAATCGGCTATATGTTCGGCCAGTACAAGCGCATCGCCAACGAGTTTACCGGCGTGCTCACCGGAAAGGGCATCAGCTACGGCGGTTCCCTCGCCCGCACGGAAGCGACGGGCTTCGGCCTGTGCTACTTCACGCAGGAGATGCTCGCGTCGATGAAGAACGACTCGTTCATCGACAAGACCGTCATCATCTCCGGCTCCGGCAACGTCGCCCTGTACGCCTGCAAGAAGGCGACGGAGCTCGGCGGGCGCGTCGTGGCGATGAGCGACTCGACCGGCTGCGTCTACGACAAGAACGGCATCAACTTCGAGGTGATGCGCCAGGTCAAGGAAGTCGAGCGCGCCCGCATCAGCGAGTACGCAAAGCGCGTGCCCGGGGCGGAATACGTGCCCAACTCCCGCGCCGTGTGGGAGTACAAGTGCGACATCGCGCTGCCCTGCGCCACGCAGAACGAAATCGACGCGGAGATTGCCACGACGCTCGTCAAAAACGGCGTCATGGCCGTCTGCGAAGGCGCGAATATGCCCTGCACCATCGAGGCCGTTGAAATCTTCCAGAAAAACGGCGTGCTGTTCGGCCCCGCGAAGGCGGCCAACGCCGGCGGCGTCGCCACGAGCGGCCTTGAGATGACGCAAAACTCCATGCGCATGTTCTGGTCCTTCGGCGAAGTGGACACGAAGCTCAAGGACATTATGGTGAACATCTACCACACCGTCGAAAACGCCGCGAAGGAGTACGGCAGGGAGGGCAACCTCGTCGCCGGCGCGAACATCGCCGCCTTCCTCAAGGTCGCCGACGCGATGAAGTGGCAGGGCGTGTATTAATCGATACATTATAATAATAAGGTACATAAACCGGCCGGGCTGTAGTGAAGTGACCCCAAAAAGTTAGACATTTTTAAATTACGCAACCGAGAGGGCTTGTTGCCTGTGAAGAGCAGGCGGCAGGCCCTTTAGCTTTGCCTTGCTGCGGCGGTTGTTGTAGTAATCAAGATATTCAATAAGCTCGGCCTTGAAATGCTCAAAAGAATCAA
>JAAYMC010000018.1 GCA_012521555.1 Clostridiales bacterium
CTGGCCGGGGTAGTACTCCGCCCCGTACTGCCGGACGATAAACTCCCTCGCGTCGGCGAGGGCCTCTTCGGAGATGCGCAGCGAGTCGGTGCGCATGTAAGTAATCAAGCCGATGGTGCCTTCGCCCTCGACGTCGACGCCTTCGTAGAGCTGCTGCGCGATGGACATCGTGCGCTGCGGCGTCATGCCGAGCTTGCGCGAGGCCTCCTGCTGGAGCGTGGACGTGATAAACGGAGGCGAGGGCGAGCGCTTCTTCTCCGACTTCTTGACGTTTGTAACGACAAACGGCTCTTTGGAAACAGCGTCGACAACGGCCTGCACGTCGCCGGCCGTCTTCAGCTCCGCCTTTTTGCCGCCAAAGCCGTAGTAATTCGCGGCAAAGCGCCCGGGCTTTTCTTCGCGCACGATGTCGACGGAGAGCAGCCAGTACTCCTCCGGCACGAAGGCGCGGATCTCCTCCTCGCGGTCGACAACCATGCGCATGGTGGCCGACTGCACGCGCCCGGCGGACAGGCCGCGCTTAATCTTCTTCCACAAAAACGGGCTGAGCTTGTAGCCGACGATGCGGTCCAGGATGCGCCGCGCCTGCTGGGCGTTGACGAGGTCCTGGTCGATCGGGCGCGGGTGCATTATGCTCTCCTGAACGACTTTTTTCGTCAGCTCGTTGAACGTGACGCGCAGCGCCCGCTCGTCGGAGAGGTTGAGCAGTTCCTTAAGATGCCACGAAATGGCTTCGCCCTCGCGGTCCGGGTCGGTCGCGAGGTAGACTTTATCGCTGTTTTGCGCGGCTTTTTTCAGTTCGTTGATGGTCTCTTCGCGCCCCTTGACGGGCTGGTAGACCGGCTCAAAGCCGTTTTCAATGTCCACGCCAAGCTTGCTCTTCGGCAGATCGCGAAGATGCCCCATCGAAGCCTTGACGGTAAACTGGCTGCCCAGATATTTGCTAATCGTCTTGGCCTTGGAGGGCGACTCGACGATGACAAGGTCTGTTTTTGCGTTTGCCATTCCTTGTTGTGTCCCCATTTCACTGTATATGTATAGAAAACGCGCGGTGCGGCCTGCGAGAACGCGTCACCCGCGCACCTGCGGTATGCGGAAGAACTTCCCCGGCAGCTGCTCGGCGATGCCTTCGATTTCCAGCAGCGTCAGCGACGCGAGAACGTCCGACGCCGGAAGGCCCGCCTGGGCGATGATGTCGTCGATGTGCATCGTCCTGCCGGCAAGCGCTGAAATCAGCGCCATTTCCTGCTCGCCGAGGTGCTCGGCCAGCTGTACTAGGTCAATATATTCCACCGTTTTACCATTGTCAATCTCTATTTTCTTCGATTTTTGTCGATTCTGTACGAGAGCGCGCGCGCTCAGGGCTTCCGTCTGGTCTTCGTCGAGCGGCACTTTCACGGCCTTCATTCGGATTTTCTCCGGAAACAAAGCCGCGTATTCTTCGGCGATGTCGTCCCCGCTCGTGACGAGGATGGCCCCCTCGCGGATGAGCCGGTTCGTCCCGCGGCTGGCGACAGAGTCGGCGTTGCCGGGCACGGCGAACACGTCCCGCCCCTGCTCGAGGGCAAGCGCCGCCGTGATGAGCGCGCCGCTGCGCGGCGGCGCCTCCACAACGACGACGCCGCAGGAAAGGCCGCTGATGATGCGGTTTCGCCTCGGGAAATTGCCCGAGAGCGCCGGCGTGCCGGGCGGGTACTCGCTCACGAGCGCCCCGACGGCCGCCACATCCTCAAACAGCTCCCCGTTTTCCTTCGGGTAGACGACGTCGACGCCCGAGCCGAGGACGCCCACGACGCGCCCGCCCGCCCTCAGGGCGCCGAGCGCGGCCGCCGTGTCAATCCCGCGGGCCAGCCCCGTGACGACGAGAAGGCCGTCCCGCGCCGCCTCGTACGCGATGCGCTCGGCCGTTTTCAGGCCGTAAGGCGTGCAGCTGCGCGTGCCGACGATGGCCACGCACGCCTCCTCGTCGACGACGGGCAGCGCGCCGCGCACGTACAGCACGACAGGTGGGTCGTCGATGTTCTTCAGCCGCGCGGGGTATTCGGCGTCCGCGAGCGTGAGGATGCGGTACCCATGCTCCGCGCACACGTCGAGGATGCGCCGCGCTTCGGCAAGGCTCTTGTTCGACAGCGCGGCCCTCTCCTGTGCGCTCAGGGCGATGTCGGCGTCGTGATACGCCCGCTCGTCGGCAAAGAAAATCTGCTCGGGCGAGCCGAAAGCATGAAGAAGCCTGTTTTTCGCGGCGGTGCCGACCCCCGCGAGCGCGGAGAGCCAGACCCAGTACGTCAGTGGCGCCATACTACACCTCGCTTCGGCCGCTTTCACGCCTTACAGGATTTATCAGGTCCGCCATAAACTTACGCTTTTGTATTTTCATTATATAATAAACGATATGCCCTCATCATGCAATATGATTGGCGCATGCGGCGCGCTAAACAAGCTTCCGGCGCTTTGCCGCCTCCCATATAACGATGGCCGCCGCCGTCGCGGCGTTGAGGGACTCCGTCCCCGGCGCCATCGGGATAATCACGGTTTTGTCGCACAAAGCGAGCACATCCCCGGACAGCCCCCGCCCCTCGCTCCCGATGGCGACGACGCCGCTTTCAATCGGGACGGAGCGGATATCCTCGCTGCCCTCCCGCAGCGCCGCGCCGTAAAGCGTCAAGCCCTCCGATTTCATCTCCGCAAGCTCCGCGAGCGTGACGCGCCGGACGGGCATGCGGAAAACCGCCCCCATCGTGGCGCGGACGGTTTTGGGGCCGAAGGGGTCGGCGCACGCGCCGGTGAGGAGCACCTGCCCGACGCCGAAGGCGGCGGCGGTGCGGAGAATCGTGCCCATGTTGCCGGGGTCCTGAATCCCGTCGAGCAGGATGGAAAAGCCGGCGGGGCGGGATGCGTCGCGGAGCGGCATTTTGCAGGCAAAGAGAATGTCCTGCGGCGTTTTCAGCGGCGAGGCGGCTTCCATCACCGCGCGCGTGACGCGGTAGACTTTCGCGCCCGGCACGCTAAAGGGCAGCTCTTCCCGCTCGGTCAGGACGGTCGTCACCTCGGCGCCGGAGAGGAGGGCGTCTTTGAGGAGCTTTTCCCCGTCGCAGAGAAACTCGCCCGTCTCGCGGCGGTAGGCGCCGTCCGCCCCAAGGCGCCTGAAATGCTGCACCAGCGGGTTTTTTCGGCTTGTGATCTCGTTCATCCTGTCACCTTAAATGCAGCGAAGCTGCGGCAAAGGCGCCCCTTTGCCGCAGCTTTTAATGCGTTTTCGAAGTCTTGACGGGGAGAGCGTCGGGCCGCGCAGGATTTCTGTCATTTTAAAAACACTTCGTGTCCAGCGCATGTAAAAGCTCCTTCCCGCGTTTTCTCTCCCGCGCAGGCGGCGCGAGATTGCACGGCCTGCGCTTTTTATGAAAACAGATTGTCTCGCTTCTGTCAAGGCGTGCGGTCTTAGTTTTCCCGATTTGCCCGGATTTCGGGCTTAAAAATATGGTTTTCGACTTGCAGCAACGGGCTTGAGCGCGGCCTGACACGTGAAAAAATGGAAAGACACTTTCGCATGGCGCGAAAGTGTCTTTATAGCGTCGTTATCAGTCAAGCGGCTTCATCGTCGGGAAGAGCAGGACGTCCCGGATCGAGGAGTTGTTCGTGAACATCATGACGCACCGGTCGATGCCGATGCCAAGGCCGCCCGTCGGCGGCATGCCGTACTCGAGGGCCATGATGAAGTCCTCGTCCATCATGCCGGCCTCGTCGTCGCCCCTCGCCCGCAGCTCGACCTGGCGCTGAAAGCGCTGCTTCTGGTCGATCGGGTCGTTGAGCTCGGAGAAGGCGTTGCCCATCTCGTTGCGGCAGATAAACAGCTCGAAGCGCTCGGTCAGGCGCGGGTCGCTCGCCTTGCGCTTGGCCAGCGGCGAGACTTCGACGGGGTGGTCGATGATGAAAACCGGCTGAATGAGCTTGTCCTCCACGCACTGGTCGAAGCACTCGTAGAGCAGGGCGCCCCAGGAGGGCTCCTTCCCCTCCGGCATCTTCACGCCGATGGAGGCGGCGGCCCTGACGGCCTCCTCCGTCGTGTCAAAGGACATGAAGTCCACGCCCGTGTGGATCTTTACGGCCTCCGCCATCGTCATGCGCGGCCAGCCGGGGGTGAGGTCGATCGTCTCGCCCTGCCACTGGAGCGTCTGCGTTCCGAGGATGTCCCGCGCCGCGGAGGAGAGGAACTCCTCGAACAGGTCCATCATGTCGTTGTAGTCGGCGTAGGCCTGATACAGCTCCACCGACGTAAACTCGGGGTTGTGCTTCGTGTCCATCCCCTCGTTGCGGAAAATGCGGCCGATCTCATACACCCGCTCGATGCCGCCGACAATCAGGCGCTTGAGGTGCAGCTCCGTGGCGATGCGCAGGTACATGTCGATGCCCAGCGTGTTGTGGTGCGTGATGAAGGGGCGGGCCGTCGCGCCGCCGGAGATGGTGCTCAAAACGGGCGTCTCCACCTCCAGGAAGCCTCTTGCGTCGAGGAACGACCGCAGGTAGCGGATGAACTGGCTGCGGATTTCAAATGTGCGCCGCGTCTCCGGGTTCATGATGAGGTCGACGTAGCGCTGGCGGTATTTGAGCTCAATGTCCCTGAGCCCGTGGAACTTCTCCGGGAGCGGGCGCAGGGATTTGGCAAGGAGCCTGACTTCCTTGCAGTGGACCGATACCTCGCCCATCTTCGTGCGGAAGACGAAACCCTTCGCGCCGATGATGTCACCAATATCGATCCTTTTTATGTCGTCAAAGGTGACGTCGTCGTCGTCCCCCTTGCGGATGTACAGCTGAATCCGGCCCTTGTCGTCCTTTAAGTCGAGGAAAATGACCTTGCCCATGCCGCGCTTTGCCATGATGCGCCCGGCCACCGCCACGTCCGTGTTCTCCATCGCGTCGAAGTTTTGCACGATGTCGGCCGAATAGGCGGTGCGCTCGTATTTCGTCTCGGCAAACGGGTCGCGCCCCTCCGCCTGGAGCTTCCTGAGCTTTTCAAGGCGAATGGCCAGCAGTTCGGGCAGTTGCTGTTCGAGGATTTCGTTCTCTTCCGCCAATATAAACGCCTCCTATATAGCGTTAAGTGTCGATTTTCAGTATCTTGAATCGAAGATGGCCCGCGGGCGCTTCGATCTCAATTTCATCGCCGACCCGGCGGCCGATCAGGCCCTTCCCCAGCGGCGAATCGTCGGATATTTTACCCGTTGTCGGGTCGGCATCCTGCGACCCGACGATGATGTACGTCTCCTCGCTGCCGAATTCGAGGTCCAGGACGGTGACGGCGTTGCCGATTCCGACTTCGTCCGTCCTGTCGCTTTTCGTGATGATTTCGGCGTTTTCAATGAGCCGTTTTATCTCGGCGATTCTTGAATAAAGCTTGCCCTGCTCCGTTTTCGCTTCGTCGTACTCGCTGTTTTCGGAGAGGTCCCCGAAGGAGCGGGCCTGCTTGATTTGTTCGGCGACTTCTTTTTCTCTGACCGTTTCAAGGTAGTGCAGCTCTTTCTTGAGCTCCTCAAGGCGTTCGCTGCTCATTTTATAACGCATTCCCTTGCTCATAGCCACCATCCTTTCGTCTAAAGGGGCACTGCCGGTCCTCCTGCCGCGCGAAAGCCGGCGCCCTTCAAGCCTTGCTTTATTGATAAATGCCGCGGCGCGCGCATTGTCCAAACAAGCGGCTGGTCAGGGCGGCTCCGGCCGCAAACAGCACAGAAGGAGCGCCTTTCGGATGCGATGACGCACCCGCCGCGTGGGCGCGGCGCCCCGCCTCCGGAAACGGCGCAGGTACGAGATTTTGATGCTTTAAAGCCTACTTGCTTGTTCGTATGAACACATATTATAGAGTTGCTCCCCGCATTTGTCAATACAGGCCTGCATCTCTCGTTCCATGAGGGCGACGCGGTCTATGAAGACGTCGCCGCTGAGCAGCGTGCCCGCCTCAAACGCCGCCGAAAAAAGCGGCTCTGGCGGGAAGAGTTCGGGCAACGTCGGCCATTTCCGCCTGTCAAGGCGCACGGTCAGGCCCGAAACGGCAAACCCGCACCGGATTTTCTCCAGCCATAAGCGTTTCGGCACGATAGCGACGCACGTACGGGAGAGCAAAACCTCCCTGTCCGGCTCGTCGTAAAAAACCGCGGCCGTAGCCGTCTGCACCCGCTCGGGCGCGGGACGGGCGATAACGGACACGCCGTGCCGGCGCGCGAAGCGGTCAAGCAACCCCTCGCCCCCGCCCACGTCGGCGAGGATGTGGCGGAAAGCGTGCCGCAGCTCGTCAAGATGCGCCAAAACCCTGGGACTTAGGCGGGCGGCGTAGACGTAGACGGCGCCGCCGCGCTCCCCCGCCGCCGCGATGGCCGCTTTCGCGGCGAGCGCGCTGTGGAGGTCGGCCCCCGCGGGGGGAAATCCCGCGCCGGCGCACCGGCGCGTAAAGGGAAAGTCCCTTGAATAGACGACGCGCCGCGGGCGAAGCTCGGACAAGCGTTCGAGCACCTCCCGGAGCGCTCTCTCCCCGTCCCTGCCGCCCTGCGGCGGGCGGACCGTAAGCACCGCCGCGCGCACGCCGAGAACGCGCGTGTGCGACAGATCCACATACTTTCCTTTTTCAAAGCCTTCCCCGGCCTGAAGCAGGCAGAGCATCCCCTCACATCCTTTCGCCGTCGTCCATCGCTCTATCGAATATATGAGCGCGCGGGCAAAAAGAATACAGGAGGCAAGTCCGTGCTTTACCGCCTCTTCAGCCGTATTCCAATCGGCGCTGCGACGGCCTGGCGCGGCGCCGCTCTACAGTCGCATAACAAGCATCGCGCCGCTACGGCGGCGCCGCTTCTTTAGCCTTATACAAGCGGTGCGCCGCCCCGCTTAAAAGGGAGCCGGGGCTGCCGCGCATACTGAATATGCTTGTCCATAAGTGGGCAGCACAGGCACGGCGGGCGCGTTACGCCGCTTCGCGCAGACGCTCAAGCGCCGCCTGCAGCTGCGCGTCCTTTTCATAAGGCAGCTTGCCGTAAATAAGCGCGAAATTATCTTCATCCGACATCTCCACCACGACGTCGGGCACAAGGCCGCCCGTTTCGGTGAGGGAGACGCGGTTGGGTGTGAGGTACTCGCC
>JAAYMC010000005.1 GCA_012521555.1 Clostridiales bacterium
ACCGGCGAGGTCGGGGACGGCAAAATCTTCATCATGCACGTGGAGGAGGCCATCCGAATCCGCACCTGCGAAAAGGGCCTCGCCGCCCTCAAGGCTTAAAAACGAAAAAACCGGAAGCGGGCTTGAGCCCAATGCTTCCGGTTTCTTTTTTACTTCCCCGTCTGAGACAGAGCGCTTGTGCCTTCCTTTAGAAGACTTTTTTCATGAGGCCGTACAGCGCCGTGTCCAAAAGGCGATCGGCGACGTCTTCCACGAGGTTCTCAATCTGGGTTTCGGTGATTGTGAGGATATCCGTATACGACCCGGGCGAAGGCACCGATTCGCTTTCGTTGAGGACGACGGTCAGGTCGATATCCATCGAGCGCCCGTTTATCGTAACCTCCCTGACGGTGATGGTCGTCTTCTTGCCCGACTGCTTGAGCGTGCCGCGCAGGTCAACCCCGCCGCCTGAGACGCGGTAGGTCCCGTCGGACTTGCTCCATGTGATCCGGATGCTCTGCGAGCTGTTGCCTTCCTGGAAGGTCAGCTTCGCGGCGTAGTCGGTCTTGGTGTTCTCGGCGACTGAATAGATGACGGCGACGTTGTACCAGCCGTGGTTCATTCTCAGGCTGATTTCCTCCGAGGTGCCGAGATTCTTGCCGAGGGTCAGGCTCAGGGAGAAGGCAATATCGCTGCCCTCCCGCGCCTTCATCGAGAAGGCCGCGAGCGTCTTGCCGTCCTTGGCGACATAGAATTCCAGTATGAGCCTGAAATTGCCCATGCTTTCAATCTCTTCGGCGATTTCCTCCGCCTCATCGACGAGGTTGTCGAAGAACTCGTCGATCTCCTCTTCCAACTCATCCTGATCGGGCGCGCCGTAGTAGCCGAACATGGCGGTGCCGGAGCCGAGAGCGGCGAGGTCCTTGGCGGTGCTGCGCAGCTTCTTGTCTTTTGCCGCCTCTTTTGCCATCTCTCTGACGATTTCCGCCATCGCCTCGGTGTCGAGCGTGAGGGTGACGGCCGTCGTCTTCACCTTCTCCGAGCCGATCTCAAGCGTGACGCTCTCCTTTTCGGTCTCGCCGGCCTTGCAGGCGACGTCGATGAGAAGCTCTATGTACTTGTTGGACAGGTCCGTGAGGTTCTTCTCAAGGTCTTTGTTCTTTTCCCCGAAGCTCTCAAAAAAGGCCCGGAGCATCGCGTAGATGTCCTCGTCGAGGGCAAAGTCGGTTCCGGAGTCGGGCGCGAAAACGGATTTATCAAGGTTCGATGCGGCCTTTTTCAGATTGACCCCGTATTTGTTCTTCAGCAGCGAATTGCTGCCGAGCACGATGGCGTCTGGCGAGGCGTAGAGCGCCGCGTCGACGGGGCGCTCCCCATCGTAGGTGAGGGACATTTCGGCGGCAAACTTCTTGTCGGCGGCGTCGGAGTAAAACTTCATCCGGCCGGACAGCGGCAGGCTGCCGCGCAGGATATCCCATTCGCTCAGATCCGCCGAGATTTCAATGGAGCCGCCGTTTGCGACGTTCTTCAACAGGCCGACGGCGCCTTCGTCCGACTTCCGCAGGGACTTGAGCGTGTTGCTGATGGACGTGCCGATGAGCGCCTTCGGCGAATTGAGCGCGGCGCCGGCGCCGATGTAAAGCGCAATCGCCAGGACAACGATAACGGCGACGATCGCAAACACCTTGCGCGGCGCCTTTTTCTTCGCGCCGCCCGGTACGGGTTTTGCCTCCGCGGGCTTTGCGTTTCCGGCCGCGCGCGCCGCGCCGGTAAAAGGCTTCACGCCGGCATCCGGCTTTGCCGGGCCGGCATTTTTAGAGGGGGCTGCGCCGAAATCGGGCTGCGCCGCATTCTCGTCCTGCCGCGCCGCGCCGGCCGCATCGGATGCGGGCGCGGCGGACGCGCCGCAGGAGGGGCAAAACCTGGCGGTCTCGCTCATTTCTTTGCCGCAGCTTCCACAAAACTTCATGTCTTACCGTCCTTCCGAAAAAAATTGCACATTGGCTTTTATTATATTGGAAAACCTCGATTTTTGCAAACACTCTTTCCAAAACTGTGCAAAAATTCAGACAGTTTTTGCCGCCCGCGCCGCGCGACGCCGCGCCAAAAATGCTCTGCCGCCGTGGCGCGCAAAAGCGGCCGGAACAGAGTGCATGTTCCGGCTGCTTTGTTTTGAGGCGCGTCTCAGAAAACGTGTTGAAAAGAAAAACCCGTTGTGAGACAATGAAGTAAAAACTGGTGTAAAAACGGATTAAGCCGGCATCGCGCGGTTTTACGCGCGGGAGAATCGGCGCCGGCGCTTTAAGGCGGATAAAGGACGTAAAAAACCTGTCAGGAGGATTTACATAATGGGCAAATACGACGATTTGGTGTTTACCATCCCGAAGGAGTTTCACAGCTGGTACGGCTTTGCCTCGCCGCGCGGCTTCTTCCGCGGCACGACGATGATGGAAAAGGCGAAAATCTACCTCGACTTCACCTCCGTCACGAACGAGCTTGTGATGGAAGTGCCGCACGTGCACCACGCGGTGGACGAGTACATCGTCCTGGCGACGGCGGACTTTAAAAACTTCTTCGACGGATTTGACGCGGAAATCGATATATGGCTCGGCGAGGACCCGCAGCGGCTTGAGCTGGTCACCATCACCCAGCCGGCCATCATCCGCATCCCGCCGAAGCTGTACCACTGCCCCATCCACTTCCGGCGCATCGGCAAGCCTGTCCTCTTCTCCGCCATGTACTGCGACGGCGACTGGTCGAAGATCACGCCGCGCGTGACGGAAGACGGCCGCGAGGAGTTTCTGTACGACGGCGCGGGCATCCGCCGCTGCGTCAAGGACCGCTCCAGGGAGTGCATCTACTGCGGCGCGTGCTTCTCCGAGTCGATGAAGGAGTTTGCCAGGAAGGCGAAAGAGCAAACGTCCGCGGACAGGAACGCCCGGCTGCTCGCCCCCTACTACAGGATGAACGAGCTGCCCCGCACCGGCAAGTACGACAAATACGTCCACTACTTCAAACCCGAATACCATGAGGACGAGCGCTTCCTCAGCCCGCGCGCGGGTTTTCGCGGCGAGGAGGAGATGCCCGAGTCGCGGCTGTGGACGCTCATCAACATCGTTCAGAAGGCCTGCGAGGCGGGTGAGACGCACATGCACCACGCCGTCGAGGAGTACCTGTTCTTCACGGGCGCGGACGTGACACATTTCTTCGACTTTGACGCGGAGATTGAAATCTCCCTCGGCGACAGCCCCGACACCATGGAGACGTACACCATCACGGAGCCGGCGGTCGTCCGCATCCCGCCGAAGGTCTGGCACGGCCCCGTGAAATTCAGGCGCGTCGGCGGGCCGGTCAATTTCATGCCCTTCTACCCCGCCGGCCATTACGGCCGCATCGTCCGCGAGACAAGGGACGGCGCTCCCGTCTACATTTACAAGGGCAGCGACACACCGTAATACCCGCAACGCAAAAAGGAGGGGAGGCGCTTTTGAGGGTAATGCCCCAGGGGAGTCTCCCTCAAGGAAAATACCCTCATAAAGTCGCCGGGAGGGCGGGGCTTAATGCCCCGCCCTCCCGGCTTTTAAACGAAGGCGCACATACGGCTGATCCGGCCGACGGAAAGAGAGAATTTGCATAAAGCCCATCTCGCCGAAGCGGCGGGCGCCGGCACGGTGATAGGCTGCAACCCGGCAACGCGCAGGTTTAACCGGGGCGCGCTGAGAAGCTTACCGTTGTTTTGGCGCCAAAGCGCACATAAGGGCGCCTGCCGGCGGAATATAATGCTTTGAATATTCCATAACGGGAGGCGCAAAATGGGCTATTATGTGAGCGTAAACGACGTCAATATCTACGTGGAGGACTTAAACCCCGCCGCGCAAAAGGCCATCCTCTTCCTGCACGGCTGGCCGGGGGACCACAACCTCTTTGAGTATCAGTTTGACAAACTCCCGCATTTAGGGTATCGTTGCGTTGGAATGGACACCCGCGGCTTCGGCAATTCCGACAAGCCCTTTACCGGCTACGACTACGACACGTTGTCCGACGACGTGCGCGGCGTCGTGGAAGCGCTCGGGCTGCATGACTTTACCCTGCTCGGCCACTCCACCGGCGGCGCGATGGCCATCCGCTACATGGCGCGGCACAAGGGATACGGCGTGAAAAAACTCGTCCTTGCGGCCGCCGCCGCGCCGAGCCTCATCAGGCGCCCGAACTTCCCCTACGGCTTGGACGAGGCGGCCATATTGCAGATCATCGAAGAGACGCTCAGCGACCGCCCGCAGATGCTCCGAAGCTTCGGCAGCCGCTTCTTTTTCCAGCACACCAGCGAGGCGTTTTCCGACTGGTTCTTCTCGCTCGGCCTCAAGGCCGCCGGATGGGCCACGGCGGCCGTCGCCCAGACGTGGATACGGGAAGTCCTCTTTTCCGACCTCGAAAAAATCGCCGTCCCCACCCTCATCATCCAGGGGCGGCACGATCTCATCGTCCCCTTCGCGCTCTCGGAGGTTCAGCAGCAGATGATTCAGGACGCCATCCTCGTGCCCTTCGAGCTGTCGGGCCACGGCGCGTTTTACGACCAGAAGGACGACTTTAACGAGGTCCTCCTGCGCTTTATCGAAAGCTAGCGCAGGCCCTCCGGAGACAGAAAATATCAGGCTTTCGGGTGTTGAAGTCCTTCAACACCTTCTTTGTGCCTGAAGCTTTAGCTCCCCGCCCGCATTGGGACAAGCTCTAGAAAGGGAATTGATATGTCCAATTACGAAAAGCTCGTCGACCAGTGGCGCTTAAAGTTCCTCGCGATGGACAAAGAGCGCCTTCTCCAGAATATCCCCGGGCTTGCGCGCGCGGGGGAATACTTTACGATTTCGCACTTTAGCCGCCTGCTTGGCGTGCACGGCGAGACGGGGCACATCGTCGCGCTTGGCGACGGCAAGCCCGTGTCCATCTACACGAAGCTGAACGTCTACACGCTGTTCGGGTACGTAAAGCCCGGCGCGCGCCTTCTGGGCGACTGGCTGCCTTTTTCGGACCTGAAAGACGCCTCGCCCTTTTCGGCGGCTTTCGAGAGGATGATTCTCCGCCCCCTGGCGGCCACCTTTTCAGGCAATGAGGAGGCCTTTTGCCGCGCCTGCGAGAAGCTGGGCGGGCGGCGGCTGCCCGGCTCCGGCGCAAAATACGAAATCGACGCGTTTCAGTGCATCCCCGTGCGCTTTCTGTTCTGGGACGGGGACGAGGAGTTTCCCGCGCAGGCGAACATCCTCTTTGACCGCAGCGCCACGGACTTTATCCACGTCGAGAGCGTCGTGACCATCGCGTCGGAGGGGGTGTATTATCTCGCCGAGGCGGCGGGGCTTGAGATTAAAAACACTCCCCTTTTCCGCCCGTGACGGCCGCCTGCCCGGCGGCGCGCCGCGCGCTCGCGGTTTGAGGGAGCCTGCGCTTTCCTTGAGCGCGCGCCCGTTTTCCGTGCTAGCGGCGCACGGCATGCCCGTGGGAGCTTGCTCTCTTTGGGCGTGCGCCCGCTCTCCGCGCCGGCGGCGAGCGATTTATCCCGCAGTGAAAACCACAAGCGCCCTCTCTTGGCCGGCTGCGACGCAGCAGGCAGGAACCTTGCAGGCTTGCTTAACAGAGCGGCGCGTAACCTCAGCTTCCTCCTGCTCTTCGCGCCGGAGAAACACTGCGCGCTCCCGCAGTGAAAACGCAAGCGCCCTCTCTTAGCCGGGTGGCCTGTGGCAGCCCGTTAGTACAGGCTTGCTAACGCGCCGGCGGCAGTTATCCCGGTAACTTTAGCATTATTCCGCTTACCGTGGCGCGAGGCGTGCGACTTATCCCAGTAGCTTCGACCCCCTCCCGCTCTCTGCCCCAGGTCGCGAAAGGCGGGAGAAAACCGCGCTCGGTTTTGCTCTTTGCCTTCAGCGCAAAAATCTGCGCGATTTTTAAAAACCTCTTGACATTGACGCAGCGTCATCGTTTATAGTCTGGCGCGTAAGGAAGTGGTCCGATGGAATACACCGTCAGCAAGCTGGCAAGGCTCTCCGGCGTGAGCGCGCGCACGCTCCGGTACTACGACGCAATCGGCCTGCTCAAGCCGGGCCGCGTCGCGCCAAACGGGTACCGGGTGTACGGCCAGAGAGAAGTCGACAGGCTGCAGCAGATTCTCTTTTACCGCGAGATGGGCATGCCGCTCTTAGAAATAAAAAAAGTCCTCTCCTCGGA
>JAAYMC010000019.1 GCA_012521555.1 Clostridiales bacterium
ACTCAAGCTCAAATACCAAAAGCTTTTGATTATCCGAGGTTTTGTCGAATATGTGGTGCGCCACTAATCTCGGACAGTGTTTTCTGTAGTTATTGCGGTACAGAAATCGTCAAAGCTACGCAGTCTCAATAAAGCCTACATAGTAAAAAAGAGCGCGCTTCAATGAAGCGGCTCTTTTTTGCTTGCAATACGGGCAGTGTTCATGGAAAATGTAAAGGGACTGCGTTTATACAGCTTTGTAGATAAAGAGGGAGACTATGCACATTCGAAACGCAACGATTCAGGATTTACCTGCCATCATGGATATATTCGAAACCGCCCGGGACTTCATGCGGAAAACCGGAAACCCCACGCAGTGGCCGGCAGGGTACCCGAGCGAAGAGATGATCCGAAACGAAACCCATGAGGGGAACCTCTATGTCATAACGGAGGAGGGTGAAATCGTCGGCGTTTTCGCGTTCATTTTAGGGGAGGACCCGACGTACCGCGTGATTAAGGACGGTCAGTGGCGCAGCGATAAGCCTTACGGCACGATTCACCGCCTCGCGTCCAGCGGGCGGGTGAAGGGCGTCGCCCGGCGGTGCTTTGATTTCTGCCGCGAAAAATGCCCGCACCTTCGCATCGACACGCACCGGGACAACAAGCCCATGCAGGCGGCCATCCTCAGCTACGGTTTTAAGCCCTGCGGCATCATCTACACCCACGACGGCACCGAGCGCCTCGCATACGACTACCTGTGAGAAAGCAGCCGCCGTTGCAAGCGGTTTCTGAAGGGATGCGAGAACGCGCGAGGCATCGCATAATGGCGGGAAAAGAAGGTTGAACGAAGATTCAACCGATGTTTCATGCAGTGCTCCGCTTTACGCGCCGTCTGCAACGCGCAGCGGGAACGCGCGGCAGAGTCACGTTCTGGCGGGAAATATCGGTTGAATGAGAATTCAACATACATTTTGAGTTTTGTTTTCGCTTGGACTTTCTAATACGTGACAGCCTGAAAATGCCGCTTGCTTCGCGGCACTCGCAGGGGTTTTTGCGCAATTTGCGATGTGAGAGGTTTTGCCGATGATTATCAGCGCAAGCCGCAGGACGGACATACCGGCTTACTACGCCGACTGGTTTATAAGGCGCCTAAAGGAAGGCTTCGTGTATGTGCGCAATCCCATGCGCTTTCATCAAATTAGCAAAATCGCCTTGACGCCCGACGTCGTGGACGGCATCGTGCTCTGGACGAAAAACCCGCTGCCCATCATGGGGCGCCTTGACGCGCTGCGGGACTACGCCTGCTACTTTCAGTTTACTATCACGCCGTACGGCAAAGAGGTAGAGCCGAACGTCCCGCCGACGGATGCCGCCGCGGATACTTTTCGGGAGCTGGCGCGGCGCGTCGGGAAGGAGCGCGTCGTGTGGCGGTACGACCCCATCCTGCTCGGCGGCGCGTATACGGCGGAGTACCATACAGAGCGCTTTAGCCGCCTTGCCGGGCTGCTCGCCGGCTTTACGGAGACGTGCACGATCAGCTTCCTGGACTTTTACCGGTGTATGAAGGGGAGGGCAGCCCATTTGGGCGTCACGGAGCCGGCGCCGGCGCAAAAGGAAGACCTTATGGGGCGGCTGACGGAAATCGCAAAGGCGGCGGGGCTTAATCTCGACGCGTGCGCCGAGGATATGGATTTCAGCCGCCTTGGGGTCGGGCGCGCCCGCTGCGTCGACAAGGAGCGCCTCGAGCGCATCGGGGGATTTAAGCTCAATGTGGAAAAGGACAAAAACCAGCGCCCCGCGTGCCTTTGCGCGCAGAGCGTCGACATCGGCGCGTATGACACCTGCCAGAGCGGCTGCCTGTACTGCTACGCCGTCCACAGCCCCAAGAAAGCGGCGCAAAACGCCGCCCTGCACGATCCCGCCTCGCCCCTCCTGTTCGGGCATGTGGAGGATGATGTGGTGACGGAGCGGGAGATGAAGTCGTGCCGGGCGGGGCGCTTAAGTTTAATGAAATAAAGCACGCTGAATCAGCGTGCTTTTTTCTTAATACCTTAGAGGAATTGCGGATTTTTGTATAGTTACTTCAATATTTCTGATAACTTGCTTTTTGGCTATTTCATAGGCTAAAAATGATTCTGCTTTATCATTTAGAAAGCTGATTTTTGTTGCCCAGAATTCCCCATTATCCAGAATGCCTAGTAAACCCTGCAAAGAAGTATAATGATATATAAGGCCGTTGTATACCGGAAACTTAGTAAAACTCCAAACCTTCTTATATATAGCAACGTAATCCATAATTTCACCTTTTTAATGACTATTGCTAATACTACCAAAAAAAGTATAATCGCGCAATAAAGCAATACCTAATAATGGAAAAGGAAAGAACCCGTTCTGAACGGAGCTTTGTGGATGTATCGGACTATCGCTGTTACAGGCAGCGGCGGCGTGATAATAAAAGAACACGCCGAAGCCGGCGTGTTCTTGGCCTTCATCACAAATTCTTCTTTATCTGATTGATCGCGTTCTTCTCCAGCCTGGACACCTGCGCCTGGCTGATGCCGACTTCCGCCGCGACTTCCATCTGCGTCTTCCCGTGGAAAAAACGCAGGGCGAGGATGTGCTTTTCCCGCTCGCTCAGGCGGTTGATGGCGTCGCTTAAGGCAATCTGCTCGAGCCAGTTTTCGTCCGTGTTCTTCGTGTCGCTGACCTGATCCATCACGCAGATGCTCTCGCCGCCGTCTGTATAGAGCGGCTCGAAGAGCGAGACGGGGTCGGAGATAGAGTCCATGGCAAACACGACTTCCTCACGCCGGACGCCGAGAGCTTCCGCCAGCTCGTCCATTGTCGGCTCGCGCTGGCTGTCGCTCACGAGCTTTTCCTTCATCTTCAGGGCCTTGTAGGCGGTGTCCCGCATGCTGCGCGAGACGCGGATCGAGCTGTTGTCCCGCAGGTAGCGCCGAATTTCACCCACAATCATCGGCACGCCGTACGTTGAAAACCGCACGTTCAGGCTCGTGTCGAAGTTGTCGATGGCCTTCATAAGCCCAATACAACCGACCTGAAACAGGTCGTCCACGTTCTCCCCGCGGTTGGAGAACTTCTGTATCACGGAGAGCACAAGCCGCAGGTTGCCCTTGATGAGCTCCTCGCGGGCCTTTTTGTCGCCCGCCTTGGCCTTCTTGAGCAGTTCGGCTGTCTCTTCGTTTTTGAGGACCTTGAGCTTGGCCGTATTGACGCCGCAGATCTCGACCTTTCCTGCCAAACGGATCGTCCTCCTGCCATCATATTGAGCTTTGCGCTGTGACGCTCGGTATGAGACAGTATTTCCGCAGGAAAGGTTTTTAATACGGCGCCTTATACAATGAAAAAATGGAGAAAACGCTCAAACCGCCCCGTTTTGGGGCGGTTTTCCGGTATTTCCATTGTTTTGCTGACTAAATCTGTCGTGCGATTTCTCGCCGCAGCCGCAATATGATGCGCTTTTCAAGGCGGCTGATGTACGACTGCGAGATGCCCATCAGCTCCGCGACTTCCTTTTGCGTGCGCTCTTCGATGCCGTCCAGCCCGAAGCGCATGACGATGATGTCCCGCTCCCGCGCGGACAGGCGCGAGATGGCCTCGTGCAGGAGCTGTCTGTCCACGTCGTCCTCAAGCGGGCGCATGATCATGTCGCTGTCGGTGCCGAGGATGTCGGAGAGGAGCAGCTCGTTGCCGTCCCAGTCGGTGTTGAGGGGCTCGTCGAAGGAGACTTCCGTGCGCCGGTTGCTCGATTTGCGCAGGTGCATGAGGATTTCGTTTTCAATGCACCGCGAGGCGTACGTGGCGAGCTTGATGTTTTTGTCGGGGTTGTATGTATTGATGGCCTTAATCAGGCCGATGGTGCCGATGGAGATGAGGTCCTCGATGTTGATGCCCGTGTTTTCAAACCGCCGCGCGATGTAGACGACAAGGCGGAGGTTGCGCTCGATGAGCGCTTTTTTCGCTTCGGGGCAGTTTTCGGCCAGCCGCGCGATGTACATCGCCTCTTCCTCGCGCGTCATGGGCGGGGGGAGCGTCTCGCTGCCGCCGATGTAGTATACGCCGGGCGGCAGGGCGATTCCGAGGCGGTCAAGCAGGGAGCACAGCCGCCGCAGGATGAAAAACCGGATGCGTTGAAGTGCGTTCATAGCCCACTGTCCTTTCCTCATCATGTCGCGAGTTTGTTTATGTCAGCCGCCCGGGAGTATCCCGCGCGGCGGGTTGACGGGAACACGGAACGCGCCGGCAAGCGCTTTTGCCGCGCTTTAAGCGCCGACGAGGGCGGCGTAGCTTAGGCTGTCGGAGACGCTGTTGGGCGAGACGGCGAGAAGCGCGCCGCGGGAGAGCTTCCCGCCGATTTCAACGGCGTCGGGCCTGTATGTAAGAAGCATGCCGCCCGTGACGCCGACGGCGCTGTACGGCACGAGCCGAAACCGCGACCCGAACCCCTCGCGCCCGAGCTTTTCAAACACCTCGACGGCGCTCGCGTGGCGCAGCTGCTCGACGATGCGGCGCACGGGCGTATCGAAGAGCGGGGCGATGTCATTGAGGCCCACGATGACGACGGGGCGGCCCGTCAGGGGGTCGACGAGGGAGTTGCCGGTGTCCCTCAAGGCGCGCAGGCGGATTTCGCGGGAGCCGCTCCGGACGGCGAGGGGGACGACGCCGCCGGGCCCGCGGCCGCGGGCGGCGCGCCGGAAGAGAAGGGTGAGGACGGCGTAGCTGATGACAAAGACAGGCAGCAAGACCCGCACGACGGCCGAGGAGGACAGCCGCCCCGTGCCGCCGAAGAGCAGGGACCCGGCAAAAACGGCGCCACCGAAGGCGGCCGTGACGGCGAGAAAGACGAGCACCTGTCTTATAAACGCGCGCTGCCCGCCGAAGGCGATGAGGGCGACGGCGACGCCCGCGGCAAGTTTGACGGCCCACGAGGACAAAAACGCAAGCGACGGATAAAGGACGGCGACGGCGTAGGCCGCGCCGAAGGCCGCGGCGGCGGCGAACCTTAAGCGGCGCGCCGGGCTGTGGCAGATTTTCGCCGTGACGAGAAGGAGAACGTAGTTGATGATCAGGTTAAAAAAGAACAGCGTGTCGGCGTAGATGACCTGCATGGTGCGGCCCTCCTTCAAAGCGCGTCATGCGTGTCCTTTGGGGTGAGCGCGTCCGGATAGACAAATTATAAGCCGTGTCCACAGGAAAAAAAGGTCAAAAAAACAATGCCGCCCCTTCTCAAGGTTGCGGCATTTTTCGGCGGTTTTACGCGCTGCAGCTTTCCGGCAGATTGCCTAATAGCCCAGCGCCTGCTCGAGCGCCTGCGCGAGCTGGTCGGGGCAGGACGTGGTCTTCCGCCCGCAGCGGATTCCACGCAGGCGCCGCACGGCTTCCGCCGCGGGCATGCCCTCCACGAGGCGGGAGACGCCCTGGAGGTTTCCGTCGCAGCCGCCGAAGAACTTGACGGAGCGGACGATGCCGTCTTCCAGTTCGATTTCTATGCTTTTGGCGCAGGTACCTTTTGTTAAAAACGTCGATTTCATCGCAGCCGTCCTTTCGCTAAAGCCGTGTGGGGGATATGCGCCCTAAGCGCTATTTGTAACATAGTAGCACAAACGATATAAAAAGGGAACCTTTTGTTTGACCGGCGCGCGAAATCGGGCGGCAAGCGGACAAACTTATGGAGCGGAAATCATAGTGTATCCGTGGCGGGCATATACTCTATCGCAGGGCGGCTGCCCGGGTGCGGAGGTGAAAACGTGCATCAGCCGAGAAAATCGCGGGCCCGCTATGCGCCCACGGGAATTCCGCTTGCGATAAAGGGACTGGCCATCATCTTCACCCTGTGCCTTGCGTTCCGCCTGCTCGCGAAGACCGGCGCGGAAGAGGCGCTCAAGAAGATGATGGACAAATCCTTCGCCGGGGAAAACGCCGCCGGCAAAATCCTCAGCTTTGAACTCGGGCCGCCGCGCGCGCTCAAAAGCGACATCGCCGCGCTCGTCTTTGGCGGGACGCTCACTGAGGAGCCCGCCGAGGAGATCCCGGTGGAGGAGGCGGAGGCGGAGACAGAGCCTACCGCGCCGCCGCAGCCGGCGTGGCCGTATTACACGGGCCCGCTAAGTCTTCCGCCGCCGTCGAAGCCGCAGCCGAGCCCGCTGGAGACGCCGGACGTGGTGCTCAAGGACCCGGCGTATCCGGAGACGGCGTACGCCATCAACAACCGGACGGCAAAAGCCGTCGACGCCGCGGCGCTGATGAAAAAGCCGCTCGGCCTCAAGCTCGACAGGGAGAAGCCGTCCGTCCTCATCATCCACACGCACGGCAGCGAGGCGTATCTGCCCGACGAGAAGAACCCCTACGTCCCGAGCGACCCGTACCGCACGCAGGATAAGGGCAAGAGCGTCATCCGCATCGGGGAGGAGATCGTCAAGGTCTTTGAGGAAGCGGGCATTTCCTGCATCCACGACAAGGGGATTTACGACTACCCGAGCTACCAGGGGGCGTACAACCGCTCCTACGAGGCGATTGAAAGCTATCTCAAGAAGTACCCGACCATCAGGGTCGTGCTTGACATCCATCGCGACGCGCTCGAGGGCGACGACGGCACCATCTACAAGACGATCGCGCAGATCGGCGACGTGACGTGCGCGCAGGTCATGATGGTCGTCGGCACGAACGACTCAGGGCTCAAGCACCCGAACTGGGAACAGAACCTGCGCTTTGCGCTCACGCTTCAGGAGAAGATGCACGAGCTTTACCCGACGCTCGCCAAACCCATCGAGCTGTCGCGCTTCCGCTACAACCAGCAGGCGACGCCCGGCTCCCTCATCGTGGAAGTCGGGTGCACCGGCAACACGCTCGACGAGGCTCTCATCGCCGCGCGCTACTTTGCCGACGCCGCGGCGCAGGTTCTCGGCGGCCTGATGGACTAAGCGGGACGAAGCCACAAACGCTGGCCGCTCTAAGGCGGCGGCCTTATGCGGGCGAAAATGCTTTGCCAGGGCAAAAAAGGGTGTTGACAAACTCCGGCGCTCTCGCTATAATTACAAACGTTCCTCTTAAGGGACGCGCAATATGCGAGAGTGCTGGAATTGGTAGACAGGCACGTTTGAGGGGCGTGTGTCGTTTGGCGTATGGGTTCAAGTCCCATCTCTCGCACTAAGGCGCGGCGGCTTCAATAAGCCGCCGCGCTTTTGCTTTGCCTGAATTAATAACCCGCGCCGTATCGGGCAGACGTGTTCCGATGCGGCGCTGTCTTTTTTAGCGGCGATTTGGCGCACGCGCAAGCAAGCAGCGCGCAGCCGGTTCTTTGCGCGCCGGGGCGGGGGAGACGCAAAAGGCGCGGCGGCACCGGGCAAGGCGCGCGGCAGCCTTGCCGCGTGCGAAAGGGCGTTGGCAGGCGCGATGGCGCGGGTGGCCGCGCCTTTTTGCCGCTTGCGTCCTTTTTATATTGAGCGAAAAATCCGGCGCGAAAGCCGGTTGGAGCGCCTTTTGATTGGGGAAAATAAGGACGCCGGCGGGCCGCCCGCGTTTTGTATGGAAACAGGCCGCTTCGCGCATTTTTGGACTTGACGGTCGCTGTTTTTCTCGGTAAAGTGTCAATATCTCGATGTGCATCGGGAAAACGGCCCGTTTGGGGGGATGTGAAAGACAAGCCGGAGCGGCGCTTTAATCCCGCCATGGTGGAGACGGCCAGCCCGCGCGTTTGTGCGGCCGGACGGCGTCCGCGGGGGAAGGGCGCGCTCGGCAAAATGCCGAATAATTGTGGGACATAACCGTATAGTTATACATATTTTACGAAAAGATGTGACGGTTCGTTTTTTCTGAAATTGCAATTTGAATTTTATAATTTCAAACAGTATAATTAAAAAAGTCATGACCGGGCGGAAGCAGCAGAGCATAAGCCCGGCGTAACGCGCGGCTGCCCCTCCGCGCAGGAAGCAGCTTTGGGTAAGATTGGGCGATGGGTCCAACGCTGTTTCCGCTCAAGCGCGGGACGAAAGCCGGAATAAGGCATGGCGCAGGCTTTGCCTTATGAAAAGACGCCTTAAAGCGCCGGAGACGGCGCTTTAACAGACGGATTTGCGCGCTGTTTCGGGCCGGTCAGGCGAGAAAATATGTGCGTTAAGGAGACGTATTCATGCAAGTCCAATTGATCATCGTGTTGCTCTACTTTGCTGTCACGGTCGGCATCGGCGTCATCGCGGGCAAAAAGACAAAGGGCTCGGACGCCTTCCATGGCGCGGGGATGGGCATTATGGCCATCGTGTTCTCCTCCGCGTCGGAGTGGCTCGGCGGAACGGCCACGACAGGTGTTTCCGAATACGGCTTTAACAGCGGCCTGTCCGGCGCGTGGTATACTCTGGCCAACGGCATCGGCGTCATGGTGCTCGCGCTGCTGTTTGCCAAAATGTACCGCAGCCTCGGCGTCGGCACGGTGCCGGCCATTATTGAAAAGTTCTTCGGCAAACACGCCCGTATCGTGTCCAGCGTTCTTCTGACCATCGTCATGCTGGCTGTCGGCATTTCGCAGATGATTGCCGCCGGCAAGCTCGGCGAATCTCTCATGGGCTTTGACTTCACCATAACCTGCGTCGTCTTCGCCGCCGTCTTCATCGTCTACACGCTCGCCGGCGGCATGAACTCCGTCGCCTCGACGAGTACGCTCCACCTTCTGTTCATGTACTTTGGCGCCATCCTCGCCATCATCCTCGCGCTCTTCAAGGTGGGCGGCGTCTCCGAACTGAAGACCGGCATCGCCGCCGTTGAGGCGGAAATGGCTGCGGCCGGCCAGAAAACGGGCTTCTTCAATATGTTCACCATCGGCGGATCGAAAGTCTCCTCGTGGATTATCGCCTCGCTGCTCGGCGCGTGCACGGCGCAGGCCGGCATCCAGCCGCTGCTCGGCGCGAAGGACGTGCCGACGGCGAAAAAGGCTTCCATCCTCACGGCTTTCGTCGTCGCCCCGTACGGCCTCTTTACGGCGCTCCTCGGCATTATCGCCCGCGTCATGTCCCACAACGGCACGCTCCTTGACGTCAACGGCAACCTCGTCACAGACGGCAAGAGAGCCCTGTACGCCCTGATGATGAACCTCAGCCCCATAGCGGGCGGCATCATCCTCGCCTCCATCCTCGCGGCGATTCTCTCCACGGCGTCCCCGATTATCCTCGCCTCGGGCACAATGATCACAAAGGACATTTACCAGCGCGTCTTTAAGCCGGATGCCTCGGACAAGCAAATCCTCTTCGTCAGCCGCCTGACGACGGCCCTCTCCGGCGTCGTCTGCTGCATCGTCGCCATCCTGCTCGTCAACTCCAGCAAGGTGCTCGACATCGTCTACTCCGCGTACTCCCTGCGCGGCGCCCTGTTCATCGTCGTCCTCTACGGCATCTACTGGAAACGCGCCTCCGAAAAGGCCGCCTGCATCAGCATGGTGCTCACGGCCGTGGCCGCCGTTGTCTGGGTTGCCGTCAAGGCCTTCACCGGCAGCTATCCCATCAGCGCCGGCTTCTCCGAGACGTACGCCGCCGTCATCGTCGCGGCCGTCAGCTGCTTCGTGCTCAGCTACATCTTCCCGAAGAAAGAGCTGCAGCAGGCGTAATAACACTGGGAATAACTGGATACAAACGCCGCATAAACGAACGTTTATGCGGCGTTTTGTTTTATTTTCGGCATGAATTTATAAATATTCTGCATAAATTTCCCGCGTTTGGCCCGCCCCGGTCTTGTTGCTATCCTATAGGAGTATGCTATAATGTTTTGGAAAAATCGAGAGGTCAAGCTGCGCTTGGCCGGCCGCGCCGGAAGCGTCGGGCCGCCTCCGGCGTAAACCGCCCCTTCCTGTTTTAATATGTAAAATATTTAAGTGAAAGGAATAGAAGAGTATGGCATCAAAGTACAAGCACCTGTTTTCGCCCATCACGATTCGCGGCGTCGAGTTTAAAAACCGCATCGTCCTGGCGCCGCCTTCTCCGAACCTCGCAAGCCCCGAAGGCCTGGTGACGCACCAGTTCGTCGACTGGTTCAGGATGTTTGCCCGCGGCGGCGCGGCCATCCTGTACGTCGGCAACTCCTCCATCGACATCACCGAGTGCAAGGACGAGGAATGCCAGCTTGACCTCAACCACGACCGCTGCGTCCTGCCGCTTTCGTGGTACACGGAGATGGCCAAGGAGTACGACTGCCACGCCTCCCTCGAGGTCAACCACAACGGCAAGGACACCACCTTTGAAGCCGTCGGCCACCTGCCTTACTCTTCCAGCCCCATCCCGGGCGACAGCGAGATCCTGCGCGCCAAGCGCGAAGGCCGCGAGCCGTACATACCCATCGAGATGGACCAGAAGAAGATTGACGAGACGGTCCTCAAGTACGCCAAGGCCTGCGAGCGCATGAAGCGGGCGGGCATGGACATCGCCCTCCTCCACGGCGGCCACGGCAACCTCATCTCGCAGTTTACCTCCCCGCACTACAACAAGAGAACCGACAAGTACGGCGGCTCCCTCGAAAACCGCGCGCGCTTTGCCATCGAAGTCGTCGAGAAGGTGCGCGAGCTGTGCGGCGAGAACTTCGTCATCGACTACCGCATCTCCGCCGACGAGATTATCGCCGACGGCATGCGCTTTGAGGAGACCCTCAAGCTCATGAAGATCCTCAAGAATCACGGCGTGGACATGTTCAACGTCTCCGCCGGGCTCCACTCCGAGGGCCTCTTCGCGTACCTGCGCTACTGGCTGCAGGACTACACCATGCCGCGCGGCTACAACGTCCACTGGTGCCAGAAGATCAAGGACTACTTCCAGGGCGACATCATCCTCACGGCCGTCGGCTCCATCATGAACCCCGACCTCGCCGAGGAGTACCTCTCCAAGGGCTGGTGCGACTTTATCGCCATGTGCCGCCCGCTCATGGCCGACCCGGACCTGCCCAAGAAGGCCGCCCAGAACAGGCCCGAAGACATCCGCCCGTGCCTGCGCTGCAACGCGTGCGCCATGCGCCTGGGCATGCCGAAGGTCATCAACTGCGCCGTCAACCCCATCTCCGGCATGACCCACTACCTGCGCGACGGGCAGGTGCCGCTCGCGCGGGAGAAGAAGAAGGTGGCCGTCATCGGCGCCGGCCCGGCGGGCCTGACCGCGATGCACACCCTCATCGAGCGCGGCCACGACGTCACCGTCTACGAGAAGACGGGCCGCATCGGCGGCGCAATTAACGCCGCGGCGGCGCCCCCGCTCAAGGTGGACATGAAAGACTATCTCAAGTGGCTCAACGTCCAGGCACAGAAGGCCGTGAAGGCCGGCAAGGCGAAGATCCTCCTGAACACCGAGGCCACGAAGGAAATGATCGAGCTCGAGGGCTACGACGCCGTCATCGTCGCCGTCGGCGCCGAGCCTGTTGTCCCGAAGAGCATCCCCGGCATCGACAAAGAGAAGGTCATGTGGGCGGCCGACGCCCAGACGGCGCTGCGCCACAAGGTCGGCGAGAAGATTGTCATCGTCGGCGCCGGCGACATCGGCATGGAAGCGGCGCACGACTTCTACATGGAGGGCAAGGAAATCGCCGCCGTCATCGACATCAAGGACGAGGGCTTCGATATGTTCAGCCCGATGGGCCGCGTCCTCAAGGAGTGCGGCATCAAGGTCCAGTACAACACGGGCCTTGCCGAAGTGACGGACAAGGGCGTCGTCGTCAAATGCCCCGACGGCTCCCTGAAGGAGATCGAGTGCGACACCGTGCTCCTGGCCATGGGCATGAAGATCAACAAGGAGCTTGTCGAGTCCTTCCGCCACACGGCTCCCGAGACGGAAGTGCGTATCGTCGGCGACTGCAAGGAAGTCGGCGGGAACATTACCGCCGCCGTCAACGGCGCGTTCCAGGCGGCGCTGCACATTTGACGCGCATTTAACCCGAAAAAAAGCGGCCGGTTATTTACCGGCCGCTTTTTTCGTTCTTCGGGATTGCGGACGAAAGCGTCCTTGGCCAAACGGGAGCCTTCCGCGGCGCCCTTTTTTTGCCCGGCGGCCGCGGGGGAGGGGAGACGGGCGGGGCGCGCGCCCGCTTCCGGACGCCCCGGCGTGCGTCATGGCGGCGCGCCGGGAGATGGCGGCCCGAATAGCCCGTTTTGCGGGGTGCGCGGTTCCAAAAGGGCGGCGTTTTCTGCGTTGAACGGATATTCAACGAAAAATGGGGAGGGCGGGCGCCTAAAGGATGCGGGAAAAGGGCCCGAGTGCGAAAAAAGCCGCGCGGCGTTTTTTGCCGCGCGGCTTTCGTTTGCCTGTGTGGATGTTTTGCGTCAGGAGAAAGCGGTTAGAACCGGAGAATCGGCTTGATTGTGACGCCCGCGTGGGAGTCGTGGAACGCCTTCTCGATGTCTTTAAAGTCGTAGAACTTCACGAGCTTGTCGACGGGCAGCTTGCCCTCCTTGTAGAACTGCACGAGCTTCGGGATGAAGACCTGCGGGTTGGCGCCGCCTTCCGTCAGGCCCGCGAGGGTGGCGCTCTTGTTCATGAGCAGCGGCTCGATGGGGATGCCCACGACGGCTTCGCCCGTGACGCTGGCGACGACGCAGGTGCCGCCGCGGCACAGGCAGGAGAGGGCCTGCAGCGTGAGCGCCGGGATGCCGGAGCACTCGATGCTGTAGTTGGCGCCGCCGTTTGTGAGCCTGATGATTTCCTGGACGGCGTCCACTTCCTTGCCGTTGACGACGTGCGTCGCGCCGACTTCGAGGGCCAGCTCAAGGCGCGAGGGGACGACGTCGACGCCGATGATGGTCGAGCAGCCGGCAATCTTTGCGGCCATGAGGGCGGCCATGCCGACGCCGCCGCACCCGAAGACGACGAGGGAAGAGCCGGGTTCGGGCTTCAGGCGGTTGAGGACGGAGCCGGCGCCCGTCTGCACGCCGCAGCCGAGGGAGCAGAGATAGACGAGGTCTTCGTCGGCCACGTCCACTTTGACGGCGTTGCGCGCGTCGACGATGACGTATTCGGCGAAGGCGCCCTGGCCGAAGAAGGACGAGATGTCCTGCCCGTTCTGGTGGACGCGCTTCGTGCCGTCCTTGTATGTACCGTTGAAGAAGAGCTCATTTAAGTGCTCGCACGCGTAGGGCTTGCCTTCGACGCAGAACCTGCAGGTGCCGCAGGACGGGAAGGTGAGAATCACGCGGTCGCCCTTTTTAAGGCCTTCCACACCGATGCCGACTTCCTCGACGATGCCGACGCCCTCGTGCCCGAAGATGGCAGGGAGCGCGACGGGGATGATCTGCTCCATGCCGGCCGAGTCGGTGTGGCAGACGCCGCTGGCAATGATCCGGACGAGAACTTCCGATGCTTTCGTCGCGTCAATCTCCACGGTTTCGATGGAGAGCTTGCCTTTTTCATGGGTAACGGCGGCGGTCATTTTCATCAGTTAATCCTCCTAATTCCACACGTAATTTCGCTTTAACAGATGTTTTCTGACTCCCATTATAGAGGCACGGGGCGGCGTTTTCAATAGCCGCGCGAAAGAAAACTCCGCGCGCGCCGGAGGGCGCAGTCAAGGCGGCGGGGCCCTCCGGTATACCCGGAAGCGGCCGCGCCCGGCGCGGGATGGGCCGCGGCGAAGGCTAAAGCACTCTGGCGCGCCCATGAGAAAGCGGCGCCTGCCGCGCAGGACGGGGGCGGGGAGAGCGCTGCCCGCCACCTGCAGCGCGGTACTTGCTGGGGAGCACTGTAAGCATTTGGTTCCGCCCGGAAGCGGCCGCGCCTGCGCGTGGGACGAGCCGCGGCGAAGGCGGCCATGCAATGCAGCGCGCCGCTCGAAAGGCGGGCGTCCGGGCAAAAGCCGCTAAAAGCCGCTTTGACGGAGGGCTTGCGCTCCGGCATTTTCGCGCCCGGGCGCGGGCAAAAATATACTACCAATTAACCCCGCATTATGATAGAATATGAGAGAATCGGCGGAAAAAGAAAAGGTTGTGCAAAGGAGGGGCGTCATGCGAAGGAGCGTTAAATCGGCGCTGGGCGCGGTGTGTCTCATCGCCGTGCTTTTTACGGCGTCCGGGTGCTTTTTTCGCGTCTCGGCCGACGAGCTGTACAGCCTGCCACAAGCCAGCGAAGAATACCTCCTGCTCCAGCAGGAGCTGAACAATATCCTGTCGACGGGCGCGGTCTACTCGCCGCCCGTTGCCGGCTCGAACCGGCAGTCCGTCCAGCTTGTGGACCTCGACGGAGACGGCGTGAGCGAAGTCCTCGCGTTTATCCGCGCCGCCGGCGACAAGCCTCTGAAGATTTACGTCATCGGGCAGAAGGACGGGGAGATTTATCAGGCCGACATCATCGAGGGGGAGGGGACGGCTTTCGAGCGCGTCCGCTACGCCGACCTCGACGGGGACGGGACGCTTGAAATCATCGTCGGCCGCCAGGTGACATCCGCGCTGTCGTATGTGTCCATCTACTCCATGAAAGGCGGCGTGCACAGCCACCTCGGCAGCGCCGAATACGCGGAGCTTACGACGGTGGACGTCGGCGGGCGGTCCGTTGTCGTCGTGCTGCGCCTGCCCTCGGCGGAGCAGCCGGGGGAGGCGGAGGCGTTCTCCCTCGCGGCGGACGGCGAAATGGTGCGCACCACGACGCAGCTGACGAAGGGCCTTCTGACGTTTGCCCGCGTGCAGAGCGGCAGGCTCCGCGGGAGCGTGCCGGCGCTGTTCGTGGAAGGGGCCGACAGCGCCAACAAGACCATGACGGACATCCTCGTCCTGACGGAAAACGGCATTGACAACATCATGGAAGGCGCCCTCGCGCAGGAGACGGCGCGGGACCTTGCCATCTACAGCTCCGACATCAACAAGGACGGTTACATGGAGGTGCCGCTGCCGCGGGAGCTCAAATCCCAGTCGGACGCCAAGCAATACGCCATCGACTGGGTGGCCTACGAGATGACGGGCGAGCGGCACAACGTGTTCACGACGTACCACAACCGCTCCGACGGGTGGTTCTTCATCCTGCCGGACGAGTGGGTCGAGCGCCTCGGCGTGCGGCGCGACGACTCCGTCCCCGGCGAGCGGGCGATTATCTTCTCGTTTGTGGACGACACGACGGACACATGGACGGACTTCCTCCGCATCTACACCCTCTCGGGGGATAACAAGTACAAGCGCGCGGCGATCAAGGGCCGCTTCCGCCTCGCCCCGGACGAGGACGCCATCTACTGCGCGGAGATTGTCAGGTCCTCCGTCGGCGGGATTTCCATCACCGAGAAGATCGTGACGGACAACTTCCGCCCCATCTATTCCGACTGGAGCGCGTAACATCCGCTTTTTTGCGGGCGGCATAGAGTATAGTCAAAGGAGAAGGGCGCATGAAAAAGGTTCTTGTTCTCGAAGACGAGACGAGCATCCGCAGCTTTGTGGTCATCAACCTCAAGCGGGCCGGATACGAAGTCATCGAAGCGGGCACAGGCGCGGAGGCGTTTGAGCAGCTCAAGGCGCATCCCGACACCCGGGTGGCAATCCTCGACATTATGCTCCCGGACATGGACGGCTTTGAAGTGTGCCGAAGGATACGGGCGTCCGACCCGAACATCGGCATCATCATCCTCTCGGCGCGCACGCAGGAGATGGACAAGGTCACGGGCCTGATGACCGGGGCCGACGACTACGTGACGAAGCCCTTTTCGCCCGCGGAGCTCACCGCCCGCGTGGACGCCCTCTACCGGCGCACGGGCGGGGGAGACCAGCAGGACACCGGCGAAATCGTGCAGGGGCCGTTCCGCCTGAACACGCGCAACCGCACGCTGGAGAAAAACGGCCAGCGCATTAAGCTCACGCAGGTTGAGTACAACATCATGAAGATGTTCATGGAAAATCCCGGCAAGGCCCTCTCGCGGGAGGATATCCTCAACACCGTCTGGGGCCGGGACTACTTCGGCGAGCTGAAAATCGCCGACGTCAATATCAGGCGGCTTCGATTGAAAATCGAAGACGACCCGCAAAACCCCATCTACATCACAACCGTCTGGGGATACGGTTATAAATGGGGCCTTTAGGCCAGAATTCGGGTAAGGTGAAGAAAACGTGGTGAAAAAGCAAAAACGCACGCACAAAGGTGGGCTGCGGCAGCGCTGGATGCGCAGCAGCGTCCTTGTCGTGCTCGTCACGCTCATCGTCGTGATTCTCGCCTTTACCCTTTTCTTTGTGAGCAACTACTACACCACCGTCCAGACGGGCCTTGAGTCCAAGGCGAAGACGGCCACGGACTTTTTCGCCAACTACGTGGCCAAGTCCTACAGCGACTACTACGACAGCGCCTACCGCTACGCCGAGTCCTTTGACGACAGCGACAAGCTCCAGCTGCAGTTTATCGGCGCGGACGGCCGCGTGATGATCTCCACGTACGGCATCGCGGCGGGCTCCTCGCCGGTATCGCCCGATATTCAGGAGGCGCTCCAGACGGGGCAGATTTCCTCGTGGGTCGGCCGCAGCAGGACGACGGGCGAGCGCATCATGTCCGTCTCGGCGCCCATCCGGTTCCAGAACGGGCAGATTATGGGCGTCATGCGGTATGTGACGAGCCTGAAAATCGTCGACCGCCATATCGTCATCAACACCCTCGCCGTCGTGGCGCTGTGCGCGCTGATCATGCTGTTTGTGATTTCCATCAACCTCGTGTTCATCCGGTCCGTCATCGAGCCGGTCAGCGAAATCACGAAGATGTCCAAGCGCATCGCCAAGGGCAGCTACGGCATCCAGATTCAAAACCGCGGCTACAAGGACGAAATCGGGGACATGGTGGACGCCATCAACGAGATGTCCCTGAAAATCGCCCAGTCCGAAAAGGTGCAGACGGAGTTTATCTCCTCCATCTCGCACGAGCTGCGCACGCCCCTCACCGCCATCACCGGCTGGGGCGAGACGCTCATCTACAACGAGCAGCTCGACCGCGAGACGAAAAAGGGCATCGCCATCATCCTCAAGGAGGCGCGGCGCCTGACGAAGATGGTGGAGGAGCTTTTGGATTTTACCCGCATGGAGGACGGGCGCTTTACGCTCAACATTGAGGAGATTGACATCGCCGCGGAGCTGGAGGACTCGATTTTCACCTACCGCGAGCTTCTCCAGCAGGACGGCGTCGAGATATACTACGAACCCTACCCGGACGAACTGCCCCTCATCCCCGGCGACGCGAGCCGCCTGCGGCAGGTGTTCCTCAACCTGCTCGACAACGCCGCCAAATACGGGCGCGAGGGCAAGCGCATCGAGGTCTCGCTCGGCGTGGACAACCAGTACGTCTTCGTCAAAATCCGCGACTACGGCCCCGGCGTCCCGGAGGACGAAATCGAGCACATCCGCATGAAGTTCTACAAGGGCTCGAACGCAAAGGAGCGCGGCAGCGGGATCGGCCTGGCCGTGTGCGACGAAATCATCCGCTTCCACGGCGGGAAGATGATTATCGAAAACGCCGAGGGCGGCGGGCTTCAGGTCACGGTGTACCTGCCGATGAGTTCGGGCGTGGGCGTCGAAGCCGACTAGCGCATTGGGCGCATAAAGGAGATATAACGGTTTGAAAGAGACACAGGAGAAGGTGTGCTTCCGCACCACTATCGGCGGGCAGGCCCTCATCGAAGGCATCATGATGCGCGGCCCGAAAAAGCAGGCCATCGTCCTGCGCACGAAGGACGGGCTCGTGACGAAGACGGAGCCGGTCAGGCTCCTCAAGGACAGGTACCCCGTCGTCGGGTGGCCGATTGTGCGCGGCGCGGTAAACTTCATCGCGTCGATGGTCGCGGGCGTGCGGGCGCTGATGTTTTCAGCCGAGCACGCCGAGGACGACGCGGCGTACGAGCCGTCCAGGCTCGACAAGTGGATTGAGGAGCACATCGGCGGCGAAAAAGCGGATAAGATCATCGTGACCCTCGCCGTCGTCATCGGCGTGGGCCTGGCCGTTTTGCTCTTTTTCCTGCTGCCGACGTTTCTGGCGGGGCTCATCGGGCAGGCCGTCAGCAGCGCGCTCGCGAAAAACCTCGTCGAAGGGGCGCTGCGGATTATCATTTTCCTTGTTTACCTGCGCCTTGCCACGCTTGCGAAGGATATCCGGCGCGTGTGGATGTACCACGGGGCGGAGCACAAGGCGATTTTTGCCTACGAAAAAGGGCTGGAGCTGACCGTGGAAAACGCCCGCAGCCAGCCGCGGCTGCACCCGCGCTGCGGGACGAGCTTCCTGTTTATCGTCATGTTCGTGAGCATCGTGCTCTTTTCGCTGACGACATGGCCGAACCTGTGGGTGCGCATCGGGCTGCGGCTGCTGCTTTTGCCGCTCGTCGTGGGCATCAGCTATGAACTGATCCGCTGGGCCGGGCGGTATGACAACGCGCTCACGCGCGTCATTTCCGCGCCGGGGAAGGCCCTCCAGAAGCTGACGACCGCCGAGCCGGACGACGGGATGCTGGAAGTGGCCATCGAGGCGCTGAGTCTCGTCCTGCCGGAGCGCGAGGGCGAGGACAAGTGGTAACAGAAAAGCCCCAAAGCCGGGCGGCGGGAGGGATAAAGATACTCAAAACGCTCAACGAACTGTACCTTGGCGCGCGGCGCAAGCTGCGGGAGGCGGGCATTTCCGGCTACGACCTTGAGGCGAGGCTGCTCACGGCGGCGGCAAGCCACCGCACGAAAGAGCAGCTGCTCAGGGACCGCCACCATTACGACACGGACGGGTCTTACGAGGCCGCTCTCAACGCACTCATCGAGAGGCGGCTCAAGGGCGAGCCCATCGCGTATATCCTCGGCGAGTGGGAGTTTTACGGGCTGCTCCTCGACATCACGCCCGACGTGCTCATCCCGCGCGTGGACACGGAAGTCCTCGTGGACGCGGCGCTCGAGTACATCCGGAAATTGCCCAAGGCGGCGCGCGTGCTCGATCTGTGCACCGGGTCGGGCTGCGTGGGGCTGGCCATCGCCGCGCACACAGCGGACGCGCGTGTGCTGCTCGCGGATATCTCGCCCGCGGCGCTGCGTGTGTGCCGCCGCAACATTATCCGCAACAACCTCATCCGCCGCGTGACGACGATGGAAATCGACGCGCTCAAGTCCCAGCCGCTGCTCATCGGCAGCTTCGACGCCATCGTCTGCAACCCGCCGTACATACCGTCCGGCGACATCGCGTGGCTGGACGAGTCCGTCCGCGGGTATGAGCCGGCCAGCGCGCTCGACGGCGGGGAGGACGGGCTGCTCTTTTACCGCGGCATCGTCCCGAAATGGAAGGAGACGCTCTCAGAGGGCGGGCTGCTCGCGTTTGAATGCGGCGCCGGGCAGGCGCCCGCCGTGGCGGAGATCTTGCGCGTAAACGGGCTGGAGGAAATCCGCACGTACAAAGACACGCTCGGCATCGAGCGCGTTGTGGCTGGAATATGGCGGCGCAGCGGGCCGCCTGAAGGAGGATAAGAGAGACATGGCGGAAAAGAAAAAGCCGATTGAAATGCCGACTCCCGCGGCCGACAAAAAGAAGGCCCTCGAGACGGCCATTGCCCAGATTGAGAAAAACTTCGGCAAAGGCTCCATCATGCGCCTTGGCGAGAACATAAGCGAGCACGTGGACGTCATATCCACGGGATCGATTTCCCTCGACCTCGCCCTCGGCGTCGGCGGCGTGCCGAGAGGGCGCATCATCGAGATTTTCGGCCCCGAATCGTCGGGCAAGACGACGCTGGCGCTGCACATCATCGCCTCCGCGCAGAAAGCCGGCGGCGAAGCGGCGTTTATCGACGCCGAGCACGCCCTCGAGCCGGCTTACGCCCGCGCCCTCGGCGTGGACATCGACAACCTGCTCATCGCCCAGCCGGGCACCGGCGAAGACGCGCTGGCCATCACGGAGACGCTCGTGCGCTCCGGCGCGGTGGACGTCGTCGTCGTCGACTCGGTGGCCGCGCTCGTGCCGCGCAGCGAAATCGAGGGCGACATGGGCGAGTCGAGCGTCGGCGTCGTGGCGCGGCTGATGTCGCAGGCGCTGCGGAAGCTGGCCGGCTCGATATCGAAGACGAACTGCGTCGTCGTGTTCATCAACCAGCTGCGCGAGAAAATCGGCGTCGTGTACGGCAACCCCGAGACGACGCCCGGCGGGCGGGCGCTTAAATACTTTGCCAGCGTGCGCATCGACGTGCGCCGCGTGGAGTCGCTCAAAGTCGGCTCCGAGTTCGTCGGCAACAGGACGAAGGCGCGCATCGTGAAGAACAAGGTCGCCCCCCCGTTTAAGGAAGCCGAGTTTGACATCATGTACGGCGAGGGCATTTCAAAGACGGGCGAGCTGATTGACCTCGGCGTTAAGCTCGGCCTCATCGAAAAAGGCGGCTCGTGGTTTACCCTCGGGGAGACGCGCCTGCAGGGGCGGGACAGCGTGAAAGAATACCTTAAAAACAACCCCGACGTGGCCGACGCCCTCGAGCAGGAGATCCGCAAGAACGCCGCGAAGCTCATGAGCCCGCAGGAGAGGATTGCCGCCCGGGCGGCCGGGCGCGCCATAGACATCTCCGCCGACGATTTTGACGGCTGATGGCGCGCATCGTCTCCCTCACGCAGGCAAAGCGGGACCCAAACCGCTTTACCCTTGAGCTGGACACCGGCGAGACGCTCACGGTGACCGTCGCGCTGATTGCCGACTACGGCCTGTATTCCGGCGCGGAGCTCGACGAGGAGGCGCTCCGCCGCCTGCGCGGGGACGCCGAGCGGGCGCGGATACGGGCCAGGGCGCTGCGCATCCTCGGCGCACGCGCCATGTCCCGCGCGGAGATGATTAAAAGCCTCACCAGCAAGGGCGAGGACGAGGCGGCCGCGGAGGAGACGGCCGACTGGCTTGAAGCCATCGGCGCCATCGACGATAAGGAGTACGCCGCCTCGGTCGTGCGCCATTACGCGGCGAAGGGATACGGCCTTGGGCGCATCAAAAGCGAGCTGCACCGCCGCGGCATCGGCCGCGCGCTGTGGGACGACGCCCTTGCGAATTTGCCGGAGGATATGGACGGCGCGGCGTTTGACGCCCTGTGCGCCCTCCTCCGCCGCGCGCCGGCCAGCCGCGACAGACTGCGCCGCGCCGTGCAAACGCTCGCGCGCCGCGGCTTTTCGTGGAGCGAGGCGCAGTCGGCCGCGCGGCGGTACATTGAAGAATTCGGAGAAGAAGAACTGGATGAGGAATAAAGTCGGACTCATATCACTCGGTTGCGCGAAAAATCTCGTAAACAGCGAGCAGATGCTCTACCTGCTGCAGCAGGCGGGGTACGACGTGTTCGGCGGCTCCGCGGAGGAGATCTCCCGCGCCGACGCGGTGATTATCAACACCTGCGGCTTCATCGAAAGCGCGAAAATGGAGGCCATCGAGACGATTCTCGAAATCGCCGAGGAGAAGAAAGCGGGCAACGTCCGCGCCATCGTGGTGGCCGGGTGCCTCGCGGAGCGGTACAAGGACGAGCTTCTCAAAGAAATGCCGGAGATTGACGCCGTCGTCGGCGTCGGCAGCTTCACGGACATTGTGGAGGCCGTCACCGCAGCGCTTGAGGGCAAGCCCTTTCAGCGCTTTGCGGATATTAACCTTCCCGACCCGGAGACGGACAGGATTCTCTCCACCCCGGCGGGCTCGGCGTACCTTAAAATCGCCGAAGGGTGCGACAACCGCTGCGCGTACTGCGCGATCCCAGACATCCGCGGACGTTTCAGAAGCCGCCCGATGGAAAGCGTCCTTGCGGAGGCCGAGCGCCTCGCGGCGCGCGGCGTGAAGGAGCTTATCGTCGTCGCGCAGGACACCACCCGGTACGGCCTCGACCTGTACGGCCGGCGGCGCCTTGCCGAGCTGCTTGAGGCGCTGTGCAGAATCGAGGGGCTCGTTTGGATACGCTTGCACTACCTCTACCCGGACGAGATTGACGATGCGCTCATCGACGTCGTCGCCCGGGAGGAGAAGATCGTCAAGTACCTTGACATTCCCATCCAGCACATCAGCGACAAAATCCTTCGCGCCATGCGCCGACGCGGGACGAAACAGGAGATTGTGGCGCTTTTCCGCAAAAT
>JAAYMC010000020.1 GCA_012521555.1 Clostridiales bacterium
GCGGGGCGAGGAAGGAACGGAGCTTTTGAGCCTTGCCCAGTGCATCCACAACGAAAGCAGCCGCCACAGCGGCAATTTCGTCGAGGTGGAGTGCAACGCCTGGACGATGGAGCACATCGACGAGACTTTATTCGGCGCAAAGCGCCCCCAGGAGGGCTCGACGCAAAAATGCCTCGTCATGTACGCCGAGGGCGGGACGCTGTTTTTAAACCACATTGAACGCCTGTCCAACGAGCTGCAGTTTCGGATCTGCCGGCTCATCAAAGGACAGTACACTTTAAACAGCGACGGCCTGACCCGGCAGGCGAACGTGCGCGTCATCGCCGCCGCATGCGAGGACCTGCGGCAGCTGACGGCCGCGGGAAAGTTCCGGAGCGACCTGTATTACGCGCTCAACGTCCTTACGCTGGAGGTCCCTCCGCTCAGGGAGCGCAAGGAGGACATCCAAAGCTGGGTTGAATTCTTCTTCGACTACTACTGCGACGCCTATTCAAAGCCCGTCCTCCTCTCGAAAGGGGCCCTGCGCCGCATCTGCGAGTACGACTGGCCCGGCAACATGACGCAGCTGGAGAACTTCTGCCAGCGCATCATCCTGATGACGCCGCACCGAAGCATCAGCGAGGCCTTCGTCCGCAGCGAGCTGGAAAAGACGGAGTACGCCGCGCCGCAGGAGACGCCGGCGCCGCCGGTTCACAAAAACATCGAAGCCCAGAAAATCGTGGAAGCTCTCCGGCGCAACCGGGGCAACAGGGTCAGGACGGCCTGCGAGCTCGGCATCAGCAAGACGACGCTCTGGCGCATGATGCAAAAATACGGCATCACCGAAGACTATCTCCTCTGACGGCGTTTCACACGCCGTTTCATTTTCCGCGCGATTGTGAAACGAACGTTTCAAAACGATGTAATCTTGGAAGTACCCCACATTTGTGTGTGGGGTACTTTGTTTTGCCCGCTAATGGATTTTTCAACGCCCTTGTTTTAATTTAATGGTAAAGAATTTGTAATAAATGCCAGTTTTTAACGAAGGAGTGATACTGGGGTGGGCCAGTTTGACGAATATGTGTACACCCTGCCAAAAACCTATCACGAATGGGGTTCCTATGCGTCGCCCAGGGCGTATTTCCGCGGCGCGGACAGCATGTGGGGGGCGCGGCTGAGCATGGGCTTTTCGGCCGTCCTGCGGGAGCATGTCGCCCAGTTCCCCCACATGCACCACGCCGTAGAGGAATATTACTGGTTCCTGGGGACGGACCTCACGCGCGTTTTCGATTTCGACGCGGAAATTGAAATCTGGTTCGGCGAAGACCCCGACGCGCTGGAGAAGTACACCATCACGTCGCCGACTCTCGTGCGCATCCCGCCGGGGTTCTGGCACGGGCCGATCAACTACAAGCGCATCACGAAGCCCGTCACCTTCTCCTCGATGTACTTTGACGGTGACGCCTCGAAAATCACCCGCCGCATCCACCCGGACGGGCGGGTCGACTATCCCTACATCTATACAAACCAGAAGCGGTGCATGTTTGATAAGACGAAGGCCTGCATCTACTGCGGCAGCTGCTATGAAAAGACCTGCGGCCGCACGTCGGACGGGGAGACGACGTTTTTCAAGCACCCGAAAATCTCCTTTACCAACGAGTGGATTGAAAAACTCCTCACCACGCCTCCGGCGCCCCGCAGCGGCAAGTACGACCAGTACTTCTTCACCTTCACGCCGGAGTACCACCAGTGGGGCGACATGTTCGCGAACCCCCGGGCGAAATTCCGCGGCGTGACGCAGATGCCCGGCGCGAAGTTCTTCGGGGGATTTAGCGTCGTCCTCGCGCCGAACGTCATGGAAGTCCCGCACTTCCACCCCGCCAACGACGAGTACCTCTGGTTTATCGGCTCCAACATCGAAAACATCTTCGACTTTGACGCGGAAATTGAAATCTCCCTCGGCCTTGACGCGGACAACATGCGCACCATCACCATCACGGAGCCGACGGTCGTCCGCGTCCCGCCCAACCTGTGGCACTGCCCGATCAACTTCAAGCGCATCACAAAGCCCGTTGCCTTCCTCCCGGTGTATCCCGACGGCGACTGGTCGAAGGTCGTCCGGCAGAAGGACGAAAACGGCGAGTACGAATACGTCTTTGAAGCGGCAAGCCTCAAGCGCTGCGTCTACGACGGGTCCAAGCAATGCGTTTACTGCGGGAAGTGCTTTTCGGACAAGCGGAAATAAACGGCGCCACAAGACAGCCGGCTTTGAACAAGCCGAAAGCCAGTCAATATACACACAAAGAGTTTGGGAGGAAATGGGGTATGAACGGTTGACCAGGTATATCATCAGACGACTGCTGTGGATGATTCCCGTCGTGCTGGGCGTCACCTTCATCGTCATGCTGCTTCTTGAGCTCACGCCCGGAGACCCCGCCCGGCAGCTCCTCGGCACCTTCGCAACGGAGGAGCAGATCGAGCAGGCCCGGGAGGAAATGGGGCTCAACAGGCCGCTCATCACGCGGTACTTCGATTACCTCTACGGCGTGACGAAAGGGGATCTCGGCGTCTCCTACTTCACAAAGGGCAACGTGTGGGACGACATCATGGTGCGCTTCCCCTACACGCTGCTGATTGTGACCATCAGCATGTTCATCGCCATCTGCACCGGCATCCCGATCGGCGTTTACGCCGCGACGCACCAGTACACATGGAAGGATAACGCGTCCATCGTCGCGTCGCTGTTTTGCGTGTCCATGCCGAACTTCTGGTTTGCCCTCATCCTGGTGAACATCTTCGCCATCAAGCTCGGCTGGGTGCCGTCCCTCGGCGTCGAGACGTGGAAGGGCTGGATACTCCCCTCCGTCGCCCTCTCCATCGGCTACTCGGCCACCCTCGCCCGCCAGACGCGCTCGAGCATGCTCGAGCAGATCCGCCAGGACTACGTGACGACGGCCCGGGCGAAAGGTCAGACGGAGCGCGTCGTTATATACAAGCACGCGCTGAAAAACGCCCTGATTCCGATCATCACCATCGTCGGTTCCGTCTTTGGCGCGTCCCTCGGCGGCGCCGTCATCGCCGAGACGATTTTCGCCATCCCCGGCCTCGGGAGCTACACCTTAAGCGCGCTCACGTCCCGCGACTATCCCGTGGTTCAGGGCAGCGTGCTGTACTTTGCCGTGATGTACAGCGTCATCCTCCTGCTGGTGGACATCGTCTACTCGATGGTCGACCCTCGTATCCGCTCGCAGTTTGTGGGTACGAAGAAACGCAAAAAAGAGAAAAAGCAGCGAAGCGAGGTGTTCTCACAGTGAAATCCAGGAAACGAAGCCGTTTCGGCGAAACATGGCACCGGCTGAAGAAGAACAAGGCCGCCGTCATCGGGCTCGTTGTCGTCATTATCGTCCTTTTTGTCGCCATCTTCGCTCCGTTCCTCGCGCCGTACCCCTACGATGAGCAGGATCTTTCCAATACGTACGCCAAACCGAGTAAAGAGCACCTGCTCGGCACCGATAAGTTCGGGCGGGACAACTTAAGCCGCCTGATCTGGGGCTCCCGCAACTCCCTCATCATGGGGCTCGGCTGCGTCGCCCTCGGAACCCTGTTCGGCATCACCATCGGCTCCATCGCCGGCTACTTCGGCGGGCGGGTTGACATCGTCATCATGCGCATCATGGACGTGTTCTCCTGCGTCCCGATGCTCCTCATGTGCGTCGTCATCGCCGCCATCCTCGGGCCGAGCATCCAAAACGCCATCCTCGCCATCGCCATCTCCACGACGCCCTCGTGCGCCCGGCTCATCCGTGCCAATATCCTCACAGTGCGCGACAAGGAATTCGTGGAGGCGGCCAAGGCCATCGACGCGAAAAGCCCCCACATCATCCTCCGGCATATCCTCCCCAACGCCATCGCGCCGACCATCGTCGCCACGACGATGAACATCGGCAACTCCATCATTTCCGGCGCGACGCTCAGCTTCATCGGGCTGGGGGCGCAGCCTCCTCTCGCGGAATGGGGCGCCATGCTCTCCGAAGGCCGCAACTACATGCGCCAGCACATGGAGCTCGTCCTCTACCCCGGCATCTGCATCATGATTACGGTTCTGGCTTTCAACCTCCTCGGGGACGGCCTGCGCGACGCCCTTGACCCGAGACTGAAGAACTAACGGAGGCCGGAAATGGAAAGCAACGTCTTACTGGAAGTCAAAGACCTGAAAGTCGAGTACCATACCGACGAAACGGTTGTCCACGCCGTCAACGGCGTGAGCCTCACGCTGAGAGAGGGCGAAACGCTCGGCCTCGTGGGCGAGACGGGTGCCGGCAAAACCACCATCGCCCGCACCATTCTCGGCATCCTCCCGAAACCGCAGGGGCACGTCACGCAGGGCGAGATCATATTCGAAGGCCGCAACCTCCTTGAGCTGAGCGAAAAGGAGATGCGCAAAATCCGCGGCGACAAAATCGCCATGATCTTCCAGGACCCCATGACGGCCCTCAACCCCATCGAGCGCGTGGGTGACCAGATTACGGAAGCCATCCGGCTGCATAATAAAATCTCACACGCCGAGGCCGTCCTCCGCTCGATGGATATGCTGGAAATGGTGGGCATCCCCAAGGAGCGGTACCCGGAGTTCCCGCACCAGTTTTCCGGCGGCATGAAGCAGCGCGTCGTCATCGCCATGGCGCTGGCGTGCAATCCGAAGCTGCTGCTGGCCGACGAGCCGACCACCGCGCTGGACGTGACAATTCAGGCGCAGGTCCTCGCCCTCATGCGGGACCTGACGAAGCGGCTGGGCACGTCCGTCATTCTCATCACGCACGACCTGGGCGTCGTGGCCAGCACGTGCCAGTCCGTGGCGGTCGCCTACGCCGGGGAAATCGTGGAGTACGGGACGGTGTACCACATCTTCAACAACCCGCTGCACCCATACACGAAGGGGCTGTTCGACTCGCTGCCCGACCTTGACGTTTCCAAAAAGCGGCTCAAGCCCATCCGCGGCATGATGCCGGACCCGACGAACCTCCCGGAAGGCTGCACCTTCTGCGAGCGCTGCGACTACGCCATGGAAATCTGTGCGAGGAAAAAGCCTGCCGTATACGAGCCGGAACAGGGACACACCGTCCGGTGCTTCCTTGCGGAAAGGAGGGTAACTGATGGCGCCTTTGCTGGAAGTGCAGCATCTGAAAAAGTACTTTAAGACGCCCCGCGGCATGCTCCACGCGGTGGACGACGTCAGCTTCACGCTCGACGCCGGCAAGACTCTCGGCGTCGTCGGGGAATCGGGCTGCGGCAAGAGCACCCTCGGGCGGACAATCCTGCACCTGACCGACGCCACGGACGGCAAAATCCTCTTTGAAGGGCGCGACATCACATACCCCACCCGCCGGGAACTGAGCCAGCTGCGCCAGAATATGCAGATCATCTTTCAGGACCCGTACTCGTCTCTCAACCCGCGCATGTCCGTGAGCGAGACGATTATGGAGCCGCTCAAGCTGAGCAAAAAGTACAGCAAAGCGGAGATGATCGAGCGCACGAAGGAGCTGATGGCGACCGTCGGCCTGGCGGAGCGGTTCTGGAACATCTACCCGCACGAGCTCGACGGCGGCCGCCGGCAGCGCATCGGCATCGCCCGGGCGCTGGCGCTCGGCCCGAAGTTCATCGTGTGCGACGAGCCCGTCTCGGCGCTGGACGTGTCCATTCAGGCGCAGATCCTCAACCTCATGCTGGACCTTCAGGAAGAAAGGAACTTAACGTACATCTTCATCACGCACGACCTGTCCGTTGTGAAATACATAAGCGACGAAATCATGGTCATGTACCTCGGCCAGGTGGTGGAAAAAGCCCCGTCCCACGAGCTTTTCCGCAACACGCTCCACCCCTACAGCAAGGCGCTGCTCTCCGCCATCCCCATTCCGAAGGTGGACGCGCAGAGAGAGCTGATCCCCATGAAGGGCGAGGTCACGTCCCCCATCAACCCCAGGCCCGGATGCCGCTTTACGGCCCGGTGCCCGTACGTCGAGGAAAAGTGCCACGAGCCTCAGGTCCTTGAGGAAATTATGCCGAATCATTTTGTTTCCTGCTGCCGATGCAGGGAGATAAATGAGATTTCTGAGACAGTAAAAGGGAGGAATTGAAAGTGAAGAAACTGGTATCGCTACTCTTATGCATCGTGTTTCTCCTCAGCTTCGCCGCCTGCGGTCAGAAGCAGCCTCCGGCGGCATCGCCGACATCCGGCTCAGCCTCTCAGCCCACGAGCACCGGCACGCCGCAGGGCGGAGATGAGACCCCGTCAAAGCCCGTAAAAGACACCGTCGTCATCGGCACGGACGGCGACACCGGCACCTTAGACCCCTACATGGTCTCCGGCAACTACCTCGTCGTCATGCGCCAGTACGCGGAGTCCCTCTGGGCCTATGAAGCGGCCGACAACATCAAATACTTCCTCGCGGAGAGCGTCGACTTCATCAGCGACACCGAATGGCTCGTCCACCTGCGCAAGGGCGTCACCTTCTCCAACGGCAGCCCCTTCAACGCCGATGACGTCATCTTTACATTCAACTACTGCCAGGAAATCGGCCGCGCCTTCCTGCTGGCAAGCCTCGACTTTGAAAAGACCCGCAAGGAAGACGACTACACCGTCCGCATGTTCCTCACGCGCCCGGACATCACTCTGTTCCCGATTATGTCCGACATCGTCATCCTCGATGCCGAGACGTACGACCCCGAGACCTCCGGCAAGAACCCCGTCGGCACCGGCCCGTATGTTGTAAAGGACTACGTCGTCAACAGCTACGTCTCGCTGGAAGCCCGGGACGATTACTGGGGCGGCCCGCCGGCCATCAAGAAGGTCGTCTTCAAGAACATCCCCGAGTCGGCTCAGAAGGTCAACGCCATCGAGACGGGCGAAGTGGACTTCCTCACCTCCTGCCCGCCGCAGGACGCCGATTACGTCGACTCCCTCCCGGGCGTCCACACCTACTCTAAGCCCTCTGTCTCCCATCTGTGCCTGACGTACAACGCCTGCAAGGATTCGCCGCTTGCGTCGAAGGAAGC
>JAAYMC010000021.1 GCA_012521555.1 Clostridiales bacterium
GCCAGAAGTCGGTCCATGTCGCCCCGGGCAGCACTGTGGAATACACCGTGAATATCGAGTATTTCGCTCCGGAATATGCCGGTTACATCGCATTAAAAGATTCGAAGATCAGTGACTTGAGCGCTATCCTAGAAGTCACGAGCCAGGATCCCGTCTACGTCATCTCCAGTGTGGATTGGAGTGAAGACGAAGAAGGGACGATTATCATCGATCTGGACCTACCATATAGACCCGCGGCCCTGTCCGAAGACGGCGATGAGCCGAATCCCGGCGAAGAAACGAACGTCATCACTGTCAAATACAGCTACACACTCAAAGACTCTGATATTTCGCCGGTCAATAACACGGCCAATGTGTACGTCCACTACTCCGAATGGGAAGTGGATATCCACGGTTCCGACTCGGCAACCGTAACCTTCGGAACCACGCCACCACCGCCTCCGCCGCCACCGCCTCCGCCGCCGTCAACTCCTACTCCGACTCCTACGCCCACTCCTCCGACGGATGAACCCACCCCGCCGCCGACGGAACCTCCCGTAACCCCGCCTGAAGATGAAGGCGAAGTCCTCGGTGAGAGAGACGACGCCGACATCGCCGGCGTTGTCGATAAGCTCCCGCAGACGGGCGGCGTGTCCACGACGACGCTTCTGGGCCTTGTCGGTATCCTCCTCGTCCTCTCCGGCGTGATTACCGCCGTGAGCGCGAAACTCTTCCGCAAACGCCGTCAGAGGTAACCTCTGAAGACAGCAGCAATAAAGACGCCGGACCGTTTGGTCCGGCGTCTTTCCGTTTCCTGTTATCGAATGCAAATGTTACGTGTCCGTCGTACCTGGCCAAACACACCAATTCAACGTGCGGCGCATTTTCACTCTGCATCGCGCCATGCGCAGCCTGCACCCGCGCCTTTAGCCTTGCGGCGGCGCTTTATCCCGCGGGCCCATCCGCCGCGCTGCGGGGCAGGACGCGCTTTGGCGGCTCAGTATACCCGGGGGGGCATAGCCGCCGCCCGCCCGCGCGCAGAAAACGGGTTTTCCAAGGATGCGGCGCCTTAGCGCACGCGAGAAGCTGAAGATTTATCGGAAAACGGCAAAAAGAAAGCAGCCGTCTGTACGGCTGCCGTTATTGCCTTATAGCGCTTGCTCCGTGCCTGCGGAGCATCTGCGTTTACTGATACGCCCAGCGCTTGTGGAGCATCCGCGACAGCTGGGAGATGGCGAAGTTGACGACAAAGTAAATCAGTGCCAAAATCGCGTACAGCACGAAGACCTGATCCACCCGGTAGTACCGCCCCATGAGGATGGTCACCTTGCCGGTAAGCTCCTGAATGGCAACGACGGACCACAGCAGGCTCGTATCCTTGATGACCGTCACAAACTGGGACACAAGCGCCGGCACCATGTTGCGCAGCGCCTGCGGCAGGACGACGTAGAGGAGAATCTGCAGGAAGCTGAAGCCCTGCGAGCGCGCCGCCTCCCACTGGCCCTTGCCGACGGAGTTGAGGCCGCCGCGCACGATTTCGCCCATCGCCGCCGAGGTGAAAATCGTAAAGCTCACGACGCCGGCCTGGATGGATTTCAGGCGGAACACGATGAAGATGACGTAAATCCACAGCAGGTTCGGGATGTTGCGGACTACTTCGATATAGACCGCCGCGATTTTCTGCGGGATGCCGCGCGTGAGGCTGCGCATGACGCCGAGCGCCGTCCCGAAGACGAGGCTGAGCGCAATCGACAGCGCGGAGATATAGAGCGTGACCCTCAGGCCGTCTAAAACGAAGAGCATATTATTACGCGACAGTATCTCAGCCATTGTAAACCTCGATTCCGCTTATACAAAGCTGTTTTATTGTCAAAGCGGACGCTTTACGCCGCATGTTCCCGGATCATCCCCGGCGCGTGTTCCTGGGCTTTCAGCTCCATTTTCTTAGCCGCGCGCGTGAGCGGGAAGCAGAGGATGAAGTAGAGCAGTCCCGCCAGGACGAAAGCGGGGCCGTAATACATATTCGTAGACGACCATGATTTCGCGGTGAAGATGATGTCCGCGCCGGAGATAATGGCGATCATTGACGTGTTCTTGATGAGGTTGACGGCCTGCATCGTCAGCGGCGGCATAATCACGCGCCTGGCCTGCGGGATGATGATGTAGGCCATCGCCTGCCAGTACGTGAAGCCCTGCGAGTACGCCGCCTCAAGCTGTCCCTTCGAAATCGAGCCGATGCCCGACCGCACCACTTCCGCGATGTACGCGCCGTGATAGACGCCGACGCCCACAACGCCAATCGTCGTCACGCTCAGCACGACGCCGAGAAACGGCAGGCCGTTATACAGCACAAAGATTTGGACGAGCAGCGGCGTATTCTGAAAGAACTCAACGTACACCCGCATGATCCCGCGCAGGATCTTCGACTGGGAGGTCGAGCAGATGCCGACGATAATCCCGATAAACAGCGCCAAAAGCAGGGCGCAGACTGAAAGCAGGATTGTGTAGCCAAACCCGCTGGCGAAAAGCCTCCAGTCTGTAAAGAGCGCCTCCCATTTGAACCATGCAAACGGCCCGTTTCCTGAAAACATCCGTCTCTTCCTTTCAAAAAATACTCCCGACGCCGAAAGAGGCCATGCCGCGCCAGATGCGCGGCATGGCGCACGCTTCAAAAACGCCGCTGCGCTTCTATTTCCGCGCACTGAAAACGGGCCTTGTAGCCCGTTTTCGTGTCTGCGGTTTAGTCAGTGATACGCCTTATTTCAGGTGCCACTTTTCAAGAAGGGCGTCGAGCGTACCGTCGTTTTTAATCTCGACGATGAAGTTGTTGACGTACTCGGCGAGGTCCTTGTTGTCAAACTTCGTCGCGATGCCGTACTCCTGCGGCTTGAAGCCTTCCTCAAGGATCATGGTGCTTTCGTTGACGTAGCCGAGGAGGATGGACTTGTCGACGCTGAAGGCGTCAACGCGGCCGGAAGCCAGCGCGGCGTTGATTTCCGGATAGCTGGCATACTCGGAGAAGTTGACCGTAATGCCCAGCTCCTGCGCCTTTTCGATGATGGCGTCCTTCGTGGTGGCCGACTGCGCCACGCCGATGGTCTTGCCGTCAAGGTCCTTGATGGTCTGGATGCCCGAATCCTTCTTCACGAGGAAGCCGATGGCGTCCGTGTAATACGGCTCGGTGAAGTTGTAGGACTTCTTGCGCTCTTCCGTGATGGTGAAGGTGGCGATGATCATATCCACTTCGTTGTTGTCGAGCAGCGGGCCGCGCGTCTGCGCCGTCACGCCCGTGGTCGTGATCTTGTTCTCGTCGCCGAGGAGCCTCTTGGCAAGCTCTTTGGCGATGTCGATTTCAAGGCCTTCCACTTCGCCCGTGTCGGGGTTCTGGTAGCCGAAGTTCGGCACGTCGACCTTCACGCCGACGCGGAGGACGCCGCGGTCAACGATGGCCTGCACCTGTGCCGGCAGCTGGCTGCCGCCGTTTCCGCCGCTTTGCGCGGGCGCGCTGGCAGACGGCGAGGGGCTGCTCGGCTGCTTCGAGCCTCCGCCGCCGCAGGCGACAAGAGCAAACAGAAGAACCAGTGCAAGGAGAATACTCGTCATTTTCTTCATTTTCATTCACATCCCTTTCCTCAATTGAAGTGCCAAACAATTAGGCTCTCCAAAAGCCGCCCGCGCTGCGCGTCCAAGGCCCGAAGGCGGCCTCATGAAGCTACCTAAGTATCTTACTTAAAAACAGCTTGGTGCGCTCGTTCGTGGGATTTGTAAAGAAGTGCTCCGGAGAGCCTTCCTCCATGATTTCGCCCTCGTCCATGAAGATGACCCTGTCGGCCACCTGGCGGGCAAACCCCATTTCGTGCGTGACGACGACCATCGTGATGTTGTCATGGGAGAGCCCGACCATCACGTCGAGCACCTCCTGGATCATTTCCGGGTCAAGCGCGCTCGTCGGCTCGTCGAACAAAATGGCCTTCGGGTGCATGTTCAGCGCCCGCGCGATGGCCACGCGCTGCTGCTGGCCGCCGGAAAGCTGCGTCGGGTAATTGTGGGCCTTGCTCAGGAGGCCGACGCGGTCTAAGTACATGAGCGCGGACTCTTCCGCCTGCTTTTTGTCGACGCCCTGCACCTTGATCGGCGCAAGCGTGAGGTTCTCCAGAACGGTCTTGTGCGGGTAGAGGTTAAAGCTCTGAAACACCATCGCCACGTTCTGGCGGACTTTCGCAATCGGCGCCTTCGGGGCGGTCAGCTCCACGCCGTCGACAATCACACGGCCGGACGACGGCTTTTCAAGGAAGTTCATGCACCGGATCAGGGTGCTCTTGCCGGAGCCGGACGGCCCGATGACGACGAGCTTCTCACCCTTCTTGATGTGGAGGTTTATGTTCTTCAGCACATGGAGCTTTCCAAAGTGCTTGTTCACACCCTCGATTCTGATCAACAGTCATCAACCCTTCTCGTATTCATGCGGTGCGCGCACCGGAAAAACGCCCAGATAAAACAAAATGACGGCTACAAGTTTGAAAAGAGACGCCATGATAAGCCGCCGTTTACAAAATTTTCCACTTTTTCTTCAAAAGCTCTGTCGAATATTTTAATGCGACGGCTTATACTTGTCAAGTAATGCGCGCCATAGCCGCATGAATTTCATACTCTCTACAAGTTGCAAAATGCTAAAGAGGGCACATTGATGCAATCTTCTCAATTGAATTTCCAATTTCCGCATCCCAAGCCGCGCGGCGCCTCGCTTCGCAACCTGCCGCTTTGGCAATTGCAGAATATAAGAAAAGGAGACGCAGGCGAACCCTTGCGTCTCCCCTTTGAGACCGTAATTTATTATAATGCGGTTTTCGGAAAAATGCAACTGCCAATTCGCGCTTATGCGTTTGCCCTGAGCTTGGGCGCGCCCGCCTCCCTTTGCTTTTTGAAAAACGCCATGTACACGATGACGGCGAGGACGGCGCAGGCTGCTATCAGCCCGCCAATCTGGACGCCGCCGCCGGCAAAGAGGCGGCCGAACTGGGTGATCATGAGCGCGACCGCGTAGGCGAACACGCACTGGTAGCCGATGGCAAAGAGCGTCCATTTCGCGCTGTTCATCTCGCGGCGGATGGCGGCCATCGCCGCCACGCAGGGCGCGCACAGGAGGTTGAACACGAGGAACGAGTAAGCGGTGACGGGCGTAAACGCCGCGGCGATGGTCTGGTAGACGCCGCCTTCGCCGCCGCCGTAGAGGACGCCCAGCGTGCCGACGACGTTTTCCTTCGCGGCAAGGCCCGTGAGCGTCGCCACGGCCGCCTGCCACGTCCCCCAGCCGAGGGGCTTGAAGAGCCACGCGATCGCGCCGCCGATATAAGCGAGGATGGACAGGTGCAGCTCCTCGTCCGACAGCATCCCAAAGCGCCCGTCCGCGAAGCCGAAGCGGCTGAGGAACCAGATTACGACGGTGGACAGGAGAATTACCGTGCCCGCCTTCTTAACGAAGGCCCAGCCCCTGTCCCACGTCGAGCGAAGCAGGTTCTTAAGCGTCGGCATGTGGTAGGCCGGCAGCTCCATGACGAAGGGCGCGACTTCGCCGGTAAACGGCTTCGTCTTCTTGAGCATGAGCCCCGAGAGAATGATGGCCGCCATGCCGATGAAGTAGGCGGATGTCGCCACCCATGCGCTGCCGCCGAAGACGGCGCCGGCAATCATGGCAATCATGGGCACTTTCGCGCCGCACGGCATGAACGTGGTGGTGATAATCGTCATGCGGCGGTCCTTCTCGTGCTCGATGGTGCGGGAGGCCATGATGCCGGGCACGCCGCAGCCGGTGCCGACGAGCATGGGGATAAACGACTTGCCGGACAGGCCGAACTTGCGGAAGAGGCGGTCGAGCACGAAGGCGATGCGCGCCATGTAGCCGCACGCCTCGAGGAAGGCCAGCAGGAAGAACAGCACGAACATCTGCGGCACAAAGCCAAGCACCGCGCCCACGCCGGAGACGATGCCGTCGAGAATCAGTCCCGACAGCCATCCGGCCACGCCGGCCTTCTCAAGCCCTTCCGCCACGAGCACCGGGATGCCGGGCACCCACGGGCCGAAGTCCCTGGGGTCGGGCGCGTCAAAGCCGTTTGCCTCGAAGTAGGCGACGGCCTCAACGTACGTCGTGCCGAGGATGCTCTTTGCCTGAAGCTCTTCTTGCGGCATATCGGGCAGGACGTCAAAGTAGACGGTGTACTCCGTGGCCGCGAGCGTCTCCTCGTCCTCGACGAGAACCGTGCCGGTCTGACCCGTCACCGCTTTCATCTCCGCAAGGGCCTCTCCGGGGTCGAAGCCCTCCGCCTCGGCGTCAAGCGCGTAGAAGGCGTTTGCGGCGTAGAGCGCGTCGCGGTATTCTTCGGCGGCCTCTTCGTACTGCCCCCTGCCGATGCCGAAGAGGTACCACCCGTCGCCGAAGAGGCCGTCGTTTGCCCAGTCCGTGGCCTTCGCGCCGACGGCCACCATGGAAATCCAGTAGACGAGAAACATGATGGCGGCGAAAAACGGCAGCCCCAGCACGCGGCTGGTGACGATCCTGTCGATTCTGGCCGAGGTGGACAGCGCGCCGGCGTTCTTTTTCTGATAGACGGCCTTTACGATGGTCTCTATGTAATTGTACCGCTCGTTGGTGATGATGCTCTCGGCGTCGTCGTCCATGAGCTTTTCGACGGCCTGGATGTCCTTTTCGATGTGTTTCAGGACGTCCTCCGGGATCTTCAGCTTTTCAAGCACCTTTTCGTCCCGCTCGAAGACCTTGATGGCGTACCAGCGCTGCTGCTCCTCCGGCAGGTCGTGCAAAACCGCCTCCTCGATGTGCGCGAGGGCGTGCTCGACGGGGCCGGAAAACGTGTGCAGCGGGACCGTCCTGCCGCCCTGCGCGGCGCGGATGGCCTCCTCCGCCGCCTCCTCGATGCCCGTCTCCTTCAGGGCGGAGATCTCCACCACCTTGCACCCGAGCCGCCGGGAGAGCTCCCCGGCGTTGATGGTGTCGCCCTTTTTCCGGACGATGTCCATCATGTTGATGGCGACGACGACGGGGATGCCCAGTTCCGTCAGCTGCGTGGTGAGGTAGAGGTTGCGCTCGAGGTTCGTCCCGTCGACGATGTTGAGAATCGCGTCGGGCCGCTCGTCGACGAGGTAGTTGCGCGCCACGACTTCTTCCAGCGAATAGGGCGAAAGCGAGTAGATGCCCGGCAGGTCGGTTATGATGACGCCGTCGCGCTTTCTCAGCTTGCCCTCTTTCTTTTCAACGGTCACGCCGGGCCAGTTTCCGACAAACTGATTGGAACCCGTCAGCGCGTTAAAGAGCGTCGTCTTGCCGCTGTTCGGGTTGCCCGCGAGCGCAATGCGAATATCTCCCATGCTTCCATTCCTTTCCGAAGGCTGTTAGCCTAGACAAACTCAAGGGGTAAAAAGGCGGGGAAACGCGTTTCCCCTTCTCTTCCGCCGGTTTCCGGCTTATTCCACTTCAATCATCGCCGCGTCCTCTTTGCGGATGGACAGCTCGTAGTTGCGGACGGTGACTTCAATCGGGTCTCCCAGCGGCGCGACCTTGCGGACGGTCACGTCCACGCCGCGCGTGATGCCCATGTCCATAATCCTGCGGCGGACGGCGCCTTCGCCGTGGAGCTTGACGACTTTCGCCGACTTGCCGATTGCCACGTCTCGCAGCGTTTTCATCTCCTGCTTCCTCCTCTATGTACATCAGGCCGTGTGGATGCCGTTTCCGGCTTTCGCTTCACGCAATCACGCCTGACTCAAGCCTTTTTATTTCCATGACCATTATAGTTACCCGCAGGCAACCTGTCAAGAGAATTTTGCCGTTTTTTCCGCCTGTCAATGTCAACAAAACGCCTCAAACCGTTGCGGCACAGTTTGTTCAGGCTTTCCCATTTTCTTTTTTCACAAGTTACCCTTGGCATACTTGACTTTGATTTCCTGAAAATGTATAATGGTCAAAACGTGAAAGCGGGGTGCGAGCTTATGCAGGAGTCCGGCGAGATGTATCTGGAGACCATTCTGGCCTTGGGGAAGAAAAACAACCTTGTCCGCGCCGTGGACATATCAAACGAGATGGGCATATCGAAAGCCTCGGTCAGCCGTGCGCTCGCGCGGCTGAAAAGCCAGTCCTGCATCATCGTCGACAGCGACGGGCACATCGCCTTCACGGAAAAGGGCCGCCGCATCGCCGAGGCCATTTTCCACCGGCATCAGGTTCTCACGGAGTTTTTCATGGCCCTCGGCGTCGACAGGGAGACGGCCTCGGCGGACGCGTGCAAAATCGAGCACGACATCAGCGAAAAGACGTTCAACGCCATGCGCGATTTCCTGCAAAGCCAAAACCGCGGCGAGCTTGCGGAAGCGTAAGCGGCTAAGAAAGAGCGATTGGGGCGCGCGAAAAAGCGCGCCTTTTCCGTTTTTACGATATGGAAAAGCTCCCCGCCTAAAGCGCGGGGAGCTTTCCTTTTCGGCTGAAAGCCGCGTCAGATGTCATAAAATCGTTTCCACTCTATTGCTCGTATATTTTTTGCAGCAGACTGGTGCAAAATTGTTGACATCTCCGCCGGAATTTTGCCATAATTTACTCATTGTGTTTTTGCCGTGTCCGGGGCATTTAAGGCGAAAATGCCGAAAACGCCCGGAGGCGGCTTCATCATCGACTCAGGAGGAATGCAAGTGCAAACGTGCCCTAATTGCAGCAAAAAGCTCCCCGACAACGCCAAATTCTGCGACGCGTGCGGGACGAGGCTGTCCATCGACGCGGCATGCCCCGCGTGCGGCGCGCCGGCTGTCCCCGGCGCCGCTTTCTGCGAGCAGTGCGGAAAGCCCCTTGAGCCCTCCCCCGCGGCGAAAGCGCCCGCCGAGGGGGCCGCTCCCGGCGGCAGGGCCGGCGCTTCGCTTCTCCGACCTTAATTATTTTTACAGCGAAGACTTGGCTGACAACGTCGGCAACTATAAGTTTGACTACCTTGACGAGATCGGCTTCTATATTTTCAATTTGCCCAGC
>JAAYMC010000022.1 GCA_012521555.1 Clostridiales bacterium
CCGCCCCGCGCCGTTTCTTTCAAGATTTTTCCGAGGTGCGCCGATGAAAAAACGAGCCGAGCGATTCAAACTCTATGAATACGGCATCTTCGCCGCCGTCACCGCCGTGACGGTCATTGTGTGCGTCTGCCTGGGGAGCGTCTCCGTCCCTGTTTCCGAGACTGTCTCCGCCATCGCCGGGGCCGTCAGGGGGCTGTTTACCGGCGTCGCCCCGCCGGAGACGACAAACGCGTCGGTGATTGTCGCCGTCAGGCTGCCGCGGGTGCTGGCCGTCGCCCTCACGGGGGCGTCTTTGTCCCTGTGCGGCGCGGCGGTGCAGGGCCTTTTGCGCAACCCGCTGGCCGACGCGTCAAACCTCGGCGTCTCCTCCGGCGCAGCGGTGGGCGCGGTGCTGTCCATTGCCTTCGGGTTTTCCATCCCCGGCCTCTTTCAGGCGGGCACGATGATGAGCGCCATGGTCTTCGCGTTTCTCTCGCTTGTCCTGATTCTCGGGCTGTCGTACCGGCTCGACTACTCCCTTTCCACCAACACCATCATCCTCATCGGCCTGATTTACACGATGTTCGCCAGCTCCGTCACGAGCCTTGTCGTCACGTTCGCCGGCAGCAAGGTTCAGTCCATCGTCTTCTGGATGATGGGCTCCCTCTCCGGCGCGAAGTACAGGGATGTTGTCGTCCTTGCCGTCTCGCTTGCCGTGTTCGGCGCGGTGATTTTCCGCTACGCGCGGGAGCTCAACGCCTTTGCCATCGGCGAGGACAACGCCCGCAACGTGGGCGTCAACGTCGAGCGCGTCAAATACGCGGTGCTCATCGCCGTCTCCGCCCTCGTAGGCGTGTGCGTGTCCATCGGCGGCTCGATTGGCTTTGTTGGCCTCGTCATGCCCCACGCGGCGCGCATGATTGTCGGCCCGAACCACCGCCGCCTGCTCCCCGCCGTCACATTTTCCGGCGCGGTGTTCCTGATGCTGGCCGACCTCGTCGCGCGCACGGTTCTCAGCCCGCGGGAGCTGCCCATCGGCGTGGTCACGTCGTTCGTCGGCGCCTTCGGGTTCGTGCTGATCTTTTACCAGACGAGAAAGGGGCGGTGAAGATGCTCAGCGTATCAAATCTGACCGTCCGCTTCGGGGACTATACGGTTGTCGACGGCGTGTCGTTTTCCGTCTCGCCCGGCGAGTGGCTGATGATCGTCGGCCCCAACGGCGCGGGAAAAAGCAGCGTCATCTCAGCCATCTCGCAGGCCGTGCCGTACACGGGCACCGTCGCTTTCGGCGGGCGGGACATCCGCACCATGAAGGCGAAGGACGTGGCCAAGTGCTTCGGCGTGCTCACGCAGCGGTACGCCGTCGGGTACAGCTTTACCGTGGAGGAAGTCGTGCGCCTCGGGCGGTACGCCTACTCGGGCGGTTTTTTCCGGCGCGGCGAAGAGGACGCGGAGCGGCATGTCGACGACGCCCTGCGCCTGACGGGCCTTGAGGCGCTGCGCCACCAGTCGGTGCTCACCCTCTCGGGCGGCGAGCTGCAGCGCACGTTCCTTGCGCAGGTTCTCGCGCAGGACCCGCCGCTTCTCATCCTCGACGAGCCGACAAACCACCTCGACCTCGTCTATCAGAAGCAGATTTTCGAGCTCATCTCCCGCTGGGTGCGGGAGGGGGAGCGGGCCGTCGTCTCCGTCGTGCACGACTTAAGCCTTGCGCGCAAATACGGCACGACGGCGCTGCTCATGCACAAGGGCCGGCTTGTCGCGCACGGGCCGGTGAATGACATCATCTCTTCAGAGCATATCAACCCCGTCTACAGCATGGACGTGCGGGCGTGGATGGTGGACCTGCTCTCCCAGTGGCGGGAGGGTGATGAGGCGTGATATTCCACCGCTTTTCAAACGGCGACACGCTCGAGCGCGTGGAAAAGGCTGTCATCGCCCGCTTTTCGGGTCCGCGCCGCGTTCTGTCCACCGCGGCGCACGGCGGCGGCGTGCGGGAGGACCTTACCGCCGCCTTCAACCACGACTGCAAGGAAAACGGGCGGAAGGACACGCCCCTTCGCGCCCCGACATACTCGGAGCACGTCGCCATTATCGCCCGCGAGCTGGGGCTAGACCCTGAGCATGTGTGCGGGCTGACTACCGCCGCGAGCATGGAAAACCTCGCCCTTTGCGAGGAGACGTACGAAGACGTGACCGTCACGGCGGCGGTGACGGCGGGCGTGGACGAAAACGGCGGCCGCGCCGGGGACCCGGCCTCGTGGCACGAGCCGCCCGGCGGCACGATCAACATCATGCTCTTTGTCAGCGCCAATCTCCCCGCGTGGACGATGGTACGCGCGCTGATTACGGCGACGGAAGCGAAAACGGCCGCGCTGGAGGAACTCGTCGTGCCGAGCCTGTACTCCAGCGGCCTTGCCACCGGCTCCGGCACGGACGGCGTCATCGTCGTCAGCGACCGCTCGTCCCCGCGCACGCTGACCTTCGCCGGCAACCACGCCAAGCTCGGCGAGCTGATTGGCCGCACCGTCCTGCGCGCCGTCAAGGAGGCGCTTTACAAAGAGACGGGCCTTTGCCCTTCTCGGCAGTACGACGTGTTCACGCGCCTCGGGCGCTACGGCGTGACGCGCGCGGCCGCCCTTGAGCGGGGCCTTACCGAAGAGCGCATCGGCCGCATCGCGTGCGCGCCGGAGCTTGTCACCTGCGCGGCGCTCTACGCCCGGGCGCTCGACGAGCTGAGCTGGGGGCTTCTGACGGAATCGGACGTTGCCGGCGCGTGCGAGCGCCTTTTGCGCGATGCCGGCATGGCGGCGCGGCTGGATACGTCGCCGGAAAAGCCTTTGCTCTCGCGCCTTGCGGAGATGTTCCTTGAAGGCCTTGCCTCTCTGAAATAATAAAGTTACCTCGCTGAAAATAAAAAAGAACCTCGGGCGGGGTTCTTTTTTTGTGCCCGTGACAAACTCCCGTCGCTTTCGGGAACACTATAGGCCGGAGGCGAAAACGATGGAGCTTCATTTCGACGCCGTCTATTACGAGCCGGCCGCGCTCAATTACCCGCTCGGGAAAATGCTGCGCGAGAAATACGCGCAACTCCCGTGGATAGAAATTGAAAACCACAACAGGATACCGGAATTTACTTCGTCAGAGAATAAGGAATTTGCCAGGCTCAAAAGCCACCTTATCGTGGGCGTGCGGAAAACGCACAAGTACGTCCCGAACCACAAGGTGTCCGACTGGCTCGTCCCCTACACCTCGTCGGGCTGCCGCGCGATGTGTCTATACTGCTACCTCGTGTGCACCTACAACAAGTGCGCGTACCTGCGGCTGTTCGTCAACCGCGAGGAGATGCTGGATAAAATCATCCGCAAATCCCATGAGGCGCCCGCGCCGCAGACGTTTGAAATCGGCAGCAACAGCGATCTCGTCCTTGAAAACATGGTCACGGGCAACCTCGTCTACACCATCGAGCGCTTTGCCCGCGAGGGGCGCGGGCACCTCACCTTCCCCACGAAGTTTGACGCGATCGAGCCCCTCTTAGGGCTCGACCACAGGGGGCGCGTCATCTTCCGCATGAGCGTCAATCCCGAGGACGTCATCCGCCGCGTTGAGATCGGCACGTCGCCGCTATCCGGCCGCATCCGCGCCCTCAACGACATGGCCGAGGCGGGCTACCGCGTGGGGCTTCTCATCGCGCCCGTCATCCTGCTGCCCGACTGGCAATCGCTTTACGGGGAGCTGATTGACATTTTAAGCGCCAAGCTGAGCGAAAAGGTGCGGCGCGAGGGGTTTATCGAAATTATCCTCATGACGTACAGCTACGTCCACAACGCCATCAACACGGAGGCGTTCCCGAACGCCGTAAATCTCCTCGACCGCGAAAAAATGACGGGCCGCGGGCGCGGCAAGTACTGGTACAAAAACGAAGAGCGCGCGCAGGCGAAAGCGTTCCTGCGCGAAAAGCTCGCCCGGAGTCTTCCCGAAACGCCCATCCTCTACTGCGTGTAAGGGGCTGTCATTTCCCCGCCAGAGCGGACACACCGGCGGCCTTTTCCTCATAACATGAATTGAGGTGAGGCCAATGTGCAGAAAAAAATGCTGCCCCCCGCCTAAATTTGAGTTTGCGTGCAAGTGCCAGAAAATTCAGTGCAACTGGTGCGTGCGGACGGGGTATAAATTCAAGTGCTTTGAGCCCGTATGCTTCCCGCGTAAGCGGTGCTGGTTTTAATATAAAATAAGCGCAGGCCTGTATTCGCACGGCCTGCCTACACACCCGCCTCAACGAAAAAATCCGGCTCCCGAAAGGGAGCCGTTTTTATGCCTTGCGCCGAAAGCGTTCGCGCCGCCACACCGGCGGTCGGCCCCCTGCGAGAGCACACGCGCCGCGGGATGCACACCGGGCGGCCCCTTACGCGCAAGCATACCACGGACTGCACACCGAGCGGCTTCTTGCACACTAAATTGCGCCGCGGGATGCGGATAGGCGGCGCGGCCTTTGCCGCCATCTGCGGCATTAGCGCCAGAGCCTGAGAAAACCCGCCGCTTACCCCGCGCGGCGGTTCCCTCGTGCTTATTGCTCGTTTTATAATGCAAAAACCGCCTAAGCTAAAAAAGGGAGTTTAGCTTAAGCGGTTTTTCACATTGTCGCGGCGGCCGCCCGCCGGGCGGTATTAGCCACACCGCCACGATGCGCCGCGCCGCTATATCAAGCGCGTGCGGCGTGACGGATTGCGCCCTTCACAGGCGCGCCTGAGCATGCGCGGCAAAGGCGCGCGCCACGATTAAAGTACACCTTGTCAAAACGTCTTGCGTGTGCGCCCGCGCGCGTAAGCTTCAGTGCGGGCCTGAAGCTGCGCCGCGCTATGACGTGTGGCCGCGGCGCGGCTAATTTGCCGCCGTTGCCGCTGCGGGGGCCTCATAAGCAGCGCGGCGATGTCGCGCGGCGGCTGCTTCGTGCTACTTCGCCGCGGCGGCCGTTGCGGGGGCCTTCTCCTCCTGCTTCTTGCTCTTTGGGTTTTCCGCCCACAGCTTGTCGGCCACCTCGGCCCACGCCCTGGCCGCCTCGGCCGTCTTGGCGCAGAGCTCCTCCACGTCCTCCGGCGCTTCCATGGCCGTCGACTTCGCGCCCGACTCCTTGACCATCATGACGAGCTTCTCAGGATTGTCCAGCAGCGGGCACGGGCGCAGCGGGTTGCAGTTGAAGGGCTGGTGCCTGCGGTAGGCCTGCAGGATGGGAGAGCGCAGGGCGTCAAGCAGGGAGACGTCGTGGATGTTGACGTTGGAGTAGTGGATAAACGCGCACGGCTCCACGTCCCCGGCGGCGTTGATGTGGATGTACCGTTTCCCGCCGGCGATGCAGCCGTCGGTAAACTCGCCGTCGTTCCAGAAGTCCATGGCGAAGATCGGCTTTGTCGCGCGGATTTCCCGGATGCGCCGGTACATATACGCGCGCTGTTCGGGCGTGGCGATGAAGTCGGGCCGCGCGTCCTTGCCGACGGGTATGTACGTGAAATTCCACGAGAACCGGCAGCCGCGTGCAATCATGTCGTCCACGAACGCGTCCGAGCCGACGCTCTCCGTATTGTAACGGTGGTAGCACGTGGAGTACCCGAACAGGAGCTTGTGCTTCTTCATGCGCTCCATCGCTTCGATGACCTTGCGGTACGTCCCTTTCCCGCGCCGCAGGTCGGTGGCTTCCTCGTCGCCCTCGATGGAGAAGGCGAGGGCGAAATTGCCCACTGCGCGGATCTCCTCGCACAGCTCGTCGTCCACCAGCGTCCCGTTGGTGAAGGCGAAGAA
>JAAYMC010000023.1 GCA_012521555.1 Clostridiales bacterium
CAGATTTCATCCGCCATCGCCCGCCACGGCGCGGTGCCCGCCATTGAAATCCTGCACAGCGGCTGCTACGCGCACTACTCCGCCGAGCTCGGCGGAAAACTCTACGGGCCCGTCCATACGGTGACGGAATCGGGCATCGAAATCTTTGAAATGACCGAAGAGATGATCCTCAGGAACATTGAGGACTACGCCAGCGCGGCCGCCCGCGCGCACTTAGGCGGCTTTAACCGGATTGTCCTGCACGCGGGGCACGGCTGGCAGCTGTCGCAATTTCTCTCCCCCTCGAACACGCGCGCCGACAGATGGGGCGGGAAATCAATTGAGAACCGCGCGCGGTTTGCCGTCGCGGTGTGCGACCGGATCCGCCAGAAGTGCCCCGGCGTGACGCTGGAAGTCAGAATCAGCGGCTCGGAGTGCTACGAAGGGGGCTACGGCATCTCGGAGGGCGTTGAAATCGCCAAGCAGCTGGACGGCCACTGCGATGTCATCCACGTCTCCGCCGGCAACCACGAGGTGCCGCTTGCGCTGACCATTATGACACCCAGCATGTTCCAGCCCGACGGCGTCAACGTCCAATACGCGGCCGAAATCAAAAAATACGTGAAAACGCCTGTCGCCACAGTCGGCGCGCTCGCCGATCCGGAGCTGATGGAGGAGATTATCGCGACCGGAAAGGCTGACATCGTGGAAGTCGCGCGCGGCCTGATTGCCGACCCCGACCTCCCGAACAAGGCGTTTTTCGGGCGAGAGGACGAAATCAACCAGTGCATGCGGTGCCTGTACTGCTATTCGCACCACATGAAACGCGCCAATTACCGCTGCGCCATCAACCCTGAGACCGGAAACGAGCACGAGCTCAAGCACGACTTTAGGCCGAAGGTGCTGAAAAAAGTCCTGATTGTGGGCGGTGGCGTCGCCGGGATGCAGGCGGCGCTGACCTGCGCCGAGCGCGGCCACGAGGTCATACTCTGCGAGAAATCAGACAGGCTCGGCGGCGTCCTGCGCTGCGAGGAGCGCGTGCCGTTTAAGGCGCGGCTGGCGCGCTACCTCGACCATCAGGCGCACATGCTCTCAAAGACAAGCGCGGACATCCGCCTGAGCACCGAAGTCACGCCGGAGCTGGCGAAAAAGCTCCATCCCGACGTCATCATCGCCGCAATCGGCGCGCGCCCGGTCGTCCCGACGTTCATCAAAGGCTGGGACAGGCCGAACGTCATGAGCGCCGAAGAACTCTACATGCACCCGGAAAAGGCCGGGAAAAAGGTCGTGATCATAGGCGGAGGGCTTGTTGGCCTTGAGCTTGCCGTCTTCATGGGCATGCTGGGGCGCGAGGTCACCGTGCTTGAAAAAATGCCCGTGCTCAACGACGGCGGCAATCACCTGCAGGGGCTGGCTATAAGCGGGGAGATTGAAAAGTACGGAATCAGGATTTCCGTCGCCACAATGGCCGGGGAAATAAACGAAAAAGGCGTTGTCGGCGTCTTTACGGGCGAGCCGCTCCCGCCGAAAAACCCCATGCCGTTTTCCCTGCCGCAGTATCCGCCCCTCGGGACATCCGGAACCATGCTGTTTGAGGCGGACACCGTCGCTTACGCCATCGGCCATGAGCCGCTGTGGGACGAAGCGCTGGCGCTGCGGGAGTGCGCGCCGGAGTTTTACCAGATCGGCGATTGCCTTGCGCCGCGCAATATCTATCAGGCGACAAGCTCCGCTTTCTTCCTCGCCCGCGACCTCGGCAGGAAATATTGATTAAAAGCGAAATACATATTTCCAAAAACGAAAAAGGCTTCAAATCTTGCGATTTGAAGCCTTTTTTGCTGCGCCCTCAAGGATCCGGGTCTGCTTGTCACTTTAGTAAATCTCAAACACCTTGTACTCATGCGTCTCGATGAGCTCATCCGTTACGGGCACGGATACGCTCTTGGTTTTAATATCACGGACATGCGTGACTTCGAGCTTCAGCTTGCCGCAGCTGAAATTTCCGTCCTGCCGCTCGGGACCTGTTCTTCTATACTCTGGCGCGCAAAGTATTCCTGAGCTCTTTGGAGACAAATGCTCTCCCCATCCGCTTCCATTGAAGTGTATATGCCGGCTTTCGCTATATCGCTCGGGAACTTACCCCTTATAGACGGGGCGTAGGATACCCCGTTTTCCGGTTCCCAGTATTCGAGCAATGTGTATCCCGAATCATCCATTTTAAATGTGATTGCGACGGGGACGCAGCTTGCTCCCGTGAGGACAATTTCATTGTCCTTATACTGATACTGCATGTAGAGCGCGACGAGGTAAACTGTGACGGTGTCGCCCTGATTGACCGTTTTCAGCGTCTCGTGATACTCCGTTGCGAACATCTGATACTCGCCGCCCCGGAAGAGGGGCTTATTATAAGCGATGATCGCCTCGGATACATACTCGTCTAAAGTTTTTTCAGTTTCGGCCTCATCGCTTTCAGGCGCAATCCCGCCGGGGCTTATATCTCCCGCCTGGATTCCAAGGAAAGCCAGCGTATTGCCGATCTTTTCAATATGCGCCTTATCCGCCCACAGGATAAGGTAATGGTACAGGGAGCCATTGATTTGAACCGCTTGCGGGTATCTGACAATCAGCCCCGCCTGATTTTGCATATCTTCCGGCTGGTCGACCGACGGTAAAATGAGCCTTGCCTCCTGTCCGTCAACCGTGCGGCTGAGGATTTGCGGCTCCGTACCGTAGGGACTGAGCCTGTGAAACGCTTCATTTTCCGCGACTTCATCGATTGTCAGTGCCGCGCCGTCAATGGCCCCGACCTGGAAAAAGCCGCCGGTGCCCTCGTATCTTTCGATATAATAGGGGTTTGGTTTCCAGCCGGACGGATACCTCAGGGAGATTTTATAGTCCTCGGATGTATAGGCCGCGCTTGCGGACGGATTGGCCGCAAAGACAATCACCGCCGCGCAGACAGCCACAACAGCAACCACGATGACCCAGAACGCGGGTTTTTTAAAACTGAGGACATTTTTTATCCTGCCTTTTGCGTGGTTTTCGCCGAAGGCCAGGGGGCCGGCCGCCAGAAGGCCTTTTCTTTTCACCGCGAGCGACAGCAGCGTATTCGAATAGCCGCACTTCGCGCCGTCGCCCAGCCTGCGCAGCACGCTCTCGTCGCAGGACATCTCCATGTCCCGGTTCATGAGCGCAAAGCACAGCCATATAAGCGGGTTGAACCAGTGAAGGACGAGCGCGAGAAAAGCAAGCGGCTTGACGAGATAGTCCTTCCTGCGGATATGCGTGCGCTCGTGTTCCAGTATATAGGCCATGTCGGCGTCTCCGATATGCGCGGGCACATAGATTTTCGGGCGGATAAAGCCACACACAAAGGCCGTGCCGATGGCGTCCGTTTCAAAGACGTTGCCTTTCACGCGCGTCGCGGTCTGAAGCATTCTTCTGGTTTTCACATAAGAAACGACACTATAAATGAGCAGCGCGATGACGCCGGAAATCCAGATAAGGCTTAAAACGGATATCCATATCTGCGCAATATTTGCGCCCGCCGGAGCGGCCGCGGGCAGGGATGCATTGACCGCGCCGCCGACGCCGACGGCGCCGGATCCCAACGCGGGCGTTTGCGCCAGTCCTGTATTCCGCGGCACAAACCCGGAGAAGCCGGCTTCTCGTTTCGGATACAGGTTTAACAGACTCAAAAAACTCAGCTCCGAACGAAAGGAAACCGGGCATATAAGGCGAAACAGCACAGGCGCCCAGAGAATATAGGAGAAAATCTTCGGCGCTTTTTTCAGCAGCAGGCGGACAAGGAGTACGCCGGCCGCCACAAAGGATGCCGTGATGCTCATGTTGACGATTGTTAGGAACACATCCTCCAGATGGCTCATTTTGCCGCCTCCTCGATAATGCGCCTGAGCTCCTCGGCCTCCTGTTCGGACAGCTTGCGCTCGCTCAGGAAGGCGGTCAGAAACTTCGGCAGAGACCCGTCGAATGCCCTGTCCAGCACGGCTTTGCTTTCATACCGCTGCACATCTTCGCGCCGAATCAGCGCGGTCACGGTCGCGTCCTTGTTTTGCAGGATGCCGCGCTGGCAGAGTTTTTTCAAGACCGTATAGGTGGTCGACTTCTTCCAGCCGAGCTTCTCGGAGCAGAGCCTGACAAGCTCCGTGGATTTGACCGGCTCGTTGTCCCAGACGATGCTGACAAATTTATACTCCGCGTCAAACAGCTTAAATCTTTCCATGCGGCCGCCCCCTCCGGTTTATTCCAATAGACCTAAATAAAGTCTATCGCGATAGACCTAATATGTCAAGAGCGAAACAGGAAGAAAACTGTATTTTTTATGGAGCGGCATACGGGCGGCCGTGGCGAGCGTTGCCTTAAGGCCGCTCCTCTTTACCTCAAAAAGTGAAGCATATAAAATAGAATTTGCGGCTTCAAGGCGCTCTGCCTTCCCGATGTCCCCGCCGCGGCCTCTTTGTGAGAGTTTTTGATACACGCCCTTCTCCTTTACGCGATTTGAAGCGAGGCGGGCCATGAAACCGTCAAGGTCATTTCGTTTGCCAGAATACCAATCCGGCCCGTTTTCCCGCCTATCCGGCTCTCTTTTCTCCTGTTTAAATAGCATAATGCCGAAACCAGGCAAAAAAGAAGGCCCGCGTTGTGGCATTCCTAATATTGGTTTAATTTTTCCTGTATTATATAATGAGAATATAGAGTGGCTGGACTTATACACGAAAAAGGAATGGTACCGAGCGGCTATGGGTCTTGTAATCGTTGTGATGCTGGTTTGCGCATCCATTTTTGTCAACGGGTGGACGGACTCCCCCAACGCCATCGCGACGGTGATCTCCACAAGGGTGCTCCGCCCGAGGGCGGCGGTTGTCCTCGGGGCGGTGTTTAACTTCCTCGGCGTGCTGATCATGGGGACGGCCGTCGCCACCACGACGGCCAGCATCGTCGACATCGGAACCGGCACGGACGCGCTGGTCACCCTCGGGGCCGCGCAGCTGTCCATCGTTTTGTGGGCCGTCGCCGCGTGGCGGTACGGCATCCCCACCAGCGAAAGCCACGCCCTGATAGCCGGCCTCATGGGCGCGGGCATCTCCCTCAACGGCATCAGCGCGTTAAACTGGCAGTCCATCAAAAGCGTTGTCATCGGGCTTGTCATTTCGCCCGCGGCCGGTTTCATACTGGGCTTCTTTTTCACCCGCCTGATTGAAATGATCTGCAGGAACATAAACCGCCGCAAAACGGAAAAATTCTTTTCCGCCGGACAGGTTCTCAGCGCCTCCCTGATGGCGTTCAGCCACGGCGCGCAGGACGGGCAGAAGTTCATGGGCATTTTCTACCTCGCCCTCGTCGTCGGCGGCGTCTACACCATGGAAAGCGGCGGGACGCTCGAAATACCCCTGTGGATTATGCTGGTCTGTTCCGTCCTGATGGCTCTGGGCACCTCGGTGGGCGGCTACAGGATTATCAAGGCCATGGGCATCGATATGGTCAAGCTTGAAAAATACCAGGGCTTTGCCGCGGAAATCGCCGCGTCGGGCAGCATGCTCGCCTCGACGCTGTGGGGTATCCCCCTGAGCACCACCAACGTCAAGGCCACCGCCATGATGGGCGCCGGAGCCACAAAGGGCGTCGGCGCTGTCAACTGGTCGATCGCAAAAGATATGGTGATTGCCTGGGTGCTCACCTTCCCGGTCTGCCTTATACTCGGCTACGTTTTCGCGACTGTTTTCCGTTTCCTGTTTTCGCTGTAACTTTTGGCACAAAGCCGGTGCGATTTGGAGGTTTCATATAATGGGCAAGATGAGTACAAAAAGCGTGGACTATTTTGAGATGTTCCAGCAGGGGGTGTCCATCTCCCTTGAAGCGGCGCAGGCTCTGCAGGCCGCCTTCAGGGACAGGTGCATCGTCGAGTCGGAGCTTAAGTCCATCAAGGACATCGAGCACAAAGGCGACACGCACGTCCACCAGTGCCTGCGGAAAATCGACATCGCCTTCATCACACCCATAGACCGCACGGATATCGTTGATATCATCAAGGCGATTGAAAACCTCACAGACTGCATCGACGCCGTCGCAAACCACATCGCCATCTTCAACATCCGGGAAAGCAGCACCTACCTGCGCAGGTTCGTCGATTACATCGTGCAGTGCTGCAAAAAGCTCGACGAGCTGATGGCGGCGCTGAAAAACTTTAAAAAGAACCACGCCAAGATCAACGAATGCATCGTCGAGGTCAACAGGATTGAGGAAGAGGCTGACCGCACCTACGCGGAAAGCATGCGCAAGCTCTTCGAAAACGAGACGGACCCCATCGTCATTATCAAGAAAAAAGAGCTTTACCAGCTTCTTGAGCAGACCGTAGACTGCTGCGAAGACATCGCGGACATGGTTGAAAACGTCATGGTGGCCAAGACCTAAATACCGTATCCGGAAAGATCCCCGCGGCAGCGGGGTCTTTTATCGGCGACGCGCAAGGCAGTCCGGCTGAAAGCTGGGGGTGTTAAAGATAGACGACTTTAGCATCGCTTTAATTCCCGCCTATAAACCGGGGGACAACCTGATTGCGCTGCTCGAGGACTTAAACCGCGCGGGCTTTGTCCCCGTCGTCGTGGACGACGGCAGCGGGGAGCGCTACGCGCCACTGTTTGAAGAAGCGGCGCGGCATGCGGCCGTATTGTCCCATCCCAGGAACCAGGGAAAAGGCAGGGCCTTGAAAACGGGCCTTGCCTATATCCAGGAGACGTACGGGACGGGCCATATCGTAGTCACGTTCGACGCGGACGGCCAGCACAGCGTTGAGGACGCCATCCGCATCCGCGAAAACGTGCGGTTGCACCCGGACGCGCTGATTCTCGGGCAAAGGTGCCTGACAAAGCAGGCGCCTTTCCGCAGCCGACTCGGCAACGCGGTCACGTGCCTCATCTTCCACCTGTTCACGGGCGTGAGGCTGTACGATACGCAGACGGGCCTTCGCGGCTTTAGCGGGGAGTTCATCCCGCGGCTGCTGAAGATTCACGGCGAGCGGTACGAGTATGAGCTCAACGTGCTATTAGACTCCGCCCGCAAGCGGATACCCATCCGGGAAATCCCGATTGACACGATTTATATCGGCAGGAATGTCTCCTCGCATTTCCGCATGGTGAAAGACTCCCTGCGGATTGTCAAGGAGATTATCAAGTTTTGCGCCTCGTCGTTCTTCTGCTTTTGCATAGACTGCCTCCTGTACGGCCTTCTGCTGATGCTCACGGGCAACTTGCTTATCGCCAACATCAGCGCGCGGGTTGTCAGCGCCACGCTCAACTACATACTCAACCGGAAGTTTATCTTCCGGAGCAACGCGCCGGCCATCAAAACGGCGCTGGAGTATTTCTGCCTTGCGGCGGCCATTCTGGCCGGCAACTCCGCGCTTTTGACGCTGCTGATCAACCACATCCGGATGAACGCCATGCTGGCGAAAATCCTCGCAAATTTCCTGTTTTTCTTTGTCAACTGGGCCGTCCAGCGTTTCGTCATTTTCCGAAGCAGCAACAAGCCGAAAAACCCCGTGAAAGACAGCGATTTTTCCCGAAAAGCTTAAAGCCGCAGGCAAGTGCCCGATGTGCGGGCATCGTCCTGCGGCTTTTTTATGTTATAACCTTCCGGCTTTAAGCGGATTGCGGGATGCCATCGCGGACCGCAACCGCCGCTCTCAGCGTGTCCCACATGTCGTCCGTCAGGAGGCCGAGCCTCCAGAGCGCGACGCCTTTCAGATGGTATCTCTTGGCCAGCCCGACCTTTGAAAGGAGGCTCTCCGGCGTCTCGTTCGGTACGGAAATGCCGAGCGCGAGCTTTTCTCCCGGCACGCACTCAAGCGCCTGCTCGACCGCCTGGGCGACAAGCGCGATTGGCTCCGGCTTTGTGCCGTAATCGTACGCCATGATAATGATTGTGTCGGCGCACTCCCCCAGAGCCTGATAGTCATAGCCCTTATAGGCGCTGTTGGGCGCATGCAGCGTCAGCGTGAGACTCAGCCCCGCCGCGTGCGCTTGCTCCGACAAAAGCCGGACGAATCTGTTAAACGCGCTTTGCGTTGCCAGCAGCTGCTCGCCCTCTTCCCGCAAGCCCAGGCCTTCAAAGTCGAGATTAATGCCCTGATAATATTGCGCAGCCTCTTTGACGATATTGGCGGCCGCCGCGGCCATGGCGGCGTCGCTGCCCAGCAGAGCCGTGATGGTGCCGTCCCCGTCTGTGACGTGCACCACCATTTCGGCGGTGAGCCCGTACGCGCCCGCCGCTTTCAGGACGTCCTGCCAGCCGTCGGGCCTGAGCCAGCCGGTTCGGCTCTTTGTGAGCAGGTTGCCGTCTCTGTCAATGCTGTACCAGCCGAGCGCGACTTCGCCGACGATATCGGTATTGCCTGCGGCCGTCTCCGGATAGGGCACGCCAAAGAGGTTCGTCCAGCTGCTCGTTTTGCTGTCGCCCAGGGCGTAAAATCCGATGACCGTCATCTCCCTCGGCGGGGACGTGACGCTCACAACCCTGTTGTCCCCGTCCCACTCGACTGCGCAGTCAAACGCCTCGCTGAAAAACCTTAAGGGGATAATCGTCCTCCCGCCCGAAATGACCGGGGCGACGTCCAAAGCGACGGGGGTCCCGCTCAAATAGGCGGTCTTGCTCCCGATCTGCAGCGCCACGACCTTTTCGCCGTCCGTGGCGGTGACCGTCTTTGAGGCATCGTCCCATTCCACCTGCACGCCCAGCGCTTCCGCAATCGCCCGGAACGGCACGAGGGTCCTGCCGTCCTGAATGACAGGTTTGACGTCAAAAGCAACGGGTATGTTGTCGACAAAAACTTGAATGGCCTTCTCCTCCTGCGCCATGGCAGCAGGCGCGGCGCAGCCGATTATGAGAAGCGCCGCCGCCAGACACAAAAGCGCTTTTTTCATTATGTACCTCCAGAAAATTCATGCACACGACATTATACTACAATCCGGTTACCGGGTCCAACGGGAAGCTGCCTGCATTTCTCAGCAAAAATGCAAGGATTTCCGCAATAATCCCGCCTGTGATGCAAAAACATTGGGCAGGCAGCGAATAAAACCGTCTGCCTTTTTACTGCCCGCGCGGCCGCGGGGGCGGCCGTTTTCATCCCAAAGCGGATGCGCGCCCAATCCGGCGCGCGCGTCCCGCGCGATGCAGTCAATCGCGCCGCACGCAGCCGGCACCGGCGCGGCGCTTATATCAGTCCCGATTTTTGCAGGAGCCGCCGGAGCATCACGGCGGCCTCGGCGCGCGTGACGAGCTCTTTCGGCGCAAGTGTGCCGCCGCCCCTGCCGTGGGCGACGCCCGTTTTCAGGCACGCCGCGGCGCCTTCTCTCGCAAAGGCGGAGACGGCCGCGCCGTCCGCGAACGCTCCGAGCAGGCTTTCGGCCTCGCCGGCGGAGAGGGCGGCGTCGAGCCTTGTCACCGCCATCGCCCGCGCGACGACGGCCATCGCCTGCTCGCGCGTGATCGGGTCGTCGGGGCCGAAGGTCGCCTCGTCGTACCCGAAGATCAGCCCGTGCCGCGCGGCGGCCTCTATGTATCCGCCGTGCCACGCCTCCGGCGCAGCGTCCTTAAAGCGGCATGTGTCGGCAGGCCTGATGCCGAGCGCCCGGACGAGGGCGGTGGCAAATTCGGCCCGGGTGATAAAGCTGTCCGGGTTGAACCGGCCGTTTTCGTCGCCTGTCACGACGAGCCGCGCGCCCATATCGTTGACGGCGCCTTGCGCCCAGTGGCCGGATACGTCTTCAAACGCCGCCGGGTTGGAGATCACCGAGTAGGTGCTGTTTGTCAGGCTGCTGATGACGGCGTAGTACCTGCCGCCGATGAGAGCCACGCGCGTCGGAACGTGGCGCACCGCCCCGCTCGGTTCGACCACGACGGCCGTCGTAACCTCCCCGTGGTCAACGCCATCGGGAATGGCCACCATCCACTCCACGTAAGAGCCGAAGGCCGTCACGTCAATCGTTCGTCCGTTGTAGGTACAGCGAACCGTAAACTCGATGGCCGGAACAACAAGCTTAAACCCTCTGGCGGCAGCGGCGTCCTGAACGAGCTGCGCGGCCGCGCCTGAGGGCGCCGCTATCGTCACCTCGACCGTGATGTCCGCAAGGTCGGCGTCCTCCCCGAACTGCTCGGCGATGGCGCTGATACTCACCGCGCCGGCCGGGAGGGTGTACACGGCCTCGCCCGTCCTGATTTCAAGCGCCGCCTCCCTGTCCTCCATGTCCTTTATAAGCCGCCCCGTCAAAGCGGCTGTTTTCACGGCCTGCGCCCCTTCAATCGGGACGGCGATGACCGCCTGATCTTCCGCGCTGTCAAGCAGCGCGCCCACAAGCTCGGGGCTGAGCGTCACCGTCAGGGTCGCGCGCCCGTCGCTCGTCCGCCCCTTTGTCTGTACGCCGGCGAGGACGGTTTTGCCGCCCACGATAACCGGCACCTGAACAGGCACGCTGCCGGGCGATATCGGCGCGGCGGGCGGCGTGTCACCCGGCACGTCAGATGGCGGCGTGTCAGGCGGTTCGTCAGGCGGCCGACCGTCATCCGGCGTCGGCGCGACGCTCACTCTCCTGCTCCAGACCCTCTCGTTCCCGCATGCGTCGTAGACTTTTACATACAAGGTATACTCTCCGCTTTCCAAAGTCAGCGTGACGTCTTTCTGCGCCGCTTCCGGGAAGACTACCTCTTCGCCGTAAACCGGCTCCCCGCCGCCGGATGCCCTGCCGATCGCGTACGCGGCCACGCCGCTTTCCCCGTCGAAAAGCCGCAGCGTGATGCTGCCCGCGGTGTGCGGCGCCTCGTCACGGCCGAGGACGGCCACCTCCGGCGGCGCGGTGTCGCGCACCACCGTCAGCGTGCGCGCGGCCGGCTCGGACGTCCTGCCCCCTTCGGATACCGTCAGCACGAATGTGTAGACGCCGGGCAAGGACGCCCCGTCCAGCACAAGCGCATCTCCGCCCGCCAAATCCACGGGCTTCCCTTCGGGGTCGTACACCGCGTAATGATAGGTAAGCTCCCCCGCCTCCTCCGCGAGAGCGACGGACTTGCCGGTGTTCCCGAACCGGACGGTGTATGCGCCGCCGTTCAGGTGCCTGATATCGACCTTATTGACGAACGTCCCCTCGCCGTCGGTGATGTCGAAGATGGCCACGGGCGGCAGCCCTTCGCCGGTTGGCAGCGCAGCCCTGCCGCCCCACGAAATATCGCCGTGGTAAAGCCCGGCGATGTAACGCGCGGCGGCCTGCGCGTTTTCCTCCGGACTGCTTCCGCTCAGCCACAGCCCGTTGCCGCCGCTGTCGGAAACGACGTCGCCGCCGCCCGGGCCGGTGGTGAGGTAGAAGATCTGATCCTGCTTAAGGCGCGCCAAAAGCTCGAAATAAGACGGCTCGCCGCTCCTCCCGTCGCCGCCGGAGAGCACGATATACACTTTTTGGGCGCTCTCAATGAAAGACGCGCCGCGCAGGCCGTCTGCCGCGGTCCTCCGGTATCCCATCCGGAGATTGGAAAACGTGAATTTGGATATCTTCGTCTTTTCATAGTCGTTTCTGAGAAAGCTCGCCAGCGGGCCAAAGCCGTTGTATCCCGTGTCGTCGAGCGCGCCGTCGTAGAGCGTGCGCGCCGTCCCGGGCGACGTTCCTCCAGCGTCCGTATAATCCGTTTCGACGCAGCTTAGCGACGCCGGCGTGATGGTGATGTCAACGCGCTTTTTCTCCCCGTTAAAGCCAAACGCCCCAAGCGGCGTTGCATAAACAAAGCCCGAGTCGACGAGGGAGCCGTAACCGTCATAATTGTGCATATCCTCGGCAAGCACGCCGTCTTTGATTTTTAAAAGGTAGACGGTTCCCGCCGTAGCCGAGTTAAATTTATAAAACAGGATGTACCCGTGGATAAAGCCGTCTTCATCAATGCCCGAGTTCATCAGCAGCCCCGCCCCGTCGAGCGCGTGGGCGCAGATTTCGGACGCGTCCATGTCAAAGGAGACCGTTTTCGCCGCCGAAGATGCGGGGCAGATCAGAAAGTCCTTGTAGGCCGGCTCGCTGTAGCCGAGGAAAACGACGCTCGTGTCGCCACCGGCCGCGCCGGCGTAAATGTGCCTGTCGCGCAGGTAAACCGCGTCCATCGAGCCGGGCGACGTGATATCCGTCACGAAGAGGGCTTCCGGCTTGTTCGAGATGAGATGGGCTGAAATTTTATTGTATATATCGAAGGAGTAAATGAACGCGTCATAATAATAGCCGCTTATAATTTCCGCCCTGCGCTGATCGTCCAGGTTTGAGGCGGTCTCGCCGGCCAAATACTCGGAAAAGAAAGTGCTAAACCACAAGTCCCTGTATTCGCTGAGCGCGGCGGCTTTCTCCTCGTCGCTGAGCTTTTCGTATTCCTCGTCCGTATAAAAGGGCTTTATGCAGTTTATCAGCAAAAACTCGTCCGCCAGCGCCTTTACGGCGTTTTCCTCAAGATGGCTCAGGAGCACGGAACCGTAGTGGTAATCGAAGTTGCCGAAAAGCTCCCATTCAATCTGGTATACAAGCAGGTTTTTCTCCTCATCCGTGAGCGCGCCGTAGCAGCGCCCGTACGTTATAAGCGCCGTATAGTCCCTGACCGCCTCCAAAACGGCCTCGTACACGGCGGCCTGTTCGTCCCGGCTCAGCTCGCCGTAGGGATGGATCTGCGCCGCATAGCGCCGCAGGATAGCCGCCTGATTGCACGAATATATCAGAAGCGCATACTCCGCCCAGAGCTGCTCGTGCAGATCTTCCTCTCCGGCCGCGAGAGCGGACGGCGGAATCTTGAAGCTCGTCTCCTTCCAGTAGAAATACGGGCGCCTGCCGGAGCGGTCGTCCCACCCTTCCGGCGCGGAGCCGTCCGGCGGGTAAATGGGGTGGTAATAGTGGTCGTAGACGTACCAGCCGTCAAAATCGGAAAGGCTGACGTCCGTCTCCAATTCCACCGTACTGAGGCGATATTCCGCCGGGCCGAGCCCTTCGGCCGCAAGCGCGCTTTCAAGCCGCGCCGCAAACTCCGGCAGCGTGCCCCCCGGATAGCCGGGGTCTTGGACTATCAGGATATCAACCGGCCGCCGCTCGCTGATGTTTATGGCATGGGGCGACGTGTAGGCAAGCGCGCCCGTCGGGAAAACGTAGAACGCCAGCAGGCAGGCCAGCACGATACCGAGAAGCCTTTTTGTCATTTTTTAACCCCCAAACCATGAATTTACAATATAATTACCATTAACGTGTCGATATAACAAGTATTTTGTCGACTGCGGGCGGCGCGCGGATCATTTTCTAACACCGCCTGTACAATCTGCACAATCGTCAATCCGCCGAATCCGGCGTCCAAATGCGCTTTCGGTTTTGGGGTTTTGGGCTTTTGATTTCCTTTGACAAAAAGCGTATAATTTGATAGAATGCATCGCATGCGATTTATCCATAGAGGGGAATCCGGATGGGGCAGCCAGAGAGTTATCTCGCGGTCAAAATCATCCAGCTTGGCAACGCTGTGACCTGGCTGCGCAATAAAACGATGCAATCTTTCGGCCTGACGTCCAGCCAGAGCGAAGTCATCCGGTACATATTAAGAAACGCTGATAATCCCGTCACAGCCGGGGATATCATGGAGCATCTCCATCTCTCCCAATCCACGGTGGCCGGGATTTTGCATCGTCTGGAGAAAAAAGGGTTTATCACCCGCTGTGCCCACGCCGGCGACAGCCGGATAAACGTCATCACGCCGACGGAGCTGGGAATCGCGGTGCGTAAAGCCCTGATTGACAACGCAGTGGAAATGGAGCGGAAAATGCTCCAGGGAATGTCCCCGGAAGAGCAGGCGCATTTCAGGCGCCTGCTTCAAATCGCGCTTGACAACATCAACACTTTAAGACAGAAAGAGAACGGCGATCACCATGAATGAAAAGAAAGAGCTCTTTGAATCAATTCCCGTGCCAAAGGCGCTTGCGTCTCTGGCCATCCCGACGATTATCAGCTCGCTGATCACCATGATCTATAATCTGGCCGATACGTTCTATATCGGCCAGACAAACGACCCTTATAAAGTTGCGGCCGCCTCCGTTTCTTTCGCTTTCCCCTTCCTCATGAGCGCCCTGTCCAGCCTGTTCGGCATGGGCGGCGGCAGCCTCATTTCCCGCCTGCTGGGCAGGCAGGAGCCGGAAGAGGCCAGGAAGGCCTGCGCCTTCAGCATTTACGGCGCGCTTTTAGTCACGGTGATTTACTGTGCCTGCGTCTACATATTTATGGAACCGCTGCTGCGCCTGGTCGGCGCCAGCGACAACACCGTCGGCTACGCCTCCTCCTATGTGTTATGGGTCGTCGTCTTCGGCGGCATCCCGGCCTCCATGAACATGACAATGGCGCATTTTCTTCGCAGCACGGGCTACTCAAAGCAGGCCAGCTTCGGGCTTGGCATGGGCGGCGTGCTGAACATCATCCTCGACCCGCTGTTCATGTTCGTCATTTTTGAGCCGGGGTTTGAGGTGACCGGCGCGGCCGTCGCGACCATGCTTTCAAACTACTGCACATTCATTTATTTCATTATCATGTTTGTCCGTCTGAGAAAGAGGACCGTCCTTTCCTTCTCTCCCCGCCTTATCCTCCCCGGAGCGAAATATATCGGGCAGATTGCCTCCGTCGGCTTCCCCTCCGCGATTTCCTCGAGTCTGGCATGCGTGGCCAACATCCTGATTAACAAGCTGGCTGCCCAGTACGGCGATATTCCGGTGGCGGCGTTTGGCATCGTCAAAAAGATTGACATGCTGCCCATGAACGTGGGCATGGGCCTGTGCCAGGGCATGGTGCCGCTGGTGGCGTACAATTACGCCTCCAAGGATTACAAACGCATGCATGCGGCGGCCAAGTGCGCCCGGATCTGGGGCATGGCCTTCGCCGCGATTTGCATCGTCGTGTTTGAAATCTTCGCCGAAGGCGCCGTCGGCATCTTCATCAGAGAGCCGGAGACGTACGCGCTGTCGACCAAATTCCTGCGGATTTGCTGCCTGGCCACCCCGTTCATGATCAGCAACTTCCAGATGAACTTCACGTTCCAGGCCATGGGCAAGGGCTGGCAGTCCCTGATCCTCTCCTCCTGCCGCCAGGGCCTCGTCAACATCCCGCTCCTGTTTTTGATGAACGCCCTGTTCGGGCTGTACGGCGTCGTATGGACGCAGCTGCTTGCCGACTGCCTCACGCTGGCCCTCTCCTTCGGTCTGTATTATAGGCTGCTCAAATCCCTCAGGGCGGAAGAGGCGGCGTATGAACAGGCCATCGCTCAGGATACATAACAGAGAAACCGGGCGCATCTCTCCCGCCATCGGTCCTGAGTCGTCTGTCAAACCCCTGTAAAACAATTTGAATTTCAATTCAACACATCAATATGGCCGCATATAGTGAAAAAGCCGGACGCTTCCACGCGTCCGGATTTTTTGTGCGGCGCCGTATTCCCAAACTATTCTTCGATTATACGGAAATTAAAAAATCTATGCGCCGATTGCATAACACTATGACGGTTGTCTTATTGTTTTCCCAAACCTAAATGTTATAATGAACAAAAAATGATACAAATCTCGGGTTCCGGCAGTTATTGTACACAATGCCGCATGGAGGACGTATGGATTTGGCCAAATTGACAGCATTTTTTGCTGTCGCCCAGACAAAGAGCTTTTCAAAGGCTGCAGACCTCCTTTTTAAAAACCAATCCGCGATCAGCCGTCAGATTCTTGCCCTCGAAAAAGAGCTGGGCGTCCAGCTCTTTATTCGTGGCTCGCGTTCGGTCGTCCTGACGAAGGCCGGCCAGGTCTTCAAGGCCGGCATGGAAAAGGTGACCGATCTCTATCAGGCCGTGCTCTCCAATACGCACGCCGCCCAAAGCGGCTATATCGCGGAAGTGCGCATCTGCACGCACCCCGGCACGCTCTATTCGAATATCCTGACTCCGGTTGTCCTTGCTTTTGAAAAGCAGCACCCGGAGATCTTCGTCTCCCTTCAGACTTCCTATTCCGGCGACGCGTCGAGAAAGCTGGACGAACACAGCGTCGACTTTGTGTTCTGGCGCTGGGAGGAGTATTCCAGCATCTCGCGCAGCTATATGAACGTCGTCGAAAGGCCGAACGGGTTTCTGCTCCCCGCCGACCATCCCAAGGCTTCCATCGCACCGGAAGACCTCACTCTGGATGACTTCAAAGACGACACGTTTATTCTGCTATCGGATTATATCGCCCCGAAACTTGCCAGCAGGCTCATCAAAAAATACGCCGCCTTAGGGTATGACCCGAAGGTGCTCTACGCTCCCGATCTGGACACCTCCCTTTTATGGGTTTCGGCCAGGCGGGGCATCATAGCGGCTTCCGACCAGTGCATCGCCGCCGGCAACCCGGCCTTCCGGTTTGTACCCCTGCAGCAGCTTGGAAGAACAATCTTCTCCTTTATCTGGGACAAGCAAAACGACAATCCGAGCATGGAGGTCTTTTTGGCGTTCCTGTCCGACTACGTTGCAGAGCATTCTCCGTCCGTTTAAAACGGCGCGGGGAGGCAGGTATAAAAACCTTATTATAATTCAAGGAGGCCTAATCCATGAACGAGCAGAAACCGGAAGTACAAATCCACCCTCTGGAACCAACTCCTCACCCTGAGCGCCCATTAGGTTTGATGGCGCTCGTCACCATCGCGCTTGGAAATGTATTTAGCTCCTCCGTTTACGCCCTTCAGGCGCCCACCTCGGCTATGACGGGCCGTTCGGCGTGGCTGGCGTTTGGCCTGGCGGTCATCGTCGGGTTCCTCACCATCCTCCCGAACCTGCTTGTCAGCGGCGCCGTCAGCTTCAAGGGCGGCGACTTCTCCCTCGTCCAGCTCGGCCTGGGCAAGCGTGCCAGCGGCATCTTCGCGTGGAACTTCATCCTCATGTGCATCGGCATCGCCATTTCCACCTCCGCAATCAGCGGCTACGTCACCACGCTGTGGCCCGGCGCGCCCGGCAAAATTATCGCGATTATCGTCACCGTCCTGATTTTCCTGCTGAACATATCGCCGATCAAGGCCATCAGCAAAGCGCAGAACATCATGTTCTATCTCCTTTGCCTTGCGACGGCCACCTACATCATCTACGGCCTGTTCCACATTAAGCCCGGTGCCTTCGATTTCAGCGCGGGCAACTACTTCCCCAACGGCGGCAGGGGCTTCATCCAGGCCACAACCACATTCTGCGTCACAACCGGCTTCTATGTGCAGGTGTACGCGCTGGCCCTGCAGGCGAAAAACCCCCGCAAGCACATCCCGAAATCCATGCTCATCACCGCCGTCATCATCCTGTTCCTCTATCCGCTGATGACGTTCGTCAACGTCAACACGCTGCCCTGGGAGCAGACGGTCGGCCAGACGATGGTCGGAACCGCGAGCTCTCTCCTCCCCACGGGCCTGTTTATCTTCTTCATCATCTGCGGGCCGATTCTCGCCACCGCCACAACGCTCAACGCCGGCTTCCTCGGCCTGTCCAAGCCCTTCGCAAGCTCCGCGGAATCCGGATGGCTCCCCAAAGTCGTGGGCAAAAAGAACAGGTTCGGCGCCCCCTACGTCACGCTCGCCATCCTTCTCGCCGCCGCCGTTATCCCCTACCTGTTTACGGATAACGTCAGCGTCATCGCGAACCAGACCGTCCTCGTGCAGACGCTGATCAAGCTGTTCCCGCTGGTCGCCGCGTGGCGGATTCCCACCAAGTATCCCGAGTTCTGGAAAACCGGCCTGTTCCGCAAGATGCCACTGCCCGTCTTCTACATCATCATGGGCGTGTGCACGGCCGTTCAGCTTGCCCTGTTTATCTCCTCCATGACGAACCTCACAACGGCTCAGGTTGTCATTGGCCTCGGCCTGTTCGTCGTTCTGTCGGCCATCGCCGTCATCTGGAACGCAGTGAAAGGCAAGGAGATTGACACCTCTATCGACTACGCGAGCATGAGCTAGTATAATGGTAAAGTAAGTTCAAAACTGCGCTTTATTAAGCCAGTTTCTGTCAAAGGAGGATACATAATATGAGCAACGAAAGGCTCAGGTACCATGGCCCTGCGGGCATGGCGCGCTACCATATCCCCGGCCCCTCGGAAAACGACAAGCGGTTTGTCCCCAGCGTCACAACCGTCACCGAGCCCCCCCGGGAGATTAAGGTCGTCAGCGAGGCGGACGTCATCGTCGTCGGCGGCGGCCCGGGCGGTTTCGCCGCGGCCGTCTGCGCCGCGCGGATGGGCGCCAGGACGGTTCTGCTGGAGCGGTACGGCCACCTCGGCGGCATGTGCACCGGCGGCCTCGTCAACATCATCCCGAACCTCAGCGACATCGGCGGCACCCAGTACATCGGCGGAATCTGCCAGGAGTTTATCGACAGGCTGGACAAGCAGGACGCTGCCTTCCACCCCTTTAAGCTCGACTGGGGCTCCACCGACGAGTCCGTGCTGAAGTACTACAAGGACTGCAGCTTCCACCACTTCTTCATCCGCAAAAACAAGGAAGGGAAAGACGCCCTTCTCTACTCCGCCATCATCGACCCTGAAATCGGGAAGAACGAAATCAACAGGATGGTCATGGAGGCCGGCGTCAAGCTGTACCTGCACTCCTGGGTGACGAACGTCATCATGGATGGCAACCAGGTCAAGGGCATCATCTTCGAGAGCAAGTCCGGCCGGCAGGCCGTGCTCGGCAAGGTCATCATCGACTGCACCGGCGACGGCGACCTGCTCACATGGACCGGCGCTCAGTACGAAGACGACATCGGCGCGGACCTGCGCATCAAGCACCTGTGCTTCGGCTACTGGATCGGCGGCGTGGAATTCCGCGCGTTCGACAAATTCGTCAGCTCCCGCCCGGACGACTACATCGCCCTGAAAAACGAGCTGCACGACAAAGGGCTGTACATCAGCTTCTTCAGAGGCATGCTCAAGAACCAGGAGCACACGGCGTGGCTGCACCCGCACTTCATCGCCGAGTGCCAGACGGACGTGGAGGAAATGACGCGCATGGACGTCGCGGCGCGCGAAAAAGCCGTCCAGACCTGGGAGCTCCTGCGCGACAAGGCCCCCGGCTTTGAAAAGAGCTACATCCATCTCACCTGCGCGCAGCTTGGCACCACCGGCGGGCGCCGTCTCGTCGGCGAGTACTCCCTCAGGGAGGACGACCTGCGCCGCACCGAGCCCTTTGAGGACACCATCGCCATCTTCCCGAACAACGACCGCGGCAAGGAATCCCTCGAGCACCCCGTCGTCTACGTCCCCTACCGCACTCTCATTCCGCGGGACATCGAAGGGTTTATGGTGGCCTGCCGCGCCTTCTCCTCGGACGACGAGGCCAACTCCTGCTTCAACCTCATCCCCCACTGCATGTGCTTCGGCCAGGCGGCCGGCACGGCGGCGGCCATGGCCGTACAGGAGGGCATCAGCGTCCGGAACGTTCCGTTCGGCAAACTGCGCGAGCAGCTGCTTAAACAAAACGTGATACTCCCCTAAGACTTTTCAACTCCCCACCGGATAAGCCCTTCATGTCACATGGAGGGCTTATTCCACAATTCATCGGCTAAGGAGGAACGACGGCGATGCTGTACCCTGAAAACACAAGGCAGCTTGAAGCCATCATTCAAAAGGCCCGTGAGACGAAAACGCCGCTTGTGGCGGTCAGCTCCCGCGGCCCGCACCTGCACGGCGCGTCGGAAAACCCGAATGCGGAAACCGTGGATTTTTCGCGGATGAACCGCATCATCAAAATCGACCGGCGCAGCCGGTACGTGCGCGTCGAGCCGGGCGTGACGTTCGACATGCTCATTCCCGAAGTCAGGGCGGCCGGCATGCGGCTGAACATCCCCTTCCTGCCGCGCGCCGGGAAATCGGTGGTCGCCAGCGCGCTTGAGCGGGAGGCCGTGCTCATCCCGAAATACCAGTACGACTACACCGACCCGCTTCTGACGGTCGAGGCGGTGTTTGGCACGGGCGACGCGTTCCGGACAGGCTCGGCGGCCGGCCCCGGCACGCCGGAGGAGACCCGCGCCGACATGGTCGTGCCCTGGGGCCCGGGCTGCATCGACTATCTGCGCTTTTTCTCCGGCGCGCAGGGCACCATGGGCTTCGTCACATGGGCCACGCTTAAGACGGAGGTCCTGCCGGCCCTCACAAAGCTCTATTTCGTGCAGGCCGAAAGCGCGGAAAAGCTCACCCGCCTTGCCAGTATCCTTCTCAAGCGGCGCATCCCCGACGAGTGCGTCATCTTAAGCCGCGCCGATTTCGCCGGCGCTTTCGCGATGAGCGCCGAGGAGGAGGAAAAGCTCCTTAAAGCTCTAGCGCCGTGGACGATGATCTGCCGCGTCAGCGGTTTTGACCGCTACCCCGAAGAGCGCGTGAGCATCTACGAGGGCTATCTGAAGGACGAATGCGCGCAGGCGGGCCTTGAGGCGGTCACGGAACTCGGCGGCCTGCCCGGCCTTGCCGAAAAGGTAGAGTCCATGATAGCCGACTGCGACCGGCGGGAGACGTACTGGAAGATGCGCCGGGGCGGCGTGCGGCAAATCGACATGCTCGCCCCGCCGAGCCGCGCGCCCCGCCTGATAGAAATCCTCGAAAACCTTCGCTGCCCCGGGGACTTTGGCATCACGGTGCAGCCGCAGGTGCAGGGCATGGCCTTCCGCATCGAGTGCAGCGTGTACTTTAGCGGCGCTCCTGAGGAGGCCGGCCAGGTGGACAAGGCCCTTGAGGACGCAGCGCGCGAGCTTTACGAGGCGGGCGCCTACTTTGACAGGCCCTACGGGAGTCTGTCCAAACTCGCGTACGCGGCCGACCCGGTCTCCACCGAGGCAATGAGGAAGCTGAAGAAGATATTCGACCCGGACAACATCCTCAATCCGGGAAAACTGTGCTTTTGAGGGAGGCGGCTATGGCAAATCTGGCTGATTTCAAATACACCATGGAGTCCTGCAACCACTGCGGGCAGTGCAAGTGGATTCTGCCGGCCCGTATGAAGGGCTGGGACTTTGCGAGTGTATGCCCCCTGCACGAGTTCCATGGGTTTGACGCCTACTCCGGGCAGGGCCTCATTCAAATCGCGAAAGAGCGCCTCGACGGCAAGCTCGAATACGGCGACGGCCTTGAGACGCTGCTTTACGCCTGCCCCGCCTGCGGCGCCTGCGACATAAACTGCAAAAGCGTGCGCGACATGGAGGTGCTCGACACCATCTATGCCCTGCGGGAAGACTGCGTCGAGGCAGGATACCTCCCCGAACCCCTCCGGCGCACAGCGGCAAACGTGGAGGAAACCCACAACATCTACGGCAAGCCCCATTCCGAGCGGTTTGCGTGGCTGCCGCCCGATTTCAGGGACGACCCGGAGGCTGACACCGCCCTGTTCGTCGGCTGCAGCGCCTACCGCTACCCCGATATCGCGCTCGCGGCAATCCGCATCCTCCGCGCCGGCGGCGTGAAATTCAAGCTCCTGCGCGAGGACGAGTGGTGCTGCGGCGCCCCGCTCTGGCGCACAGGCCAGCGCGAGGCGGCCGAAAAGCTCATCCGCCGCAACGTGGACACATTCCGCCGCCACGGGATTCAGACGGTTATCACCGCCTGCGCCGAGTGCTTCGGCTCCTTCCGCGGCGGGTACCCGCGCTATGCCGACACGGAGGGGCTCGAATTTAAGCACATCACGCAGGTCGCCGCCGAGTTGCTCTCCGGCGGGAAGCTCCGCCTCCGCAAGGGCGATGAGCCATTGCGCGTGACATACCACGACCCGTGCATGCTGGGGCGGCTGTCCGAAAAGTACGTCCCGTGGGACGGGGAGATCAGGCCGTACGGCCTGCACGTGCCGGAAAAAGTGTGGCGCAGAGGCGAGCACGGCGTCTACGAAGAGCCCCGCGAAATACTCCGCGCCCTGGAGGGCGTCGAGCTGTGCGAGATGACGCGAAACTTAGAGGAGGCGCTCTGCTGCGGCGCTGCCGCCCGGGACGTCGACCCCGAGTTTGCCGCGTGGACGGCCGCCGAGCGGCGCCGCGAGGCGAAGGCCGCCGGCGCTCAGGCCATCGTGTCCTGCTGCCCGTTCTGCCGGGACGCGCTGGGCAGCGACGGCGAAAACGCGCTGCCCTATCTGGACCTGACCGTTTTGCTGGCGGAAAGACTGAAGGAGGAGGCGTGACATGGCACTTTCAGCTCAAGCGTATCGGGAACTGGCCGCGATCGTCGGCGAGCGCTACATCAGTTCAAAACAGCACATTCTGGCGGGCAACCGCGTCAGGACGCCGGAAATCCCCTTTGACTACCACAGCGCGGACGCCATCCTGCTCCCCGGAAGCACGGAAGAGGTCGCCGCCATCGTGAAAGTGTGCAACAAATACGGGATCTGCTTCGTCCCCTTCATCTCCGGCACGCTCCCGGACGCCTACGCAAACCGCGCGGGCACCGTCCTTATACACTTAAAGCGCATGAACAGGATCCTTGAGATCAACGAGGAGGACCGCTACGCGGTGGTGGAGCCGGGCGTGCGCCACGTCCAGCTCTACCCGGAGGTGCGGAAGAGGGGCCTGAGCTACACGGCCGCCTCCGTCGGCCCCGGCGGCTCCGTCCTCGCCAACTTCACGAGCACGTCGGGCGACCACCACACCCAGTACGGCTCGTCCCGGTCAAACCGCTATCTTCTGGCGGTGGAAATGGTCACGCCCGAAGGCGAAATCATCCGCACCGGCTCCCTTCAGGGCGGCTGCGGCTGGTTCTGCCCGGACGGACCGGGCCCGAGCCTGCGGAGCATCATCAAGGGCTATTTCGGCAGCCACGGGCAGCTCGGCATCATCACGAAAGCGGCCGTCGCCCTCGACGCGTGCAAGGGCCCGGCTGAAATCCGCACCGAAGGCGTCAGCCCGCACCACCGCGTCTATTTCGACAGCGACTTAAGCCGCGTCTACGTCTTCAATTACGACAACATCCAGAACGTGTGCCAGGCCATGCTCGCCCTCGGCGAGGCGGAGGTCTGCTCCACCGTCCAGAAGTACTTCTACCTGCCGCTCACGCTCCTGATGAGCGACTCGGCCAACGACTTCTGGAAAAAATGGACGAGCGGCTACAAAGAGGCCATGTCCATGCCCCTCGTGGTGCACATCGCCGCCCAGTCGGTGCGCGAGCGGGAATACGAGGAAAAAATCCTGTTCGACGTCGTGCGGGAAACGGGCGGCAAGAGGCTGCCCGAGGAGCTTGAAAACTGGTGGACGGAGCACATGGACTACTTCATGGTCGTCAGCCGCCTGCAGAGCGTCCTGCGCTTAGGCGGCGGCTGGATGCCCATCAAGCTCGGCGCCGATTCCGTCCAGCATATCTGCGACGTGGGCGAGTCCATCGGGGAGTACATCTATGAGTTTACCGAGACGGGCAAAATCTTCGACGCGCCCGAAAACTACCAGATCATCCCGATGGAATACGGCCACTTTGCCCACATCGAGCTGCTGTTTATGTGGGACAGGACAAATCCCGCCGCCATGAAAGGCGTCGCGGAATTCCGCGCGCGGTCCCGCGAAGAGGACCTGCGCCGCCACTTCCACGCCGAGGACGTCGGCTGCCTCAACCCGACGCTCCTGCAGCTCGGGCCTCTCTACAGCAACTGCCATATATGGATGCAGAAAATTAAAGAAAGCTTTGACCCGAACAACGTAGCCAACCCCATGTTGTAACCCCCCTCTCTCTTTCTGTTTTATAATAACCCCATTACCTCAAGGAAAAAGGCTTCAATCCCCTCGGGATTTGAAGCCTTTTTCCTCTCCCCGCCGCCCGGCGTGCGCAAACGGCAAAAACCCGTTTGAGAAAAGCGCCGGAAAAGCCGTCATGCGCGCGCTGAGATGCCTCGGCGCAGGATGATAATCGAATTTTCCCCGCCGCACCTGTTTTGAACGCTCATTCAAGAGCCTGCGCTCCCCGCCAGAGGCGGCGTTTTTCTCATTTCTTAAGGCGGAAAAATGCCCTTTGGTTTTACTTTCCCCTTTTGGTCGTGTATACTAATGAAGTAACTAATTAAAACGAAAAAATAAGGTGAAGACATGGCATTTGTTGACGTAAAGAGATACTTTGAAAGCGCCGGCCTGGGAGACAGAGTCATCGAGCTGGAAGAGTCGAGCGCGACGGTGGAAAAAGCGGCCAACGCGATCGGGTGCGAGCCGCGGCTGATTGCGAAATCGCTGTCCTTCTGGATTAAGGGGAAGCCCGTTATCATCGTCGCGGCGGGGGACGCCAAGGTGGACAACAGGAAATTTAAAAACCTGTTTCAGGAGAAGGCGAAAATGATCCCGCCGGATGAGGTTGAAGCGGCCGTCGGCCACGCGCCGGGCGGCGTGTGCCCCTTCGCCGTCAAGCCCGGCGTGACGGTTTATCTTGACGTGTCGCTCAAACGGTTCGAGAAGGTCTACCCGGCCGCCGGAAGCGGCAACAGCGCCGTTGAACTGACGCTCGAGGAGCTCAAAACCCACTCGCGCTTTACGGCGTGGGTCGACGTCTGCAAAGACTGGGAGGAAAACGCCTGACCGCGCCGCGCGCCGCTGCATCCCCAAAAACATAGAAAGAGAAAAAGAGGTAGAGAGATGAAACGGCTTATTTCAATCTGCGTATCCGTCATCCTTGTGGCGGCGCTCCTGTGCCCGCCCCTTTCGGCCCTCGCCGCCGAGCAGCCGCAGGGCTACTGGCCTTATCTTGTGGCCTATCAAAAAGCGGTGGAGTCCGGCAACGTCGACGAAATCCTGAAAACGGGGGACGCGCTGCTTAACTTTTACGCGCAGTTTCCCATGAACGAAGCCATCGCGAGCACGAGCTACAACGTCTACTACTACCGCTTCACAAACGCCCTGTTCGAGCGGCGGGGCAATTACGACGCCGCCATCGACAACGCGAAAAAGCTGCTCAAAGTCTCCGAATACATCGGCTTTACGGACGCGGCCATCGCGGCCAAAGCCGCCATCAGCAAGCTCGACCCGATGACGGAGGTCTACGCCCTGTCGGGCGGCGGCGCGCCCTATTACGGAGCGAAACACGAACCGCTCTCGGGGGCGTATTTCGGCCGCGTCGTCAGCATGGACGGCAACAGGGTGCGCAACGCCGCGGAGCTTGCCGGCGAGTCCATCGCGTCCGTCTACGTCGAAGTCGGCGGCTACACGGCGCAGGACTTTTCGTGGATTATCGGCCGGTTTGACGACGGCAAACACGCCCTGCACATCGCGCTCAACTTCCCCGGCGAAGAGGCAACGGCCGCGGAAATCGTCGGCGGGAAGCACGACAGGAACATCACGGAGTCGCTTGAGTATCTCGCCAAGCTCAAAAGCCCGGTGTTTTTGCGCATCGGCGCCGAGATGAACCTCTGGGAAATGGACCCCGCCCTGTTTAAAAACGCGTACATACACGTCGCGAGGCTCGCGCGCGATATCGCCCCCAACGCGGCGCTCGTCTGGTCGCCCAACTGCGTCGGGCACTGGGGCTCGGAGCTCTCGGACTACTACCCCGGCGATCAGTACGTCGACTGGGTGGGCACCTCCCTCTACTCCAACATCACGCCCCACCCCGGCCGCACGGAGACGGACGCCTCCAGCCTGTACTTCGGGCGCGGGATTTACGCCGACTGCGTGCTGAATATGCGGGCCGTCGCCGAGTTTGCCATGGCGCGCGGCAAGCCCGTCATCGTGTCGGAAGGCGGAACGGGCATTGTCAGCAAGGACGGGAAGCGGTTTGACAGCCACGCGGCCGCCCAGATGTTCAAGATGTTCGGCGTTTTGAACATGGTCTACCCGAATATCAAGGCGATTGTCTATTTCGACGTCGACCTCGGCACCGCCGCGGAAAACTACAAGTACGCCATGACAAACAGCGCGGCCGTCGCCGCGGCGCACAGCGAAGCCGTCTCGATAAACCCCACGCTGTTAACCTCGGCGGGCCAGACGGCATCGCAGACGTTTGTCAAGCTGTCCGATTTCAGCGAAAAGACAGGCCGCGTTGAAATCCGCGCCTACAGCGACACGCTCTACAGCGACAAGATGACCGTGACGTACTACTTATCCGGCAAAAAGATTGCCGAGACGAGCGCCCTGCCGTACACCTGCTTTGTGGACACATCCTCCCTGCCCGCCGGGCTGTACGAGTTTAAGGCGGTGTTCAATGACGGCGCCGGCTACACAAAGACAAAGACGTATACCCTCACAAAGCTTCTCAGCGGCGTCGTCTCCTTTACGGAAGGGTACGACCCGTCGGCGAAGCTCGACGTCCCGTCCGACTGGGCGCAGGAGGAAGTCGCCCTCGCCGTCGAGGCCGGCCTTGTGCCGGACGCGCTCCAGCGCGGCTACACGGAAAACATCACGCGCCTTGACTTCTGCAGGCTGGTGATCACCCTCATCGAGCGGAAGACGGGCAAAAGCATCGACGAGGTGCTCGCCGGGCGCGGCCTGAAGCTCGACTACAGCGCGTTTACCGACACGAAGGACAAAAGCGTCCTTGCGGCCTTCGCGCTGGGCATCGTGAGCGGCCGCGGCGGCGGCGTGTTTGACGGCGCGTCGGGCATTGTCCGGGAAGAGGCGGCGAAAATGCTCGCAAACGCCGCCGCCGTCCTCGGGATAAATGCAAACGCGGCGCCCGTCGCGTTCTCGGACGCCGGGAGCTTTTCCGCGTGGGCCGTGGACGCCATCGCGTTCGTCTCGTCGACGGTGGACAAAGTCTCCGGCAAGCCCGTCATGGGCGGCGTCGGGGAGGGGCTCTTCAGCCCCCGCGGCTCATACACCCGCCAGCAGGCCTTCATCACCATGCTCCGGCTCTACAGGGCGTCGTAATACAGGAAAGCACAAAGCCGCCGGCGATTGTCCGGCGGCTTTCTCAGACGCGGGAAAGCGCTTGCTTTCCCTGTTCGGGCAAGACTAAATCGGAAAGGGGCGCCCCCATGCAAAAAGGCGCTTTCAGGGACCACGCGGCGGACAGGCTCCCTCAATGGGAGGCGCTGATAAGCCGGCAAAACGAGCTCGAGACGCGGAAGGACGAAATCCGAAGCCCCTTCGCGCGCGATTACACCCGCATTCTCCACTCCACGGCGTACCGGCGGCTCAAGCACAAAACGCAGGTCTTTTTCAATCCCGGCAACGACCATATCTGCACGCGGATGGAGCACGTCAATCACGTCGAATCCGTCAGCACCACAATCGCCCAGTGGCTGGGACTGAACGTCGAGCTCACACGAGCCATCGCCATCGGCCACGACCTCGGGCACGCGCCCTTCGGCCACCAGGGCGAAGAGGTCATAAAAGATCTCGCGCGGGAACACCTCGGCGACGGTTTCTGGCACGAGAAAAACGGCCTGCGCTTCGTCGATAAAATCGAGCTGCTCGAGGACAGCAAAAGGCGCTATAAAAACCTCGCCCTTACCTACGCGGTGCGGGACGGGATTATCTCCCACTGCGGCGAAGTGGACGAAAACGGCCTGAGGCCCCGCGCGGAGCTGATGGACCTTGATACCTTTGAAACTCCCGGGCAGTACCCGCCCGCCACATGGGAGGGCTGCGTCGTCAAGATTGCAGATAAGATCGCGTACCTCGGCCGCGATATTGAAGACGCCATAACCCTCGGCTTTCTGGACGAGGCGGCTCAGGGCGCGCTTCTCAGGATGGCGCGCGCGTACGACGAGCACGCCATGAACACCACGGTCATCATGCACAACATGATCGGCGACATCTGCCGAAACAGCAGCCCCGATAATGGGATCTGCCTGAGCCCGCCCTTTTTCGAGCAAATCAACACCCTGAAAGCCTTCAACTACGCGCACATCTACCGGCACGAACGGTTCAGGCCGTTTACGCGCTACTCCGAGCTTGTGCTCTCGGAGCTGTTTGACGCCCTGTACAGCTGTTACGACGAAAAGAACACGTTTCAGGCCCTCAAAGGCAGGCTCGCTTTCGCGCCGCAGCTTCTCGGCACGTTTACGGAGTGGCTCGCGCGCTACTGCTTTGCGGAGATTGTCCCCGAAGAAAAACTGCGCGCCCTTGCCCTCCGGTGCGACAATGAGAAGATTTACAAAGACCTCGGCGACAGGACGCTTTACGTTCAAGCCATTTTGGACTTCATCGCAGGCATGACGGACCGCTTCGCCATCGCGGTCTTTAACGAGCTGATAACGTACTAGAAGGATAAGGCCCTATCCAGGATGTGCCTCGACATGCGGCAAAGGTCTTCAATGAGCTGATTGCATACTAGAAGGCTAAGCGTGCATTACGCTTTACGGCCCCGACCGGCAAGCATACCCTCACGCAATGAGGGCGCGCCTCCATCCCGGCGCGATGTCTAAAGCGCCCCGGCCGCCTGGCCATATCTATGCGGCTAAAAGACGCTCCCAAACAAAAACCTCCGGCACGGCGTTTGCCGTACCGGAGGTTTTTCTCACGTTATCCCGCCGAGCGGGAGCTTGCAAAGCGCCTTGGCGCGCTTTCCCGCCGCGCTTTCCGGCGGTTTTTTTCTAAACAGCAGCGCTAAACCGTCATTCAAACAAGCCCGCCACGAGCGCCTCGACCGACTCCCGCGCGCCTGTGTTCGCGACGGACAGGATATTCAGGGACAGCCTGCACTCCGAAACAGCGGCGTCATCCCGCCACGCGCCGACAACCGTCACATCGGGCGCGTCGACGCGGGTGATGGACAGCGCGGCCTGGCCCGCCTCGCACTGGATGAGGGCTTTGACGTGCCCCAATATGACGCGGTCGACGGCGACGGCCTCGCAGATCTCCTGAATTTTCCGGACAAGCGCGTCAAGCGCGCTGTCCGCCCGAAGCGGCTTCTCAAAGCGGACGGTTCCGCTGCGGCTTAAAATCAGCGCGTCGTCAATCACGCTGTTTCCGTGGCCGTGGCAGCCGCAATCGCAGTCCGGCCCGTGTTCGTGCGCGTGTTCGCCGCAGCCGCAATCCGGCCCGTGTTCGTGCGCGCCGCTGCCGCAGCCGCAGTCCGGCCCGTGTTCGTGGGTGTGATGGTGGTCGTGCATATCGCTTATCTCTCCCTTTCTGCTAAAGCGCCGCGCACTCGGCAAGCTTTGCCCAGAGCGCGCCCGGGTCTTTCAGCGCCTCGTCCAGCACAACAACTTTCGCCTGCGGCGCCTTTTCCCGAAGCGTCTCAAACGTCCTGTCCGTCGGCGCCTCGACATCCACCTTATTGAGGAGCACGACGTCCGCCCCGCCGACCTGATGGTCGAAGATGTGGGCCAGCGCCGTCACGAGATACTTCCAGCGCGACATATCCACGACGCAGACGGTGCGCACCTCGACCCCCGGGCGGCCGTACTTCTCAAACAGCTCCTGGATGCCGTCCATCAGGGCAAGCCCCGTCATTTCCACGATGATGTAGTCGGGCGCGATCTGATCCTGTATCCGGCCGACGGCTTCAATCAGGCTCCCCGAAATCTGGCAGCACACGCAGCCCCCGAAAAGCGGGGTGACCTCCACCTTTGCCTCGCGCAAAAGGGCGTCGTCAATCCCCACCTCGCCAATCTCGTTTTCGATGATGGCGCAGGTTCTGCCCGCGTCCGCCAGCCCCTTTATGAGGCGCCCGATAACCGTCGTCTTGCCTGAACCGAGAAACCCGCCGAAAATGATGATTTTCATCGCAGGATAATCCACCTCTGTCTTTTTCTTTAGCGCCCCGCCCTTTTCCCGGCACGGCGCGCCATGCGCTTTCTTTGCAGATATTGACAGTATACCATTTTGCCGCGCGTTTGGGCAAGCGCAACGGCAGCCGTTGAGGCTGCGATATGGGGTTTTAATTGAATTTTGTCGAACGAGATGATATGCTGAAACAAGTTATATATCGGTATCGGGGGCTGTTTACTCGCTTCGCGCGGTGCCGGTTACATAAAGGAGTGTCTTTTTCAATGATATGCCCAAGGTGTAACAAAGCCATCCCCGACGACAGCGCGTTTTGCCAGTATTGCGGGTTTCAGACGGCGCCGCGCGCGGAGGAAAAGCCCTTTGATACCGCGACAGATACCAATCACCCCGCCGCCGTCAGCCCGGGCTCAAATCCTGTAAATCCGGCCCCGGGCATGGCGCAATATGCCCCTCCCGCCCGGTACTGCTCGCGCTGCGGGGGCCTGATAGACAGGTCTTCCCGGCGGTGCACGGCGTGCGGCAGGCAATACTTCCGCCCGGCAAGCGCGGTCCCGGTTATCGTTCTCTCTGTGTTACTGGCCATAAGCGTTGGCCTGAACATCCGGCAGTACGTCATCCATAGCAATATGACGGAAACCGTGGCAAATCTCGAAGCGGAGATTGCCGAGCAGGAGGAGTCGATAAACAACCTCTGGTGGGATTACTTAAAGCTTTCCAATGAAACCGACTTTTTCCGGTCCCATGCGGTTATCGTCCCTGACGACGGAACGAACCTGTACCACTTGTACAGGTGCGAAGATTTAGATTTATCGAGCTTCTGGATTTACAACACCGAAGCCGCCAAACAGCAAGGCCTTCAGCCCTGCCCGAAGTGCTATCCCTGACATTTGCCGGACGGCTCAGGCCGCGCCTTAGCGATACGCCGTTGCAATCCGCCGCGCGCGTGCTATAATCAAACACGGTTTTTTCTGACACATCCGATAAATCTGGGGGCCGGCCTTTAATATGACGCTTACCTTGCGAAAAATCGCCCTGAAGCTGAGGGGCGAGCCCTTTTTCCTCATCACCCTCGCCGCCACGCTCGCAGTATCTGTTTTCGCCCGCCCGCACGCTTCGGCCATCAACTGGAGCGTCATCTCCATTCTGTTTGCCCAGATGCTCGTTTGCGCGGCGTTTGAGGAGTGCGCGCTGCTCTCGTCGCTCGCGTCGTGGATTGTGGGCGTTTTCCGGACGCCGAAAACGCTCGGCTTTGCGATGGTGCTGCTGACCGGTGTGCTCGCCATGTTCGTCACGAACGACATCGCGCTGCTGACTGTCGTGCCCGTTACCATCTCCATCTCGAAGCTGACGGGGCGGGGGCCGCGCATTCTCGTGGTGCTTGAGACGATTTCGGCCAACCTCTTTTCGGCCATGACGCCTTTCGGCAACCCGCAAAACCTCTACCTCTATTCGTACTTTAACATTCCGGCCCCGGAATTTTTCAATACCATGCTGCCCTTCGGCGCGCTCGGCATTGCGCTGCTTCTCCTCAGCGTGCCGCTGCTGTGCCGCGGCGGCTGCTACAACGCCGAACGCGCCCCCTTCGTGACGAAAAACCGCAGACTTCTTATCGCGGCGGCGGCGGTGTTCGTGGTGAACATCCTGTCCGTCCTGCGCGTGGTCGACTACAGGATTGCGCTGGCGCTGGCGGCCGTTGTCTTTCTCGCGCTTGCGCCGCGGCTGTTTAAGTCCGTCGACTACGTGCTCCTCCTCACTTTCATCCTCTTTTTCCTGTTTACCGACGCGCTCACGTCCATCCCCTCCGTCCGCGCCTTCTTCGGCGGGCTCCTCGGCTCGAAGGCAAGCGTCCTGCTTGCCTCGGCGGCGCTCAGCCAGATTATCAGCAACGTGCCGGCCGCCGTGGTGCTCTCCGGCTTTACGGGGCAGTACGGGGCGCTTCTGCTCGGCGTGTCCGCCGGCGGGCTCGGAACGCTCATCGCCTCTTTGGCGAGCCTTATCTCCTATAAGCTGTACGTCAGGGCCTTCCCGGACGAGGCGCGCGCGTACCTCAAGGCTTTCCACGCGCTCAACGCCGCGTTCCTTGCGATTCTCCTCGCCGCCCTTACGGTTGTGCTTGTGCTGTGAAGTTAAACCGGAGCTAAAAAGGCTCCGGTTTTTTACTGCCGCGCATCTCCTGCCGGCGCGGGCAGGCGCTCCCCCGGGAAACGCGCTTGATTTGGGATTCCATCCCATATAATACAAAAGTGTAGCATGGCGTTTCCGGGATGCGCCGCCAAAAGCCGCACCGTGCAGCGAAAGCAAAGGAGGCGATTTGATGCGGATGAGTTTTGACCAGCTCGCAAGCGCCATCCCCCCGGAAATCTACAACAGAACGAAGGCGACGATTTCGCAGTACATAGCCGTCTACGAGCCGGAGGAGTTCGTCCTCGGCAGGCCCATCCCCTATTTTGAGCTGCGGCTGGATGTGCCGCAGAGCGTCGTCGCCATCCACAATACGATTTCGGAAGACTATGCCGCTTTCTCCGGCTACGACTGCGACGTTATCTTCATCGATTTTGAGTACAGATACGCCGATTACGACTGGAACGAGGGCCCCTCCGAAGTCTGGAACACAAGCGCCTACCTCTCCGATTTTCTGGAGCAGGGCTATTTTGAGTACCGCCCCTTCAACAGCTCGAGAAGCTACAACGAAGTCGACATCAAGGCCGAGACGTACCATTTCCGCGCCCGTTTCAGCTGCCTGTGGGGATACTCCGGCGACTGGATTGACAAGACGGTCTATTCCGGCTATTCCAACACCGTCACCATCGGCAACCCCGCCTTCTGGAGCGCCGCGAGCGACTGGGCGAAGCCCGAGCTGAGAAAAGCGGAGGAGTTCGGCCTCGTTCCCGACATCCTTAAAAACGCGGACATGACGAAGCCCATCACCCGCGAAGAGTTCTGCGAGCTGGCCGTCCTGCTGTATGAAAAATGCACGGGCAAAACGGCCGAAGTCGTGGCAAACCCCTTTACGGACACGACGAACCCGCGCGTCTTGAAGGCGTACGGCCTCGGCATCACGACGGGCACCTCGGCCACCACGTTCTCCCCGAAAGTGCTCATTAACCGCGAGCAGTGCGCGGCGATGCTCTTTCGGGCCATCAAGGCCATCAATCCGGACGGCGACTACAGCGTCGACGGCGTGAAGGACTTCCCCGACCAGCAGTACATATCCAGCTGGGCCGTCGAGGCCGCGAAGTATATGTCCAAAATCGGCGTCATCACCGGCAACGCGAAGGGCGAATTCATGCCGAAGGCCACCACGTCGGCTCAGGAGGCCGCCGGATACGGCATGGCCACGCGCGAACAGGCCATCGCCATGTCCGTCCGCTCGTACGACAAGCTGGCCGGATAGGCACAAAACGGCGCGCCGCCGCATAGGATGGAGTTCGCGCCATAAGCGCGCACGGAAGAGCGATTGCGCCATAACGCCAAAGCCGCCGCTATGCGGCTGTGTCAATATCAGAGTCTGCCGCATAGAATAGTGGTTGCGCCAAATCAAAAGCCGCCGGAGGGAGTTCCCTCCGGCGGCTTTTTGCGCTTAACCGCGCCATTCGCTTCCCGCGCGAATATGATGGCCTGCGCATTGTTTTGAACAAATATTCAATCTTTGTGCGCCCTTCGCGGGCGGCTTTTTCGCTCTCGCGCGCCTGCGCGGGGCGTTTGCGCGACTGAGAAACGGCGTGTGTCTTGACTGTCCGCCTGCGCGGGTCATTCTCGTCCCGCTCATGCGGGGCTTTGCCTGCTGTCAGTCCCAAACCGTAACGCCGCCGTCAAGCCGCGCGATGCAGTCAAGCCGCCCCTTTTGAATCAGGCTCTCCCGCAACGCGGCCCGCATATACAGGCGCTCCCCGCATGCATACACATACCAGACCGATTCGTTCAGGCCCTTGAAAAACATGCCGTCCACGCTTTTCTCAAACAGCTTGGGGTCGATTGTCTCCGGGCTTTCCTGAAGCTGCCTGAACGTCACCCCGAGCCACTGCCCGTGCGCGTCGAAAAACTCGTTTGCTTCCTCATAAAGCGCCGTTTTCTCGTTTGAATCTACGTTCAGTTTATACACGATATGGCACGGGCCGTTCTTATTTTCGCCGATGCCCATGTAGTACAGGGCGCCGCCGCAGTAATTGAAGTAATCGCCGCCTTTGACGAGAACGCGCGCGTTTGAGCCGTCCAGATCCGCGTGCCGGTACTCCCCTTCGTTCACAGCCCAGTAGTAGATGCCGCTTTCGTCGACGGTGACGTTGTGGATGTATGTCGGCGCCACGACTTGCTCCTCCCCCGTGGCGATATCGACGGCGACGAGCTGCGTCGTGTAAACGTACACTTTGCCGCCGTAGTAGTACCTCAGCCATGCGTTCGGGTACAGCAGCGCCATATTCCCGCCGTCCAAATCGGCCCTGTAGACGGACGGGCTGTTGTTTTCATCCCGCATGTCAAAATACATCCCGCTCTCGGCCACGTACAGGTCGCCGCAGTAGCCGCCAAAGAGCTTCGTCTCCTCCGTGCCGTCCGTGCGGATTTTCCAAATGGAAAAGCCGTCCCAATAATTGAGAAAGTATACCCACCCGTCCAGCACGTTGATGCAGTCCGGGGCGGCGTTGCTTAGCTTCGTTTTTTCCGCCCCGTCGGGCTTTGCCCTGTAAAGGCGCCACCCGTCGCTCTCGCTGCGGTAATAGACGTATCCGTCGCCGCCGTCGCATATCAGGCCTTTCGCGCCGATGTTCCCGCCCTGAAACCCCAGCCGCTCCGCATTGTCCGCCGCAGGCGGGGGCGCCGCATCGGGATGTTCCGGCGACGTCGTGGGAGGCTGCGCTTTCTCCTCCGGTCCGGAAGGCTGCGCCGTCTGAGAATCCGGCGCGCCGTGGGCCGGCGTCGCGCCGTCCTGCGGTAAAGCGTGCCCGTTTCCCGCGCACGCGCCGAGGGAAAAGATAAGCGCCGCCGCCATCAGGCAAAGTACCGCCCGTTTCATAATACCGCCCCTTCAAAATAACCCATGCCACTTTATCACACTTTCAGATGGTTGTCCACAATTTTCCGCCCGCAGCAAACGGCCGTCGCCTCCGCAGCGCGCAGCGCGCCGCCCCGCACAAGCGGCGGCGCGCTGCTTTATCTCCACCGCGAGGCCCTCCGTAAGCTCCTTTGCCTTTCACGTCTGCGGGGCGACGTACCGAAAGCCCCTGTGATTTGCCCTTTCCGCCGCCTGCTTGGCAGGCGCGTCCTGCGGGCCGGGCCGCGGCGCGAGCCGGACGGCAGGCTGCGCCTGCCTGCGGGAGAGCCCCTGCGGGAACGAAAAGACGTCGTGCGGGTCGTACCGGCGCTTAATCCATGCAAGGCGCCCGGCGTGGTCGCCGTAGTATTCTCTTTTGAAATCCGGAATTCCCGCGTAGGGGAAGTTGACGTAGGCCCCTTTTGTCAGCGGCTCGAGCAGGCGGTACCGGCGGCCGACCCAGTGGGCGCTGGCTCCGGCGAAGCGGATATCCTCGAATACCGATTCAATCCAGAGGATATAGCGGGCGTTGCGGTAGAAAAACGCCGTCTCGTCCACGCCCACCTCCGCCACCCGCCCCCCGAGGGCGTACAGGGATATCCCCGCAAAGACGGACCCCGCCGGCCGCTCCTGAATCAGGGACACAATCTCCCTGACGGCGCGGGGGCCAAAGTCACGGAAAACAAACCGGCTTGCGGACTGAAAACGCTCAAACGGCGGGTACGCGCCGCCGATGATGGTGACGGCCTCCAGAAAGCTCATGGACGCGATTCTATGCGCCGCTCCCGGGAGCTCAAGA
>JAAYMC010000024.1 GCA_012521555.1 Clostridiales bacterium
CACCACGGAGCCGAAGGCCGCCTGCCAGAGCGGCAGGGTGGACGGCAGGTTAAACGCCAGCAGCGCGCCGGTCACCACGGCGGACAGGTCGCCCACGGTCTGCGGGCGTTTCATGATTATGCGGCAGACATACTCCGCCGCCACGGAAGCGGCGATGCACACGATCGTCACCGCCGCCGCGCGCCACCCGAACAGCAGCACGGACGCGACCGCCGCGGGCACAAGCGCGATCAATACGTCCAGCATGATGCCGCGTATCGACGCGCCGCTGTGCAAATGCGGCGACGCGCTTACAACCAGAGGTCTTTCCATGGACCCAGTCACTCTCCCTTAATATTTGTCAACATATTTTTATATGTTTATCTACAATTTCAATCTGCTGATTGCTTCCGCAATCGGCGGATTACTTTGACGATGCCCTGCGCACAGCGTCTTTCGCCAGCCGCATGGTCTGCGCGTTCGGCAGCACCGCCGGGCAGACATACGAGCAGCAGCCGCATTCCATGCAGATCATCACGCCCAGCTTCTCCAGCGCCTTGACGTCGCCCTTTTGGAGCGCGGCCGTGATGGAGGGGGGCATCAGGTTCATGGGGCAGGCGTTTACGCAGCGGGCGCAGCGGATGCACGTTGCCGGTTCGTCCGTGCGCACGTCCTTTTCCGCAAACGCCAGAATGGCGTTGGTCTGTTTCAGCACGGGGAAAGAGTCGGCCATCAGAGACTGCCCCATCATGGGGCCGCCCATCAGGAGCTTGCGCACCTCGGCTTTGGTGCCGCAAAAATCCAAGACGTCGCAAACGGGCGTTCCCACGATGACGCGCACGTTTTGCGGCCCGGCAATTGCGGAGCCGTCCACCGTAATCCGCTTGTCCACAAGCGGCATGCCAGTTTTCAGATAGCGCGACAGGAACGCCACCGACGTGACGTTCATGACCACGCAGCCGACGTCGGCAGGCAGCTTGCCGGGCGGCACCCGGCGGCCGGTGCAGGCGAAAATCAGCACCTTTTCCGCGCCCTGCGGATAGCGGGAGGGAAGCGGCTTGACCGTCACCTCGCGCCCCGGCTGCGAGACATGCCGCGCGATTTTGGACAGCTCGGCAATCGCTTTGGGTTTGTTGTTCTCGACGGCGATGATGACGCGCGATGAGTCCAGAAACTCCATGACGGTCAGCGCGCCCGAGGCAATATCCCACGAGTTTTCCAGGCACTCGCGGTAGTCGGCGGTGATGTAAGGCTCGCATTCCGCCGCGTTGATGATGACGGTGTCAATCGCGTCGCGGTTTGCGGGGCTGAGCTTGATATGCGTCGGGAACCCGGCGCCGCCCAGGCCCACGAGCCCTGAGGAGGCGCGCACCGCCCTGATAAAATCCTCGAAGGAATTCACAACAGGGGGCCTCACGCTCTCGTGGATGCGCTGCTCACCGTCGGGCTCAATCACCACGGCTGCGGTTTTTACGCCGCTGGGCAGCAGCAGCTCCGTTATGGCCGTGACCTTGCCCGACACGCCGCTGTGAATGGGCGCCGACACCGGGCGGTCGCAGTCGCCGACGACCTGGCCGACCTCCACCGTATCGCCCGCTTTCACCAAAGGAACGCAGGGGGCGCCCGCGTGCTGGGACATGGGGAGGATGATGCGCTGGGGCACGGGCAGAACGCGCGTTTCGCAGTCGGCCGTGTTTTTGCGGTGCGGCACATGCACGCCGCCGCGGGGCTTTAAGCGAATAGACTCCAGAACTCTCATTATGAAAACCATGCCTTTCCATATCGGGCGAATCTGTGCCCGGAAGTTACGAAGAGAGACGGCGCGGCAGAGCGCCGTAAAGCGCAGTAAAACATCAAGAGGAAACCGCGCGTCGAAGGGGATAGAACCTGACGGGCTTTTGAGCAGGTTCCATCGTCAATCGAGTTTATTATAATATATTTGTACTCAATGTACAATATTTGCGCGGCGAAGACTCAGATTTTTTGGACAATATTGTTAATTAAAATTATAAGTGCGTTAAATTTCAGGAGGAAAACCTTATCTTTCACACAATTCTTTGTCAAATAAATAACAACTAGTCGGATTGCCATTCTGACTGCCGGAAAAAGCCGGGCTAAAGCGTATCGCCACCGGGTTGCGGGAGAGCTTCAAACCTCCTTCGGCATAAAAAATCGAGCAGGCGCTAAAGCCTGCTCTGTATTATTCAGGGAAAACCTGCGGCAAAAGAAAAAAGTGTTCATCGGGACTAAAAATCCTTCATGAACACTCGTTCTGGTCCGAGTGACAGGACTTGAACCTGCGGCATCCTGCTCCCAAAGCAGGCGCGCTACCAACTGCGCTACACCCGGGCGTTTATTCAGTTTTCGCGTTTTGCACGGTATATTATACAGGATGCGCCCGAAACGTTCAAGTGGGTACTTAGCGCGCCGCCACGCGCGTTTTGGCAGGACGCGAGCGGAATTGTGATTGAAGTTTGCCGGATGTGCTGTTATAATGCTTTTAGTTAAACTGGCACCGCACTTTAACGACTTATGATGTATTGTGGAGGTATACCTATGGAAGTCAGGTTAGTTGACCACGGCAAGGGCAAGCTGAAAACGCTCGTCTATTTCGCGCCCGAGGACGGGTTCTCCGTCGCTTCCGTCATCGTGTACGGCGAGAAGGAGGCCGTTCTCATCGACACGCAGTGGAGACGTTCCGACGCGTACCGCGTGGCGGCCCTCATCAGCGAGCTGGGCAGGGATCTCACGCACATCTTCGTCACCCACGCCCACCCGGACCACTACTTCGGTACGGCGTACATCGCCGAGCAGTTCCCGGGCGTAAAGTGCGTCGCACCGAAGGACTGCTACAAGATGATTTACGACCAGTTCTATGACAAGATTGACCACTGGACGCAGGTCATCGGCAAGCTCAACGTCTGCACGAAGCGCGTCGAGCTCGAGCCGCTCGGGGACGACAAGTGCATCATGATCGAAGGCGAGCGCATCGAAATCTTCACCGAGCGCATGGGCGACGTGAAGTACAACTCCCTCGTCTGGATCCCCTCGATTAAGACGGTCTACGGCAGCGACATTCTCTTCTCCGAGTCGCACCCGTTCACCTGCGAAGTGACGAAGGCCGAGCGCCAGAAGTGGCTCGAGGACCTCGACTTCATCGAGAGCTTAAAGCCGGAAGTCATCATCCCGGGCCACGCCAAACCCGGCATGCCGTTTACGCTCTGCTCCGTCGATTTCACCCGTGCCTACCTGCACGCGACGGAAGAAGTCCTCGCGAGCACCAGGACGGCCGGCGAGTTCTTCCTCGAGATGTGCCGCCGCTTCCCGAACGCCAACCTGGTCATGCTCTCCAACGAGATGAACGCCACGGTATTCAAGGGCGGCAGAGAGTGGAACTGGCGCGAAGACGACGTCGACCCGACGACTGGCGAGTAACTGACTTACTTACTGACTTACTTAAAGTACATGCAGAGAAAAAAACGCGTGCCGCTTTAAGCGGCACGCGTTTTCTCAAGCATGACATAAACAGCGGAAAAACCTTATTTCCTCGATTTTTCGACGACGAGCTTGGCCAGGTCAAGCACCTTTTCGGAGTAGCCCCACTCGTTGTCGTACCACGCGATGAGCTTCATGAAGGTGTCCGTCAGCTGGATGCCGGCCGACGCGTCGAAAATCGAGATGCGTTTGTCCCCGATAAAGTCGGAGGAGACGACGGCTTCGTCCGTATACCCGAGGATGCCCTTGTACTCGTTTTCCGAGCAGCGCTTCATCAGGGCGCACACTTCATCGTACGTCGTGGGCCGCTCGAGGTTGACCGTGAGGTCGACGACGGAGACGTCGAGCGTCGGAACGCGCATGGACATGCCCGTGAGCTTGCCGTTGAGCTCCGGGATGACCTTTCCGACGGCTGCCGCCGCGCCCGTCGACGAGGGGATGATGTTGTACGACGCGGCGCGCCCGCCCCGCCAGTCCTTCAGGGACTTGCCGTCGACCGTCTTCTGCGTCGCCGTGACGGAGTGGACGGTCGTCATCAGGCCGGAGGCGATCCCGTAGTTGTCGTGAATGATTTTCGCGAGGGGTGCGAGGCAGTTTGTGGTGCACGAGGCGTTGGAGACGATGTCCATCGACGGGTCGTACTTGTCGAAGTTGACGCCGGCGACGAACATGGGGATGTCGGACGACGGCGCCGTCACGACGACTTTCTTCGCGCCGGCGCGCAGGTGCGCCGAGGCCTTTTCAAGCGTCTTGAACTGGCCTGTCGCGTCGATGAGGCAGTCGATGTCCGTGTCGCCCCACGGGATGTTCTCCGGATTGCGGTCCGAGAAGGTGGGGATGGCGCGGCCGTTGATGATGAGGCTGTTCTCAGTGTAGGAGATCTCATAGCCGAGCCGGCCGTGGATGGTGTCGTACTTCAGCATATAGGCCATGTAATCCGTCGGATAGGTCGCGTTTATCGCCGTAACCTCAATGTCGTCGCGCTCGAGGCTGGCGCGCAGGACAATCCGGCCGATTCGCCCGAAGCCCGTTATGCCGACTTTGATGCTCATTTCTATTCCTCCATAAGCTGCCTGACTGGGCAGATTTAAGTATTTTCATTATAGCAACATTCCGACATAAATTAAAGACTTTCGATAAAGAAAGCGATATTCTCACAAAAACATGAGAAAAAAGTCTTGAGTATATCTCGTCGTTTTGCTATCATTAAAAAGTGTATTTTGCACCAAAACATAGCCTGATACATAGATTTCGACATGGTTTTTACTGCGCCGGTGGAAAGCTTTTACGCGTATTTTCCGCCGGAAATGCCCACATAGTTTTAGTAGCGGGGCTATAGTCTGACTTATCCTTAGAACGTCAAAGCGCCGGATTTCCCGGCGGACTTTTTGTGCCGGATAAGGCTTTTACAGAAAAATACGATCGAAAGGTGTTTTGTCCCTTGGTTGTGCGTCGTGACAACATGTATTCGCCCCTGTCTGTTGTCGTCCTGAAAGACGGAGAGGTGCTTTACTATGATCCCGCTGCGGCGGAAATCTTCCCGGATATTGAAAACTTAAACCCTGAGGCGATTTTTGACGGGCCGATCCCGGGCGCGGACGAAGAGCCCGTCGCAAAGGAAATCACGGTGGACGGGCAGGCCGTTTTCGTCAGCGCCGTCACGCAAAACGGCTATACCGTGCTGGTCTTGCGCAAATCGGACAGCGTCGGCGAGCAGGCGCTGTGCGCCATCGAAGCGGCAAGCGGCGAGATGCGCAATCTCCTGAGCGTGATGAAGATGGCCTCCGGCCTGATGATCCAGCACGTTGAGAGCTTCGCTAACACAAAGCTGAACAAGTACGTGTCCATGCTGACGCACAGTTATTTCAGCCTGCTGCGCCTGACCAACAATCTGTCCGACTTCAGCAGCTACCTGCGCGGCACGTACTACTTAAACTGCGCGTTTTTCGATATCGCCGCGCTCGTCAATGAACTGGCCGATTCGCTCAACACCGTGCTGCAGGACAAGGACATCGCCGTCGACGTCATCGGCGGGGACAAGCCGATCCTCATCTTCGCCGACCGCGAGAAAGTCATAAAGCTCATTTTAAACCTCGTGTCCAACGCCGTCGCCGGCATCGGCGACCGTGGAACAATCACGCTCTCCGTCGCGTCAAACAAAGAGCGCGTCGTCCTGTCCGTCGCGGACAACGGGAGAGGACTGACGGAAGAGGAGATCGCCGCGGTCTGGAACCGCTATCAGGCGCGGGGAAGCGGCGAGGCGCACAAGGGAGTCGGCCTCGGCATGACGATTGTGCAGATGATTGCCCGCCAGCACGGCGGGAATGTCGTCCTGGAGTCTCAGGCCGGCGTGGGGACGAAAGTCACGGTGTCGCTGCCCCTGTTCGCTCAGGAAGACACGAGCCTTAAGACGGAAAAAACCGTGTACGAGAGCTCCGGCTTCTCGCCGGTGCTGACGGAGCTGGCCGGCGTCCTGAATTATACGAAGTACGACCCCAGGTTTATTGAGTGACGCGGCTTTTTTCACGGGGGTGAAAGGGCTATGGAGACGACGAAGACCCTCGGCATTTATATTCATATACCGTTTTGCATGGCAAAATGCGCCTACTGCGACTTTTACTCCCTGGCCGACCGCGAGAAGCTCATGCCGGATTTCCAGCATGCCCTTCTCCGCCACATCAAGGAGTACGCGCCGCAGCTGGACGGGTACCTGATCGACACCGTCTATTTCGGCGGCGGCACGCCCAGTTTCTACGGGAGCGACCGCCTCATCCGCATTTTCAACGCCCTGAAAAAATACGGCAACGTCCTTATCGACTCGGAGGTGACCGTCGAGGTCAACCCCGGCACCATCACGAAGGCGGATATGCAGCGCCTCATCCGCACCGGGTTTAACCGCATATCCATCGGCGTGCAGACGTCGGACGACGGGCTGCTCAAAAGCCTGGGCCGCCGCCACACCTTCGCCGACGCGGAGGAGACGGTGAAAAACGCGCGCGAGGCCGGGTTTAAAAACGTGAGCATCGACCTCATCTACGGCCTGCCGTCCCAGACGCGCGACGCGTGGGCGGAGACGCTCAACCGCGCCGCCGCGCTCAAGCCGGACCACATCTCGTGTTACGGCCTGAAAATTGAGGAGGGGTCGCAGCTTTATATCTACAAGAACTCGCCCTTCATCCCGGACGACGACGCGCAAGCCGATATGTACCTGTACGCGGTGGAGGCCCTCGAGCGGTTCGGCTACAGGCAGTACGAAATCTCAAACTTCGCCCGCCGCGGGTTTGAGTCGAAGCACAACCTCAAGTACTGGATGGGGGACGAGTACCTCGGCTTCGGCCCGGGGGCGCACTCCTACATCGGCGGCAAACGGTACAACTTCATCGCCGACCTCGAGCGGTATATCGAAAACGTCCTCAGCGGCAAGTCTGTGGTGGACTTAAGCGAGGAAATCACCGATTTCGAGCGCGCGAGCGAGTACCTCATGCTCCGGCTTCGCACGACGCGGGGCATCTCCGAGGAGGAGTACTACGAGATCTACCCGTGCAGCATGGAAAAGGCGGTCGAGCTCTTCAAGCAGTATGAAAAGCACGGCTGGGCGCAGTTTAAGGACGGGCGGTGGAGCTTCACGCCCGAGGGCTTTTTACGCTCGAACATCCTCATCGGCCAGCTCCTCGAGACGCAGACGAAGCAGCGCTCGCTGATGACGCGCCCGTGGGAGCAGCCGGAAGACGCCCTGCTGCGCTCGCAGCTGACGCTGTTCGACTTAAAGCCCAAGGAAGTGCAGATGTTCCGCGGGATTTAGGGGAGCGCCCTGAAAGAGTAACAGATATTGTATCTAAATGTAATCGATTGTTCTTGAATTTACGGCGCTCGACTCGTTAGACTAATAGAAAAACCGCTGTGTTTTGCGGCGGTTTTTGGGAGAATGTGGACTTTTACGTAGAAATGAGTGTTATGGTGAAGAAAGCAGCAGAAAAAAAAGGAAACAAGACGGTAAAAGTCATTATAATAACCGCTTTGGCGCTTGTTGTCGTCGTCGTGGGCGGCATACTCGGCGCCGGGCTTTACGCCGGCGGGATGGGCACCGTTTTTCCCAACGTCTCGGCAAGCGGCGTCCCCCTCGGGGGGCTGACGCTTTCTGAGGCGGCGCGCGCCCTTGCCGGCGCCGGATACGATAAGAGCCTTGAGCAGGTCTACGCCGTCATCAATTTCCCCGACGACGAGTCGCTCGTCGTGAAAGGGACGGAGGCGGGGCTTTCGCTCACGTCGCAGCAGGCGGCGCAGGTCGCCTACGATTACGGCAGGTCGCCGAACGTGTTCCGCCGCGGCGTCAACTATTTAACCTCGTTCTTTAAAAGCGTGGACGTGCTGCGCGATAAGCTCGGCCCGCTCAACGAAGGGTACCTGCGCGGCGTTGTCAGGGAGCGCGTGGAGGCTTTCAACCGCAAGGCCGAGAAAGACAGCTACACCGTCACCGAAACGCAGATTCTCATCACGAAGGGCAGCGCGGGCCGGAAGGCCGACGAGGACGCCGTGTACACGATGCTCGTCGACGCGCTGGTCAAGTCGGCGGAGCAGAACGCGCCCGTCGAAGTGGAATACAACATCGGCAGCGAGGGCGGGGACACCATCGACCTCGAGGCCATCTTAAACGACGTCAGGGTCGAGCCCGTCAACGCGCGGTACGACCCGGAGACGTACTCCATCGTCCCGCATGTAAACGGCGTGAGCTTCGACCTCGAGGCGGCCAGAAAAGCGCTCGAGAGCGCCGATACGGGCGAGACGGTGGCAATTGACCTCGTTATCGCCCCGCCGGATGTCACGACGGAGGCGCTCGAGAAAATCTATTTTGCCGACGTGCTCGTCGAGAAGACGACGCATGTGGCCGGCACGAGCAACCGCCGCCACAATGTGCGCCTTGCGGCCGAGACCATCAACAACCTCGTGCTCAATCCGGGCGACACCTTCTCGTTTAACAAGACGGTCGGCCAGCGCACGCTCGAGCGCGGCTACAAGCCGGCCGGCGCGTACGTGGGCGGCGAAGTCGTCGACGAAGTCGGCGGCGGGATATGCCAGGTCTCGTCGATGCTCTACCACAACGCGTTGTACGCGGATCTGGAAATCGTCAGCCGCAAAAACCACATGTTCACCGTCTCGTACCTGCCGCTCGGCATCGACGCCACAATCAACTGGGGCACCATCGACTTTAAGTTCAAAAACAACACCGATTACCCCATCCGCATCGTCACGCACTACGACGAGGAGAAACACGACCTGACCGTCACGTTCTACGGGACGAAGACGTCCGACAAGAGGATTGAGGTCGTCTACGAAGTCATAAAGAAGACGAACCCGGAGACGATTTATAAAGAAGACCCGAGCGTCGCCGAGGGGAAGACCGTCACGAAGCAATCGGGCAGCGCCGGCTACACGGTGGACACCTATAAGCTGGTGTACGACAAGGACGGCAAGCTCGAGAGCAAGACGTACATCGACCGCAGCACGTACCGCCCGCAAAACAAGATCGTGCTCGTCCCCGTCGGCTCGCTCACCCAGGGCGAGGCGGGAGCGCCGGCGCAGGAGACGGGCGCAAATGAGTCGCCCGCGCCCGAAGCGCCTGAGACGCCCGTGACGCCGCCGCCCGCGCCCGAACCTCCCGCCGGAGAGCCCGCGGATGCTCAGACGGCCGGCGAGGCGGCGGAATAAGTGAAAAAACAGCCGAACGCCGTTCGGCTGTTTTTTGCCGCGCTCTCAAAGCGGAATATCTCCGCCGCCGCGCCAATATCGTAAGAAAGGCAGTATGCAGAAAAGGAAGCCGGAGTATGAGTTTTATTGAAATTATTGCGCTCGCATTTGGCCTTGCGATGGACGCCGTCGCCGTCGCAATCTGCAAGGGGCTTGGCGCCGTGCGCCTGACGTGGAAGAATACCCTGACCGTCGGCGCGTGGTTCGGCGGCTTTCAGGCCCTTATGCCGGCGCTCGGCTTCCTCCTCGGCACGACGTTTGCCGGCTACATCAAGGCGTATTCCGGATGGATTGCCTTTGTGCTCCTCGCCGTCATCGGCGTGAACATGATCCGCGAAGCCATTTCGGGAGAAGGCGCGGAGGACCACCCCGCCGTCTGCTCCTTTTCGGCGCGCTCGATGTTTCTGCCCGCCGTCGCCACCAGCATCGACGCTCTCGCCGTGGGCGTGACGTTTTCGTTCCTCGACGTCGATATCCTGCCCGCGGCGGCCCTCATCGGCGTGATGACGTTTATCCTCTCCGGCATCGGCGTGCGCATCGGGCACTTCTTCGGCAAGCGCTTTCAAAAGCCCGCGGAAATCACGGGCGGGTGCATCCTCTGCCTGCTGGGCGTGAAAATCCTCCTTGAGCAGCTCGGCGTGCTGTAAGCGTCGAAGGTTATATGGCCAATAAAATAAAAAACCGCGCACTTGCCAGTGCGCGGTTTTTCGCGTTTTGGCGGCTTGCCGCCGCTTTTTTGCAATTCGAGCGTTTTTGCGCGATGCAGCCTCATCGCGGTTGCTTTAGGCGTCCGGGCTGTCAGCAAGCCACGTGACGAGCAGGTCCACGCACGCACCGTAGGAGCGGACGCCGAGCTCCTGCCCGTAGCTTTTGAGGAACCCGTCGTACAGGGTCGACGCCGCCTCCGACGCCGGCGTCTCGAAACGCTCCCAGTAGGCGCTCTGCTCGGCAAAGTCGGAAAGGACTTCGGCGCTGAGCGTCTGGGACAGGGCGTACCACGCGTCGGGGTCGGCCCCGTAGAGCGCGTCGGAGAGGTAGAGCAGGCCGCCGAAGTACCCGGAGTAGGCGTAGACGTCGTTTCCGGAGGTGATGCAGGCGGCAATCGAGGCGAAGTTGGCCTCGTCCTCCGAGTGGACGCCGCGCTGGTGCGCCATTTCGTGGGCGATTGTAAACGGGATGGTAAAGACCGGCACGTCCACGTTGACGTTCGCCTCGCCCGTAAACCCGTAGTACACGCCCGTAAAGCCGAGGTAGCTCATGATTCTGGAAAAAATCATCGGCTTCGGGGGGTAGGCGGGGGCGTCCATCACGGGAAACTCCGAGACAATCCCGTCGTACACGGCGGCGGACTGGTCGAAGATCTCGCGCAGGGGGACGCGCACGCGCCCGTTTTCATCCCGCGGGACTTTTCTGGAGTATTCGCTCGCCTTCTCGGCAAACAGCGCCGTAACGCGCCTTAAGTCCTCGACGGAGACGCCGTCGCTTATCAGGCCGGTCTTTTCCGCGAGATTGCGGCCGCTGTAGCCGATGCCCCACGTCCACGAAAACAGCGCCGCTACCCACGCCGCCACGGTGACCATGACGGACAGGTGCCGCAAAACAGCCTTCAGCCGCGCGGTGCGGCGGATGAGCGCGACGATGAGCGCGGCAAGCGCCGCAAATACCCAGACAACGCACGCGGCGATGAGGATTTCGCTGACGGATATGTAGCGCAGCGGCCCGAGCGAGGTGACTTGAGCGAGAAAGCCGCGCAGCGGGGCGGAAATCGCTTGCTCCGCCCGGTCCGCCCGGGTCGGGTCCCCCCGCATGATAAGGAAGAGCAGGAGAGAGAAAAGCGGTATGATGAGCGCCGCAATGCGGACTGCAAGGGCGCAGCGCGCGGCGCGTTTTTGTCTGAGCTTATGTACCATTGCGGCACCTCCTTGCCGGTTCTACCGACAGTATAGAGGCCCGGGCGCCCGGACGCAAGCCATAAAACATGGCGGCGCAACCAGTTGCTCCATTACGCGCAAAAAAGACGGAAAACGCCATCAGACCGCGGGTATTAACATTCTCGCTTGCAAGTCCGCGAAATTGTACTATAATGGTAATAACACAATATTTGGGAGGCGGCGTCATGCTCGGTGCAATTATTGGCGACATCGTCGGTTCTCGGTTTGAGTGGCAAAACCACAAGAGCAAGGAGTTTGAGCTGCTCACGAAAGAGTGCTTCGTGACGGACGACACCGTCATGACGCTGGCCGTCGCGAAAGCGCTGCTTGAGAGCTGGCCGGGCTTTGACGATCTATCGGAAAAAGCGGTGCGGTACATGCGCGAGCTCGGGAGGATGTATCCCGACTGCGGGTATGGAGCGCGTTTCGAGCAGTGGCTGCTCTCGCACGACCCGGAGCCCTACAACAGCTGCGGAAACGGCGCGGCCATGCGCGTGAGCGCCTGCGGGTGGGCGGCGCGAAGCCTTGAAGAGGTTAAAAAGCTTTCAAAAGCCGTCACGGAAGTGACGCACAACCACCCCGAAGGGCTCAAGGGCGCCGAGGCGACGGCCGCCGCCGTCTTCCTCGCCCGGACGGGGGCGAGCATATCCGAGATCCGCAGCTACATAACGGCGCACTATTACCCGATTGACTTTACGCTCGACGAGATACGCGACAGCTACGCGTTCGACGAGTTCTGCCAGGGGACAGTCCCGCAGGCTCTCGAGGCGTTTTTCGAGTCGACGGGCTTTGAAGACGCGCTCCGCAACGCCGTCTCCATCGGGGGCGACAGCGACACAATCGCCGCCATAGCGGGGAGCGTCGCGGAAGCCTACTACGGCATCCCGACGTGCCTGCGGGCGCGCGCGATGAAGTACCTCGACGGGCGGCTGATGAAAATCCTTCTGGACTTTGAGGCGCAGTACCCGCCGAAAGTGATTTAAGCGCGCGGGCAAAAAGTCAAACGCCGCGGCAAGGCAAAAGCGGCCAGGGGCGCCGCATTGCGCGCTTTAAAGCCGCTCGGGAGGCACCATGGACTTTTTTCTCACCCTTGCGTTTTTGTTTTTTATCGGCTCCGTCGCGGGCTGGGTCGTAGAGCTTTTATTCCGGCGGTTTTTCTCCTCGGCCAATCCGGACAGGAAGTGGATAAACCCCGGTTTTTGCTCCGGCCCGTACCTGCCGCTTTACGGCGTCGGCCTTTGCCTGATGTACGTCATCGCCCTGCTCGAGGGGACCGGCCCGTTTCAAAGCCCCGTCCTCGGGGAAATCCTTTTGTGCCTTATCATGGCGCTTTGCATGACGGCGCTGGAGTTTGCCGCGGGCAGCCTCGCCCTGAAAATCGCCAACGTGCGGTTGTGGGACTATACGGGGCAATGAGGGAACGTGCGGGGCGTTATCTGCCCGAAATTTTCGCTCGTCTGGGCGGCGTTCGGCGCGCTGTACACGTTTTTCGTGCACCGGCATGTGAAAAGCGCCGTGGCGTGGCTGTTCGGGCACCTATCGTTTTCGTTTTTCATCGGGCTGTTCTTCGGCGTCTTCCTCGTCGACCTGGCGCAGTCGGCGCAGCTCGTGTCGAAGCTCAAGAAATTTGCGGAGGACTACGACGTCATCGGTCCGCTACGAGGCCCTCAAGGCCAAAATTCGGGCAAAGCGCGTGGAGGCCAGGCTCAAATACTACTTCTTCCGCCCGTTTTTCACAGAGCGCCCTTTAATCGAGCACCTTCTGGAGCTTAAGGAGTCCTTCGAGCGGAGGATAAAGCGCCGGTAAAAACAAGCAGCGGCCACATTGTGCCGCTGCTTTTCGTTAAGACATAAGTTCGCCGGCGCTTCCGGCCTATTTGATAAACGCCGTTTTGATTTTGTTCTCGGGAATCTCACGCGGCGCGTAGACCTCGTCCGTCCTGCCGACGATGATGCCGCAGCAGGGCGTAAACCCTTCCGGCAGGTTGACTTCCTTAAGAAGCGCCTCGTCGGAAGCCAGCGCGCGGACGGCGCCCCAGATATGGCACGCGCCGAGGCCGAGTTCGACGGCGGCCAGCGCCATGTTCTGGACGATGCAGGCGCAGTTGGAGTAGCCCACGTTGTCGTTGGGGCCCGAGAGCTTTGCCGACACGAGGATGAACACGGGCGCGCCGTACAGCGGGTGCATGGACGGGTTTTGCATCATGGCCGCGCCGGCGCGGTCGATTTTATCGAGCAGGTCTTTTCTGGTGATGACCGTCAGGTGCACGTTTTCAAAGAGCGCGCGGCCGACGGGGGCGGCGTACGCCGCTTTCAGAAGGGTGCGGAGCTGTTCCTCAGTGATGTCGCCGGTAAAGGCGCGGACGGTTTTGCGGCTGAAAATGGCTTCGAGCGTGTTCATGCAGTTTCCTCCTTTGTGGATGAGTGGGAAATGATTCATCTGAAGCCAATTATAGCATGCCTGTCTTCGTATGCAAGGCGGGATAAGCCGCCGCGAAAATATCTGTGAAAAAATCTTTTCTTTTGACGGGATTTGTGTTTTGATTATCATAAATAAAGCCGCGTGCGCGGCTTTTGTGAAGGAGGCGTTCATAATGCCGGCATTCGACTACAAAAAAGCGTACAAGGACCTTTACGAGCCGAAGGCGGCGCCGGCCATCATCGACGTGCCGGCCATCAGCTTCATCGCCGTGCGGGGCGAGGGGGACCCGAACGAGGAAGGCGGAGCGTATCAGAACGCCGTCGAGCTGCTCTACGGCGTCGCCTACACGCTGAAAATGAGCGAGAAGGCCGGATACAAAATCGACGGATACTTCGACTACGTCGTCCCGCCGCTGGAGGGGTTCTGGTGGCAGCCGGGCGTGAAGGGCGTCGATCTCACGCACAAGGAAAGCTTCCACTGGATTTCCGCCATCCGCACGCCGGACTTCGTCACGGAAGGGGACGTGAAATGGGCGGTGGAGACGGCCTCGAAAAAGAAAAAGCGGGACTTTTCCGCCGTTGAGTTTCTCACGATTACGGAGGGGCTTTGCGTCCAGTGCCTGCACGTCGGCCCATACGACTCAGAGCCGGAGACCGTCGCCGCCATGCACCGGTTTATCGACGAAATGGGCTACGAAACGGACTTTTCCGACACGCGCTTTCACCACGAAATTTACCTGAGCGACCCGCGCAAGGTCAGCCCCGAAAAACTCAAAACCGTGATCCGGCACCCGATCAAAAACCGTTACGCGGCGCTCCGGAAGGCCTGACAGGCCGCCCGGAGCTTTGTTTTGCCGCTCGCGCGGAGCCTAAAAAGCAGCCGAAACTGCCCCGCAAGGGTTGACAAGATGGAAATTGTATGGTATCTAGTAATTAGCACTCTAACCCGTCGAGTGCTGACGAAAGTGAACAAAACAGTGTGACTGTATAGCAAATACAGAGCTGTCTTCCAAAAGAAGAGAGAAACGGTTTTGTGAAGCTTTTGCCTTGTATCGGGTGAACTTCGCGTTATCCCGCCGGATAACATTATCTTCCCATCAAAGCTGAATGAAGTTCATGACAAGGCGCTGTATCTGGTATACGGCGCCTTTTTCTGTCTTCTTTTGCGTCAGCACCGGCGAAAATCCTAAAGAAGAACGAGGTGATGAAATGCAGGCTTTGATACTCGCAGCCGGAATGGGGACGCGGCTGAAGGACCTGACGAAAAACGCCGCGAAATGCATGGTCAAGGTGGACGGGAAACCGCTGATTGAGCGGATGCTCTGCCAGCTTGACGAGCTGGAGCTGAGTGAGATTCACATCGTCGTCGGATACATGGCGCGGGACGTCATCTCCTTTGTCCGTTCCCTGAAGATACGCACTCCCGTCCGGTTTATTGAAAACGAACTGTACGCGACGACGAACAACATCTACTCGCTGTACATGGCGCGGGAGGTGCTCAAAAAGGACGACACGCTGCTGCTTGAGTCCGACCTCATCTTGAGCGACGGCATCCTCGGCCGGCTCGCGGACAGCCCGCACCCGAACGTGGCCCTCGTTGCGCCTTATGAAAGCTGGATGGACGGCACCGTCGTCAAAGTCGACGGGGAAGGGAATATCACGCGGTTTATCGAGAAGAAGGAGTTTGATTTCCGGGAGATCCCGAGCTATTACAAGACCGTCAACATCTACAAGTTCAGCCGGGAGTTTTCCGAGCGGTATTTCGTGCCGTTCCTCGCCGCCCACATCGAGTCTGAGTGCAAAAACGCGTATTACGAGCACGTTTTGAAGGTGCTGAGCTTCATCGACGGCTCCCTGATAAAAGCGGAAATTCTGGGCGGCGAGGCATGGTATGAAATCGACGACGCGCAGGACCTCGATATCGCCGAGTCCCTCTTTACGGACTTAAAGTACGACAAAATCAAAAGCCGCTACGGGGGTTACTGGCGATACCCGAAGCTTTTGGATTTCTGCTACCTTGTCAATCCCTACTACCCGCCGCGCCGGATGCTGGACGAGCTGAAGGCGAATTTCGAGGCGCTGATTTGCAGCTACCCGTCGGGCATCGAAGTCAACAGCCTGATTGCGGGGAAATACTTCGGCCTGAAGAAAGAGCACGTCTGCCCGGGTAACGGCGCGGCCGAACTCATCCGCTCCCTGATGGGGGCCCTGAGCGGCAACGTCGGCATCGTATATCCCACTTTTGAGGAATACCCGAACCGCCTGTGCAAAAACAAAATCGTGCCGTACTACCCGAAAGGCAGGGATTTCACGTATACGGCCAAAGACCTGGCCGATTATTACGGGCGGTTTGCCGTCGAGGCCGTTATCCTCGTCAACCCGAACAACCCGACGGGCTTTATGCTCGGCCGGGACGAGGTGCTCGCTCTCGCCAAATGGGCGGGGGAGAGAGGAATCCGGCTTGTGGTGGACGAGTCGTTTGTCGACTTTTGTGACGCGCCGGAAAAGCAGACCCTGCTCTCGGAGGCGATTTTGCAGGACAACACAAACCTTGTCGTGATAAAAAGCATTTCCAAGTCCTTCGGGGTGCCCGGGCTGCGCCTCGGGATTGCCGCAAGCGCCGACGAGGAGCTCATTCGTTCCCTCAAGAGCGACGTGGCGATCTGGAACATCAACTCCATCGCCGAGTGCTTCCTGCAGATTTTTGAAAAATACAAAAAGGATTACGACCAGGCCCTTGAGACATTCCGCCTCGTCCGCAGGCAGTTTATCGAGAAGCTGCGCCATGTCCCGAATCTCAGGGTGCTGCCCACGCAGGCCAACTTCGTCCTGTGCGAAGTCCTGGGCGGGTGCTCGGCGGAAAAGCTCGCCGAGACGCTGCTGTGCGAGCATAACATCCTGATAAAGGACCTTGGCGGCAAAAAGGGCATCAGCGGCGAGTATATCCGCGTGGCCGTCAGAACGCGGGAAGACAACAGCCGTCTTGCCGCCGCCTTGAGCAAGGTCCTCGGGCAGTCCGGCCGGGTCAGGCAGTACAATCTCGGCATGAGCGGATAGAGGTCATGGCATGATGGAGAAAAAAGAAAAAGAGTACACAATGCTGCACTTCCTGGCAGACATACCCAATCTCTGTTCCCTCGCGGGGCTGCTCTGCTCGTTTCTCGGCGTCTATTTTGCAATCCGCGGGCAGTTTCACTATGCCCTCGTGGGCGTTTTGTGGGCCGTCGTCTTCGACTGGCTGGACGGGATGGTCGCCAAAAGGATGAAAGACAGGGACGATAAGCACCGCGCCGTGGGCGTGCAGCTCGACTCGCTGATTGACATCGTCAGTTTCGGCGTCTTTCCGGCCGTCTTTCTGCTCAGTTTCGGGGAGTTCAAACCCGCCTTCATCCCGGGCGCGTTTCTCATCGTGGGCGGCGCGGCGCTGCGGCTCGGCTATTTCAACGTCTTCGGGATGATCGACAAGCACACGTACAGGGGGCTTGCGCTGGACAACAACGTCCTCCTGCTCGCGCTGATTTTCCTGCTGGAGCGGCTGATCCCGCGCGGGGTGTTTGCCGCCGTCCTCTACGCCGTCCTGATGGCGCTGCTCGCGCTCAATCTGGCGCCCATCCGCACGTATAAGTTCGGCGGCAAGTGGTTTTACGCGCTGCTGGGCTATGTCGTCGTCATGACGGCCTGCTACGTCTTTCTTTTGTAACGCTCGCGCCGTAAGGTGCGCGCGCTAATAAGCGCGTTTCATATAAAGGACCCGGTTTGCGTCTTTCGCAAACCGGGTCCTGTGTGTGTCTGGGTGTGATTGGGCTGAAAGCGGGGCGGCGCGCTTATCCCGCCGGGATCATGCGCCCCGTGTGGTCGATGGTGTACTCGCCCTTGAGCAGCAGCTCCGATACCGGCACAATCTGATACCCGTTTGCCAGCAGGTACTCGATGATTGCCGGCAGGGCGGCGGGCGTGTTCTTCGCCGCGTTGTGGAAGAGCACGATGCTGCCCGGCTGCACGCGGGACGTGACGCGCTGGACAATCTGGTCGGCCGTCAGGTCCTTCCAGTCCAGGCTGTCGACATCCCACTGGATCGTGTACATGCCCATGGAAGTCAGGGCTTTAATCACGTGGTCGTCGTATTCGCCGTAGGGGCAGCGGAAGAGGGTGGGCGTCACGCCCGTGACGGCGGCGATTTTTTCGTTGCACTTTGTGACGTTGCTGATAATCTGGTCGGTGGACAGGCGCGAGAAGTGCGCGTGGTCGTTGGAATGGTTCATCACCTCGTGCCCGGCGTCGTGCAGGGCTTTAACGGACTCGGGGTATTTGTCCACCCAGAAGCCCACGACGAAAAACGTGGCTTTCACGTTGTATTTGGCGAGAATATCAATCAGCTCCTCGGTGTCCTCGTTGCCCCAAGCCGCGTCGAAAGTAAGCGAAACGGCCTTGTTGTCCCGCTTGACGCAGTAAATCGGCAGCTCCCGCTTTGTCGCCGACACGCCCACGATGGCCGGGGAGTTGACGGCCGTGAAAATCAAAACGGTGGCGAGCGCGGTAAGCAGCGCTGTTTTTATCTTCCGGTTTGAGATTTTCGGAAGCTTCAGCCCCATAATCTGCATGCGGCGCATGGTTCTCCCTCCAAAAACAGTCTTTCCGCTTGCGGCGGAAAGGCGGATGTTTCTAGTTGGAGCTTATGACAATCGGCGCGCTATTATACGCTGAAAAAATCACCACCATAATACGATGACATAATAGTAATCATTAAAAATGAGGACAGGCGCAAGCCTGCCCCCATATATGGCAAACACTGAGACTTCTGGGCGCAATGTCGATAGATATGAGGCAATGTCCTCGAATGAAATAAACGTCGGCGGGGCGACCGTCCTCGACTGCGGCGTGCACGCCGAAGGCGGCTTTGAGGCCGGCTTGCTGCTGGCCCGCGCGTGCCTCGGCGGCCTTGCGGACGTGACGCTCATCTGGGCCGATTACGAGGGCTACCGCTGGCCGAGCGTCTCGGTGGCGACGGACCATCCGGTCCGCGCCTGCATGGCGTCCCAGTACGCGGGCTGGCCCATCAAATGCGGCGGGAAGCTGTACATGGGCTCCGGCCCGGCCTGCGCCGTCGTCTGCCGGGGGAGCCTGTTCCGCGAGCTCGAGTACAAGGATGAGACGGACGTTATCGTCCTCTGCCTTGAGTGCCCGCGCCTGCCGGACGAAGACGTCGTCCGCCTCGTAGCCGGAGAGTGCGGGTGCTCTCCCGAACGGCTGTACATCCTCGCCGCGCCGACGGCGTCCGTCGCCGGGACGGTGCAGGTGGCCGCCCGCGCGCTGGAGACGGCGCTGTTTAAGCTCAGGCGGCTCAAATACGACCTCGGGAAAATCGTCTCCGGCATGGCCGTGTGCCCCTTATCGCCCGTCGCGGGCTCGACGAAGCACGCGCTCGGCCGCACGAACGACGCCATCTCCTACGGCGCCGTGGCGCAGATTCATGTGCGCGACGAGGACGATGCGCTGCGTAAAATCGTCCCGCTGGTGCCGTCGTGCGCGGCGCCGGAGTACGGGAAGTCGTATGTCGACATCAAAACCGAGCACAACAACTTCTTTAATCTCAGCCCGGAGCAGTTTAACCCCGCCGTCATCGAGATGTGCAACTTAAGCACGGGCCGCGTGTTCCGCGCCGGCGCCATCCGGGCGGACATCCTCGCGCGCTCCTTCGCCGTCGAAGCCTTTTAGGGGCGGTATGAGCAAAAAAGAAAAAACCTGATTTAAGGCGGGGCCTTAAATCAGGTTTTTGTTTTGGTGCGTCAGTCGCGGAGGAGCTTTTCGCCAAGCTTTCTGCCGGCGAGGACGTGGAAGTGCAGGTGGTGGACCGTCTGGCCCGCGTCGGCACCGTTGTTCGTGATGACGCGAAAGCCCCCGGCGAGGTTTTCCCGCTCGGCAAGCATGGCGATGACCTCAAAGCACTTTGCGACGAGATGGGAGTTTTCCGGCGTGACGGCCGCGGCGCCCGGGATGTGCGCGCGCGGAATCACGAGGAAGTGGACGGGCGCCTGAGGGCTGATGTCGTGGAAGGCGACGACGTTTTCGTCTTCATAGAGCTTGTTGGACGGAATCTCTCCCGCCGCGATTTTGCAAAAGATACAGTCGGACATTATGAGCGCCTCCTCTTTATATTGCCGGCGGACTATTTGCCGAGCTTTTCCGAGACGAAGGGCGCGACGGCCCTGAGCGCGTCGCCGAGCCTGGACGCATCCTTGCCGCCGCCCATGGCGGAGTCGGGCTTGCCGCCGCCGGAGCCGCCCGTGACGGCGGTGACGGCCTTTACAAGGTCGCCCGCCTTGACGCCGGCCGAGACGGCCTCCTTGCCGCACACGGCAAGGAAGCTGAGCTTCCCGTCGATTTTCGCGGCGAGGACGGCGACGATTTTCGGCTCCTTGTCCCGCAGGACGTCGCCCATCGTGCGCAGGGCGGGGACGTCGGGCGCGTCAACTTCCGCGGCGATGACCTTAAGGCCGGACACGTCCTGCGCCGCGCCAAGTAGGCGCGCGGCGTCATCGACGGCGCGGCCGGCTTTGACGGCCTCGAACTCGCGGCGCAGGCGGGAGAGCTCCGCCGTAAGCTGCTCGAGCTTGACAAGCGCGTCGGACGCGCTCGTGGCTTTGAGCGCCGCGGTGAGGCTGTGGACGGCGTCGCGGGAATCCTTTAAGCTCTCGAGCGTCGCCTCGCCGACGGTGGCCTCGATGCGGCGCACGCCGGAGGCGACGGAAAACTCGCTTTGAATGGCAAACGCGCCGGCTTTTGCCGTATTGTCAAGGTGCGTGCCGCCGCACAGCTCCATGGAGTAGCCGCCCATGGAGACGACGCGGACGACGTCGCCGTATTTCTCTCCGAACAGCGCCGTGGCGCCGCGCTTTTTCGCTTCGTCGAGGGGCATTTCCTCGATATTGACGGGGTAGCCCTCCAGAATCGCCGCGTTGACGAGGCGCTCGACTTCGCGGAGCTCTTCCGGCGTCATGGCGGCAAAGTGGGTAAAGTCGAAGCGCAGGCGGTCCGGCTCGACAAGGGAGCCGGCCTGCTGGACGTGCCCGCCGAGGACGGTCTTCAGCGCCTTGTGGAGCAGGTGCGTGGCCGAGTGCGCGCGCATGATGGCGTGGCGGCGGCTAATGTCAATTTCCGCCGTGACGGCGTCGCCCACGGCGAAGGAGCCGGTGAGGACCGTCCCGTAGTGCAGGAACTTGCCGCCTTTGTTCTTCTGCACGTTTGTGACCTTAAAGACGCTGTGCCCGGCGGAAATGGTGCCGAAGTCCGGGGCCTGTCCGCCCTGTTCGGCGTAAAACGGCGTCCGGTCGAGGACCAAAATGGCCTCCTCGCCGCCGGCGACGGCGTCGCACACGGCCCCGTCGCACACGATGGCGAGGACTTTGCCGGTGTCCTTCATGGTCTCATAGCCTGTAAAGAGGGTGGGGGTGGCGTCAAGGCCCAGATCGAGAGTCGCCCATGCGTCGCCGAGGGCGGCGCGGGCGGCGCGGGCGCGCTCGCGCTGCTGCTGCATGAGCTTGTCAAAGCCCTCGCGGTCGAGCGCAAGGCCCTGTTCCTCCACGATTTCGACGGTCAGGTCAATGGGGAAGCCGTACGTGTCGTACAGGCGGAAGGCGTCTTCGCCGGAGAAGACCGTCTCGCCCCGCTCCTTGTATTCACGCATGAGGCTTGTGAGGATGGCCATGCCGGAGTCGATGGTTTTGGCGAAGTTTTCCTCCTCGACGCGGATGACGCGCTGGATGGTCTCCTGCCGCTCGAGGAGCTCGGGGTACGCCGTCTTGTTTTCTTCAATGACGGTCAGGGCAAGGTCGCTGAGGAACACGCCGTCAACGCCCAGGAGCTTGCCGTGGCGCGCGGCGCGGCGGAGCAGGCGGCGCAGGACGTAGCCGCGGCCCTCGTTGGAGGGGAGGACGCCGTCGCAGATGAGCATGACGGAGGCGCGGATGTGGTCCGTGATGACGCGCAGCGACACGTCCTTCTCGTAGCTCTGGCCGTAACGCACGCCGGTCAGCTCCGAGACCTTGTTCGTGATGCGCATGAGGGTGTCGACCTCGAAGATGCTCTCGACGTCCTGGCAGACGACGGCGAGGCGCTCAAGCCCCATGCCCGTGTCGATGTTCTTTTGCGCAAGCTCCGTGTAGTTGCCGTTGCCGTCGTTATAGAACTGGCTGAACACGTTGTTCCAGACTTCGATGTACCGGTCGCAGTCGCAGCCGACGGTGCAGTCGGGCTTGCCGCAGCCGCGAGATGGTCCGCGGTCAAAGTAAATCTCGGAGCAGGGCCCGCAGGGGCCGACGCCGTGTTCCCAGAAGTTGTCCTTCTTGCCGAAGCGGTAGATGCGCTCGGCGGGGATGCCCATTTCCTTGTTCCAGATCTCGAAGGCCTCGTCGTCCTCCTCGTAGACGGACGGGTAGAGGAGGGAGGGGTCAATCCCGAGGACTTCCGTCAGAAACTCCCAGCTCCACTTGATGGCCTCGCGCTTGAAGTAGTCGCCGAAGGAGAAGTTGCCCAGCATCTCGAAATATGTACCGTGCCGGGCGGTTTTGCCGATGTTTTCAATGTCGCCGGTGCGGATACACTTTTGGCAGGTAACGACTCTGCGGCGCGGAGGCTCCTGCTCGCCGGTAAACCACGGCTTCATGGGAGCCATGCCGGAGTTGATGAGAAGAAGGGACGGATCGTTTTGCGGGATGAGAGAAAAGCTCGGAAGGCGCAGATGCCCCTTGCTCTCAAAAAACGACAGGAACATTTCGCGCAGTTCGTTAAGACCGTATTTTTTCATGAACAAACATCCTTAAAACCAAGTGATCTGTGTTTTTTCTCCATCAGGTTACAAAGGAACCCTAACCTCGTTATACTATAATAATCATTTGCGCGTTGTCAATGCCCGCGCGCACGAAAGCCGTTTCCTTTTCGGAAAACGGCTTTCGTGCGTCCTCTTCCGGTTTAGCGTTTCCTGACGTTTGACGAAATTTCGGCCAGCGCTTTCGACGCCTCCATGGTAAACTGGTGCGTCTTTGCCATATCGCCGAGGGCGAGCATCCCGACGAGCCTGCCGCCCTCCACGACGGGCAGGCGGCGCACCTGCGCCTGCGCCATGCGCTCGGCCGCCTCCTCGACGGTGTCGTTCGGCGAGATGGTGACGAGCGAGCGGGACATAATCTCGCCGACGGTCGTGCGGTCGGGGTCGTTATCGGTGGCGACGCAGCGCAGCGTGATGTCCCGGTCGGTCAGGATGCCGCGCAGGCGGCCGTCCGCCGTGCAGACGGGGATGGCGCCGATGTTGTGGCGGTAGAGCAGCCGAGCGGCGACGGACACCGGCTCGTCCGGCGAGACGGTGACGACGGCGTCGGTCATGAGATCCGAAACGTTCATACAGTACCTCCTCCATTACGCTTCAAGCAGCGTGTTATAAAGGCATTATTTCCCGCTTCGCCATACAGTATACAAAGGGGAGGCGCGTTGAACGTTTACAGCCCCAAAGTGGTTATGATAGGATAGGGTAAGCAGATTTTTCCTGTGGAGGAAGTATGGAACACGAAGCGAGAATGCGTCTGGCTTTAGAGGAGGCGCGCCGCGCCGCCGAAGAAGGGGAAGTGCCCGTCGGCTGCGTGATTGTGGACGCTCAAGGGCGCGTCATCGGCCGCGGGCGCAACCGGCGCGAGCAGAAAAAAAGCGCGCTTGCGCACGCTGAAATAGAAGCCATCGAACAGGCGTGCCGCGCCCTCAATGACTGGCGGCTGACCGGCTGCTTTATGTATGTCACGCTCGAGCCGTGCCCGATGTGCGCCGGCGCGGCGATCAACGCCCGCCTCGCGCGCATCTACTACGGCGCCCGCGAGGAGCACAGCGGCGCCTGCGGCAGCGTGTTTAATATGTTCGTGGAAAACCTGCCGAACAAGCCGCAGATTTTCGGCGGGATTTTAGAGGCCGAGTGCGCCGCGCTGCTCTCGGAATTTTTCCAGGGGCTGCGGCGGAAGGGTCAGACCGGCAGCGGCCTGCCTGACCCGTCAAACAGCGGCAGCTCGTGAAGGTAGAGGATGTCCTTCCTCTTGACCGCATCGCCCTCGGCCAAAACGGCCATGCGCCCCATGACAATGCCGCCGGCTTTCGTCACCAGCGCCTCCACGGCCGCAAGGGACTGGCCCGTGGAGATGACGTCGTCGACGATGACGATTTTCCGCCCCCTCATCTTTTCCGCGTCGGCGCCGTCTATGTAAAGGCGCTGCGCCGCGGCGGTGGTGATGGAGCGCACCTCCGCCTCGAAGACGTCCCGCATGTAGAGCTTTTTGGCCTTGCGGGCGACGATGTACGTGTTGCGCCCGCTCTGACGGGCCATTTCGTGGATAATCGGGATGGCCTTGGCCTCCGGCGCGATGAGATAGTCGAACTCCGGCGCGATTTTCAGAAGCTCCCGCGCGCACGCGCAGGTGAGCTCCACGTCGCCGAAGGGGTTAAACGCCGCGATCATGAGGTTGTCCCCGATGGGGCACAGGGGAAGGGCGCGGCGGCACCCGGCAATCGTCATTTCATAGACCATGCTATCGCTCCTTCCTACTAAGGCGGCTATAAGCCGCCTTTTTTACTCGGCCATGAGCTCCTGGAGGCGGCTTTTGTAGTATTCCGCCGACTCCGTTTTGCCGACGGCCGAAAACGATACCTGCGAGAAATCGAACGTCCGCTGGGCCAGCGCGTAGATGCGCTCGGACGTGACGGCGTCGTACGCGGCGATGATTTCGTCCGGCTCCATCACGCGCCCGAAGTACAGCTCGCCCCGCCCGAGGCGGTTCATGCGCGTGTTCGTGGACTCCAGGCCCATCAGGACGTTGGCCTTGACCTGCTCGCGCGCGCGGCGCAGCTCTTCGTCCGTCACGCCGTACGCCTTCATCTTTTTGATTTCCTCGACGATGAGCGCGAGCGCTTCGTTTTCCGTCTCGCGGCCGAGCGCCGTGTAGACGCACAAGAGTCCCGTGTCGATGTAGCTTGAGCCGTAGGAGTAGACCGAGTAACACAGCCCCCGCTCCTCGCGGACGGTCTGGAACAGGCGGGAGCTCATCCCGCCGCCGAGGATGTCCGAGAGAAGCTGCAGGGTAAAGCGCTCCGGATCCGTGACGCGCACGCCGGGGAAGGCCAGCTTCAGATGGTTTTGCTCGAAGGCCTTGCGCCGGACCGTAAAGGACGGGGTGTACTTTGCCGGCGTAAACGTGCTTTTCTCGCCCGGCTCGGCGGCGGCAAACAGCCGGCACAGCGCGTCGACCTCCGAAGCGGGGTAGCTGCCCGAAAGCGCCACGACGATGCGCTCGGCGCCGTACTGCGCCTTCATGTACGCCTTGAGGGACTGGCCCGTCATGCGCTCAAGGGTTGATTTTTTCCCGAGGATGGGGCGGGCGAGAGGGGTGCCGCGGAAGACGGCGGCGGAAAGGCACTCGGAGACGAGGTCTTCCGGCGTGTCGCGGTACATGTCGATTTCCTCAAGGATGACGCCGCGCTCGTTTGCCACGTCCGACTCGTCGAAGCGCGCGTTGAAGAACATGTCGCACAGCACGTCGCGCATTTCCGGAAGGTGCAGGTCAAGGGAGCGGCCGTGAAAGCAGGTGCACTCCTTCGTGGTGAAGGCGTTGATCTGGCCGCCGATGCCGTCCATCATCCGCGCAAGCTCCGCGGCCGAGCGGGTGGTAGTGCCCTTGAACACGAGGTGCTCGATGAAGTGGGACGCGCCGTTCATGGCGGCGCTTTCGTACCGCGAGCCGGTGCCGACCCACAGCCCGAGCGAGCAGGAGCGCACGTGCGGGATGTGCTCGTGGAGGATACGCACCCCGTTGGGGAGCGTTATTTTTTCATACAAACAAATCACCTCAAAGAAAGCAGGCAAGGCGGGCGCCCTGCCTGCTCATTCGCTTTTGTGGACTGCCGACGGCAGGATTTACTTGCCGCGCCCCTTCTTCGGCTGAGGCTGTGGCTGGGGCTGAGGCTTATGTGTCTGAGTCTGGCCCTGAAGCTCACGCAGCGCGTCGCGCCGGGAGAGGTTGACGCGGCCTTTTTCGTCGATGTCAGTGACCTTGACCCACGTCATGTCGCCTTCCTTGAGAACGTCCTCGACCTTCTCGACGCGGCGGTTTTCAAGCTTGGAGATGTGGATCATGCCGTCCTTGCCGGGGGCCAGCTCGACGAAGGCGCCGATGGGAATCGTGCGCACGACTTTGCCGTAATAGAGCTTGCCGACTTCCGGCTCGAAGATGATGTTCTCGATGGCTTGCTGCGCGGCGCGGCAGGCCTCGATGTCGGAGCTGGCGATGAAGACGCTGCCGTCGTCCTCGATGTCGATTTTGCAGCCCGTGTCGGCCACAATCCTCTGGATGACCTTGCCGCCCGTGCCGATGACTTCGCGGATTTTGTCCGGGTGAATCTTCATGGTGATGATCTTCGGCGCGGTGGGGGCCAGTTCCTTCCGCGGCGCGGGGATGACGGGGAGCATGCACTTGTCGAGGATTTCAATGCGCGCCTCCCGCGTTATTTCAAGGGCGTTCTTGATGATCTCGTACGTCAGGCCGTCGTTTTTTAGGTCCATCTGGATGGCGGTGATGCCCTTCTTCGTGCCACCGACCTTGAAGTCCATTTCGCCGTGGAAGTCCTCGACGCCCTGGATGTCGATGAAGGTGGTCCACTTGTCGCCCTCGGTAATCAGGCCGCAGGAGATGCCGGCGACGGGGGCCTTAATCGGCACGCCGGCGTCCATGAGCGCGAGCGTGGAGCCGCAGATGGAGCCCTGCGACGTCGAGCCGTTGGAGGAGAGGACCTCCGAGACGATGCGGATGGTGTAGGGGAACTCCTCCATGGAGGGCAGCACCGGCTCGATGGCCTTTTCCGCGAGGGCGCCGTGCCCGTATTCGCGTCGGGAGGGCGAGCGGCTCGGCCGCGCCTCGCCGACGGAGAAGGCGGGGAAGTTGTAGTGGTGCATGAAGCGCTTGCTCTCTTCCTCGAAGATTGTGTCAAGCCGCTGCGCGTCCGACACGGTGCCGAGGGTGACGATGGAGAGGACCTGCGTCTGGCCGCGCGTGAACAGGCCGGAGCCGTGGACGCGCGGGACGACGCCGACTTCGCAGGAGATCGGGCGGATTTCGTTCATGCGGCGCCCGTCGACGCGCTTGCCCTGAAGCAGCCACTCCTTGACCACGATTTTCTGAATCCGGTAGATGATTTCGTTGAGCTGCTCGTTGATTTCGGGGTATTCCTCGCCGTACTGCTCGAGCCATTTGTCCACGATGGCGTTCATGCGCTCCTCGCGGACGTTCTTGTCGTCCGTGTCCATGGCGTAGCGGACGTCGTCGAGGTAGCCTTCCACGAGCTTATTGAACAGTTCTTCGTTGAAGGGCGCCTTTTCGTACTCAAACTTCGGCTTGCCGACTTCGGCCACCATCTGGTTAATGAGCTGGATGATGGGCTTGATGGCCTCGTGGGCGTAGATGATGCCACCCAGCATCACATCCTCGGGGATTTCCTTGCCGCCGGCTTCAATCATGACGATTTTCTCCATCGTCGCGGCGATGGTGCAGTACATTTCGCTCGTCTTGCGCTCTTCGGACGTGGGGTTGATGATATACTTGCCGTCCTTAAGGCCCAAAGCGACGGCGCCGATGGGGCCGGCCTTCGGGGAGAAGGGGATGTCCGAAATGCTCACGGCGGCCGACGCGCCGATCATCGCGGCGATTTCGGGGGAGTTGTCGTAGTCGTTGGACAGGACAGTGCAGGTGATGACCACGTCGTTGCGCAGGTCGCTGGGGAAGAGCGGGCGCATCGGGCGGTCGATCATGCGCGCGGCGAGGATGCCGCGCTCGGACGGACGGCCTTCGCGGCGGAGATACCCGCCGGGGATGCGGCCGACGGCGTAGATTTTTTCCTCAAAGTCGACGGACAGCGGGAAATAGTCGATGCCGGCCTTGGGGCGGGGCGACGCCGTCGCCGTGACGAGGACGGTCGTCTCGCCGTAGCGGACTAAGACGGAGCCGTTGGCCAGTTCCGCGAGTTTGCCGACTTCCAGCGTAAGCGGGCGGCCGGCGAGCGTCATGGAATAGACTTTGTGGTTCGGGAATTCTCTCTTGCTGATAATCACTTTTAATGGATGCTCCTTTCTACAAAAACGGCGTTCGTCTTGTATGAGGAGCGGCAATCCCTTAGCATTTGAAAATACACCCGAAGGAGCGTTCGGATCCATTTTCAACTGCTACGAAACTGCTACTCCACATATACAGGACGAACGGTTTGCCCAAACATAGTATAGCGTAAGAGGGCTGATCTGATACGCATAACACGCACAGATCAGCCCCGTTTGGCAACTTTATTTTCTGATGCCGAGCTTTTGGATACAGGCTCTGTAGCGCTCGATGTCTTTTTTAGCGAGGTAGTCGAGCAGGTTGCGGCGGCGGCCGATCAGCTTGTACATACCGAGTCGGCTGTGATTGTCCTTCTTGTGGACGCGGAGGTGTTCCGTCAGCTGGTTGATGCGCTCGGTCAGAATGGCGATTTGCACTTCCGGCGAGCCGGTGTCTGTTTCATGCTGGCGGAATGCCTCGATAACGGCGGATTTTTGTTCCTTGGTGATCATGCTAGGTTCCTTTCTTTGATGAGATTTCCTCGGGCTGAGTAACGGGCGGAAAGGCACCGGAGAAAACCGGCTGTATCCCGAAACTAAGACCCGGGATTTACAAAAGCGATTGTATTCTAACACACCGCTTGCCGCTTGTAAAGCATTATTTCCAGATTATGCTTTTCCCAAATAAATCATCAGAGCCGCGATATCGGCGGGGGAGACGCCGGAGATGCGCGAGGCCTGTCCCAGATTCAGCGGGCGGATGCGCGAGAGTTTCTGCCGCGCCTCGATGCGCAGCCCCGGCAGGGTGTTGTAGTCGATGTCCGGCGGCAGCGGGACGTTTTCCATCCGCCGCAGCTCCTCGATCTGGCGCGCCTGCCTTTTGAGGTACCCCTCGTACTTGATCATGATTTCGACCTCCTCGCACACGGCGCGGGGAAGCTCCGGGCGGGCGGCGTCGAACGGGGCAAGGCTGAAGTAATCGAGCTCCGGGCGGCGCAGCAACGAGGCGAGGCTCACGCCGGACGCGGGCGCCGCCGTGCCGCGCGCCGTGAGGAAAGCGGCAAGCTCCGGCGAAGGCGCGATGAACGTCTTTTCAAGGCGCCTGACTTCCCGCTCGACGGCCTCGTATTTTTCCACGACGCGCCGGTACTGCTCCTCGGAGACGAGCCCGATGCGCCGGCCGATGTGCGCGAGGCGGAAGTCGGCGTTGTCCTGCCTGTGCAGCAGGCGGTATTCCGAGCGGGACGTCATCATGCGGTACGGCTCTTCCGTGCCTTTCGTCACGAGGTCGTCGATGAGCGTGCCGATATAGCCGTCGTCGCGCCGCAAAATCATCGGCTCGCGGCCAAGGATTTTCAGCGCCGCGTTGACGCCGGCGACAAACCCCTGGACGGCCGCCTCCTCGTAGCCGGAAGTGCCGTTAAACTGCCCTGCGCCGTAAAGCCCCTTGATTTTCTTCGTCTCAAGGGTGGGCAGCAGCTCGAGGGGGTCGATGCAGTCGTACTCGATGGCGTAGCCGCAGCGCATCATCTCCGCGTGCTCAAGGCCGGGAATGGTGCGCATCATCTGAAGCTGTACGTCCTCCGGCAGGCTGGAGGAAAATCCCTGCACGTACACCTCGTCCGTCCCGAGCCCCATCGGCTCGATGAACAGCTGGTGGCGCTTTTTATCGGCGAAGCGGACGACCTTGTCCTCGATGGACGGGCAGTACCGCGGGCCGACGCCTTCGATGACGCCCGAGTAGAGCGGGCTGCGGTGGAGGTTTTCGCGTATAATTCTGTGCGTCTCCTCGGTCGTATATGTGAGGTAGCAGACGGCTTTGTTTACCGGCTTTTCCGTCGTCTGGAAAGAGAAGGGGACGGGGTCGTCGTCCCCGGGCTGGACTTCCATTTTCGAGTAATCGATGGTGCGGCCGTTCAGGCGCATCGGCGTGCCCGTCTTAAAGCGGCGCAGGGAGAGCCCCATATCGCGCAGCCGCTGGCCAAGCGGCACGGAGGCGAACATCCCGTCCGGCCCGCCTTCGCGGATGACGTCGCCGATGATGGTGCGGCCTCTTAAGTACGTGCCGGAGCAGACGACGGCGGCCCTGACCTTAAAGACCGCGCCCGTGTGCGTCACAACGGCGGAGACGGCGCCGTTTTCCGTCTCGATATCGACGACTTCCGCCTGGCGCAGGGTGAGGTTTTCCTGGCGCTCAAGCGTGTTTTTCATGATTTTCTGGTATTCGCGCCGGTCGGCCTGCGCCCGAAGGGAGTGGACGGCCGGCCCCTTGCCGCGGTTGAGCATGCGGAACTGGATGCACGCCTTGTCCGCCGCTTTTGCCATTTCGCCGCCGAGGGCGTCAAGCTCCCGGACGAGATGGCCCTTCGCGGTGCCTCCGATAGAGGGGTTGCACGGCATGTTGCCGACGGCGTCAAGATTGAGCGTAAAACAGATTGTTTTCAGGCCGAGCCGCGCGCAGGCGAGCGCCGCCTCGATGCCGGCGTGGCCGGCGCCGATGACGGCGACGTCGTATTCTCCCGCAAAGTAGCGCATTGTCGCCCGCCTCCTTTGGTGCAAAGCAATAAGGCCGAATGGTATCGTCCCAAACGGTAACAATACATTTTACGAAAAAGGAAAATAAAATGCAAGACGCAGGAAATGGTCGGATTTGGGAGTTACGGCAATTGACAAGGTATGTGGAAAGGGTATAATAAGTAAATATGTATCCTGCACAAAACACACAGTATCCTGTAGGTGTTTTCGCTGCAGATGTGGGAGGAAAACATGCTGAAAAATACAGAAAAAACGATGGACAAAATTGTCGCTCTCTGCAAGGGGCGCGGTTTTGTGTACGCCGGCAGCGAAATTTACGGCGGTCTCGCCAATACGTGGGACTACGGCCCGCTCGGCGTGGAACTGAAAAATAACGTTAAACGCGCGTGGTGGAAGAAATTCGTCCAGGAAAGCCCGTACAACGTCGGGCTGGACGCCGCCATTCTGATGAACCCGCAGGTGTGGGTTGCCTCGGGACACGTCGCGACGTTCAACGACCCGCTCATCGACTGCAAATCCTGCAAAACGCGCCACCGGGCCGACAAGCTTGTCGAAGAATGGAACAAGCAAAACGGCGTGGAAGGCGTCGTCGTCGAGAAGATGGGCAACGACGAGCTGATCCAGTACATCCGCGAGAAGGGCGTCTCCTGCCCGAACTGCGGCGCGAAGGACTTTACGGACATCCGCAAGTTCAACCTCATGTTCAAGACGTTCCAGGGTGTGACGGAGGACTCCGCTTCGCTCATCTACCTCCGCCCCGAGACGGCGCAGGGCATCTTCGTCAACTTCAAGAACATCCTGCGCACGACGCGCAGGAAGATCCCCTTCGGCGTGTGCCAGATCGGCAAGTCCTTCCGCAACGAGATTACGCCCGGCAACTTCACGTTCCGCACGCGCGAGTTCGAGCAGATGGAGCTGGAGTTCTTCTGCAAGCCGGGCACGGACCTCGAGTGGTTTGACTACTGGCGCGACTTCTGCCACAAGTGGCTCCTGAGCCTCGGCATGAAGGACGAGAACATCCGCCTGCGCGACCATGAAAAGGAAGAGCTCTCGCACTACTCCAAGGCCACGACGGACTTTGAGTTCCTCTTCCCGTTCGGCTGGGGCGAGCTGTGGGGCGTCGCGGACAGGACGGACTTTGACCTCAGCTCTCACCAGAAGGTGTCCGGCGAGAGCATGGAGTACTTCGACCAGGAGACGAACGAGAGGTATATCCCGTACGTCATCGAGCCGTCCCTCGGCGTCGACCGCGTGACGCTGGCGTTCCTCATCGACGCCTACGACGAGGAAGTCCTCGACGCGGAGAAAAACGACGTGCGCGTCGTCCTGCACCTGCACCCGGTGCTCGCGCCGTTTAAGTGCGCGGTGCTGCCGCTTTCCAAGAAACTCTCCCCGCAGGCGGAGGCCATTTACATGCGCCTGAAGAAGCGCTTTAACGTCGACTTCGACGACAGCGGCTCCATCGGCAAGCGCTACCGCCGCCAGGACGAAATCGGCACGCCCGTGTGCGTGACGTACGACTTTGAGTCCGAACAGGACGGCTGCGTCACCGTGCGCGACCGCGATACGATGAAGCAGGAGCGCATTAAGATTGACGCCATCGAGGCGTATCTTGAGGAGATGCTTCAGTTCTAATGGAACAGGTGGAACAGGAATCAAAAAGCAGCTGCAGCAAGCTTAAGAGCTTTCAGCGCAAGGTCGCGGAGAAACCCGCGCTTACCATAATCGGCCTCTTTATACTGTCGTTGGGGACAGGTTTTGTCACGCTCCTGCTCGGCGCGTCGTATTTCGGGCTGCCGATGTTCTGGGCGTATTTCAACCAGCCGCTGCTTGTCGTCCTCAACGTGCTGCCCGCCGTACTCATCGCATTTCTGCTTTACGCGGCAGTCGGCCGCGCGTGGATTGCCTTTTTTGGCACGTCTTTAGTCATGGAACTGCTCGCCCTTGTGAGCTTCTTTAAGTGCCAGCTGCGCGGGGACCCGCTCATCCCCACCGATTTCCTGCTCACGGGGGAGGCGCTCAAGTTCCTCCCGAACTACACGCTCAACTTTAACTGGAAGGTATGGGTGGCCGTCTTTTATCTCATCGCCGCGACGGTTTTCGCCTTTTACTTCCTGCGGTACAGGCCGCGCCCCGCTTTCCGCGGCGGCGTGGGCGCCGCCATGGCTGTCTTTAGCGTCGTCCTCTACATGACGGCGTACACGGACGCCGACCTTTACAACTCCATGGAAATCATGGAAGGCGTGAACAAGTGGTCCAACGCCGAGATGATGATCGCGCGCGGATTTACATATCCGTTCATCTACCACTTCGTCGACGAGGAGACGCGCGACTTCGAGCCCGGCTGGCGCGACAAGGCCGCCGAGACGCTTGCGTCTTACGAGGACGGCGTCATTCCCGAGGACAAGAAAGTCAACGTCGTGGCCATCATGCTCGAGTCGTTTGCAGACCTGACGGAGTTTGACGCCATCGACTTCACCGAGGACGTCTTCGCCCCGTGGCACGCGCTGCAGCAGGAGTCCGTCTACGGCAGTCTCATCGTCAGCACGTTCGGCGGCAACACCATCGACACCGAGCGCAAGTTCATGACGGGCTTCGTCCACCTCAAGGACTTCCAGCACCCGACGAACAGCTACGTGCGCTTCTTCAAGGAGCAGGGGTACTACGCGGAAGGGTACCACGCCGGCAACAACTGGTATTATGACCGCCAGACGGTGCACGCAAATCTCGGGTTTGACAGCTACTACTTCCTCGAAGACTACGAGGGCTCCGACAGGACCGACGAGTTTTTCTTCAAGACCATCAAGGAGCTCTACTCCAGGCGCGACAAATCCACCCCGTACTTCATGTACAACTTAACGTACGAAAACCACGGCCCGTATCCCACGGATTACACGGGCGAAAAAGCGTATTTAAGACGCGGAAATCTCTCTGACGAGGGGTATAATATCCTCAACAACTATCTGACCGGCGTCGCCGGCACGGCGCAGAAGGTGTACGAGTTCATCGACTGGCTGCGCAGCGACGAGGAGCCCGTCGTCGTCGTGCTCTTCGGCGACCACAAGCCGTGGCTCGGCAACGGGTGCAGCGTCTACCACGAGCTGGGCGTGAACATCGACACGTCCACGCCGGAAGGGTTTTACAACTTCTACTCCACGCCCTATATCATCTGGGCCAACGACGCGGCGAAAGAGGTGCTCGGCCGCGACTTTACCGGTTACGGCGGGGTCATCTCCCCGAACTTCCTCATGAACAAGCTTTTCGAGGAATGTGGGTGGACGGGAAACGCGTGGATGCAGATTTCCGACAACTTCCGCAAAAATGTGGACGTCATCAGCTCCGCGGCCGTGTACTTCAGGGAAAACGGGGAGTATACGGCGGAGCTGTCCGAGGAGTCGAAAAACGCGTACAGGGAGTTTCGGCAGATAGAGTATTACTGGCAGCTAAATTTTAAAGGATGAGGTGCAGTATGGAAAGAAAAAGCGCAAAGGAGCTGCGCGTGATCGCCGAGGGGATACGCCTCGTGACGCTCCAGACGCTCGCGAGCTTCGGCGCGGGGCATATCGGCGGCGCGATGAGCATCGTCGAAACGCTCGCCGTGCTCTACGGGTGCGAACTCAGGTGCGACCCGTCTAATCCCCAGTGGGAGGGGCGGGACAGGCTCGTTTTGTCAAAAGGGCACGCCGGCCCGGCGCTTTACGCCACGCTTTCCCTGAAAGGCTTCTTCCCCAAGGAGATGCTCTCGGAGCTCAACAAGGGCGGCGGCCGCCTGCCCAGCCACTGCGACCGCAACAAGACGCCGGGCGTCGATATGACGACGGGCTCGCTCGGCCAGGGCATCTCCGCCGCCATCGGCATGGCGCTCGGCAACCGCATGAACGGGTCGGACAGCATCACTTATCTCATTATGGGCGACGGCGAGTGCAACGAAGGGCAGGTCTGGGAAGGGGCGATGTTTGCCGCCCACCACAAGCTCGACAACCTCATCGCCTTCGTCGACTGCAACAAGCAGCAGCTTGACGGGTACACGAAAGACGTGCTCGACATGGGCGATATCGGTGAGAAGTTTAAGGCCTTCGGCTGGTTCGTCCAGAAGGTCGACGGGCACGACACCGGCGCCATTCTCGACGCGGTCGAGGCCGCGAAAGCCCACAAGGGCAGCCCGTCCGTGATTATCCTCGACACCATCAAGGGGTACGGCACCTTTGCCGCGGGGCTTGAGAACAACCACCACATGAGCCTGTCCAAGGAGCAGATTGAAGACGCCGTCCGCGAGGTGACGGCGCGGCTCGAGGAAGCGAAGGCGCTGGCCGAGTCGGAGAGGGAGGTGCTGTCGAATGTTTAAGGTGCGCGAAAAGCTCGAAAAATCCGCGAAAATGATGCGCGAGGCCTACTGCGAGACGCTCATGGCGCTGGCCGAGGAAAACAAGGACATCGTCGCGCTCGACGCGGACCTCGTCAGCTCCTCCGGCATGAAGCCGTTTTTCAAAAAGTTCCCCGAGCGGGCCATCAACGTCGGCATCGCGGAGGCGAACATGATCGGCATCGCGGCGGGCCTGTCCGCCGTGGGGAAAATCCCCTTCGCGCACAGCTTCGGGTGCTTCGCCTCGCGCAAGACGTGCGACCAGGTCATGATTTCGGCGGCGTACGCGAAGCTCAACGTGAAAATCCTCGGCTCCGACCCGGGCGTCACCGCCACGTACAACGGCGGCACGCACATGCCCTTCGAGGACGTCGGCGTGCTGCGCTCCATTCCGGAGATTACGATCATCGAGATGACGGACCCCGTCATGGTCGCCGATATCGTGCGCCAGGTGGCGGGCATCTACGGCGTGCACTACCTGCGCATGGCGCGCAAGAACGTCACGGCCATATACGAGGAAGGCTCGACCTTTGAAATCGGCAAGGGCAATATCCTCCGGGACGGGAAGGACGTGACCATTATCGCCAGCGGCATCATGGTCGCCGAAGCGCTCCGCGCGGCGGATATGCTCAAGGAAGAGCGCATTATGGCCCGCGTGGTGGATATGTTCACGATCAAGCCCGTCGACGTTGAGCTCGTGGAGAGGTGCGCGCGGGAGACGCGCGCCATCGTCACGGCGGAAAACCACAACATCTACGGGGGGCTCGGCTCGGCCGTCAGCGAGGCCGTGTGCGCCACGCACCCCGTCCCCGTCGAGATGGTCGGCGTCAAGGACAGGTTCGGCCAGGTCGGGACGGAGGACTGGCTGAAGAAGGAGTACGGGCTTACGGCGGAGGAGATTGTCGCGGCGGTCAAACGCGTCCTGCCGCGAAAGAAGCGCGGAATCCTCCCGATTTAACTGCAAGACAAAGCGCGGGCAGCGGCTTATGGCCTCTGCCCGTGCCGCTGTGTTTTAGCGCGGGCTTTTAAGCCCGCGCCTTCAATCGTCCGCACAGCGGTATGTATGATGCCCGCGGCATACAGCCGCGGGCGGGAAGCGAGGGAACAAAATGGCTGACACGATCGCCGCTGTGGCAACGGGCGGCGGCATATCGGCGATTGGCGTCATCCGCGTCAGCGGGGACGACGCCATCGGCATCGTCTCGAAAGTCTTCCGGCCGAAAAGCGGGCGGAGCATAGACGAATACGAGAGCGGCCGCCTTGTCTACGGAGAGCTCATCGGGGCGGACGGGGCGGCCATCGACCTGTGCCTGTGCACAATCAGCCGCGCGCCCCATAGTTATACGGGGGAGAACACGGCGGAGCTGCACTGCCACGGCTCGCCCGTCGTGCTGGCGGAAGGGCTCAGGGCGCTCTTTAAGGCCGGCGCGCGTCAGGCGCTGGCCGGCGAGTTTACAAAGCGCGCCTTCCTCAACGGGAAGATGGACTTATCGCAGGCCGCCGCCGTCATCGACCTCATCGACGCGCAGACGGAAATCGCCGCGCGAAACGCCCTGGGTCAGCTCAAAGGCGCCGTCGGGCGGAAAATCGAGGAGATTTACTCAGGCCTCCTCGACATCCGCTCGCACTATTTTGCCGTCATCGACTATCCGGACGAGGACATCGAGCCGTTTCTCCTCTCGCAGTACAAGGAGACGCTCGGGCGCATCGAGGCGCAGCTTGAGCGGTTGCACGGCACGTACGAGAGCGGCCGCGTCCTGAAGGACGGCGTTGTGACGGCGATTATCGGGCGGCCGAACGTGGGCAAATCGTCGCTCCTCAACGCCCTCGCCGGGTACGACCGCGCCATCGTCTCGCCCTACGCGGGCACGACGCGGGACACCATCGAGGAGCGGGTGCGCCTCGGCAGCGTCGTGCTGCGCCTGACGGACACGGCGGGCCTTCGCGACACGCGCGACGAGATTGAGCGGCTCGGCGTGGAGCGCTCGAAGGCGGCGGCGGAGTCGGCGGCGCTCGTCCTGGCCGTGTTTGACGGCTCCGAGCCGCTTTCAGAGCACGACCGCGCCGTCATGGACGCCGCCGCCGGCGCGCGGCGGTGCATCGCGGTTGTCAATAAATCGGATCTGCCGCGCCGGATTGAGACGGCGGAGATTGAAAAGGCCCTCGGCGTGCCCGTTTTTGTCTCGGCCAAAACGGGGCAGGGGACGGAGGAACTGAAAAAGGCCGTCGAAGACCTTTACGGCTTAGGGCGGCTGCAGCCGGACGGCGAAGTCCTCACCAACGCCCTGCAGGCCGACGCCGTCCGTCGTGCGCTTTATTCCGTGGGGCAGGCGCGGCGCGCGCTCGACGCCGGGTACACGCCCGACGCTGTTCTGTATGATCTGGAGGAGGCGATGACAGCGCTTGGCGAGATTACGGGGCGCACCGTAAAGGAAGATACCATATCGCGCATTTTCGAGCGTTTCTGCGTCGGCAAATAGGGCCTGGTTTTCAGTCTGATTTTGCCATAAAACGCCGGAAAAAACGGTATTTTCAAACTGAAATACTGTAAAATTAAATGATGTTTTTTGCCCCTTGTTGTTTTTGACACAGGCCTGGTGCTATAATTTATTGTAAAATTCTCATTCGGCTTGCACCGGAGTTTAATCTTAGGAGGATTTTTGTGAGCAAAAAGTATGTATACCTCTTCTCCGAGGGCAACGGCAATATGAGGGAGCTCCTTGGCGGTAAGGGAGCAAACCTTGCCGAAATGACGAATCTCGGTTTGCCGGTCCCGCGCGGTTTCACGGTGACCACCGAAGCGTGCACCCGCTACTACGAAGACGGCGAAACGATTGCGCCCGAGATTGAAGAAGAGATCATGGTGTATGTGAACAAACTCGAGGAGATGACCGGGAAGAAGTTCGGCGACTCCGAAAAGCCGCTTCTCGTCTCCGTGCGCTCGGGGGCGAGGGCGTCGATGCCCGGCATGATGGACACCATTCTCAACCTCGGACTCAACGAACAGGTCGTCGAAGTCATGGCCAGGAAGTCCGGCAACCCGCGCTGGGCTTACGACTGCTACAGGCGCTTTATCCAGATGTATTCGGACGTCGTCATGGGCGTCGGCAAGAAGCACTTTGAGGAACTCATCGACGAGATGAAGGAAAAGCGCGGCGTTCAGCACGACACGGAGCTGACGGCGGAAGACCTCCGCGAGCTGGCCGAGATGTTCCTGAAAGAGTACAAGGAGAGCACGGGCAGCGAGTTCCCGCGCGACCCGAAAGTGCAGCTCATGGGCGCCGTCAAGGCCGTTTTCCGCTCCTGGAACAACGAGCGCGCCATCGTCTACCGCCGCCTCAACGACATCCCCAGCTGGTGGGGCACGGCCGTCAACGTCCAGGAAATGGTCTTCGGCAACCTCGGCAACACGTCCGGCACGGGCGTCGCCTTCACCCGCAACCCGGCGACGGGCGAAAAGAAAATCTTCGGCGAATTCCTTCTCAACGCGCAGGGCGAGGACGTCGTCGCCGGCATCCGCACGCCGCAGCCCATCGACCAGCTTAAAGAGATCATGCCCGAGGTCTACGAGCAGTTCGTCGAAATCTGCGACAAGCTCGAAAAGCACTACCGCGACATGCAGGACATGGAGTTTACCATTGAAGACCGTAGACTTTTCATGCTCCAGACGCGTAACGGCAAGAGGACGGCCCGGGCCGCGCTGAAAATCGCGTGCGACCTTGTGGACGAAGGCCTCATCGACGAAAAGCAGGCCGTTTTGATGATCGACCCGAAAGTCCTCGACTCGCTGCTCCACCCGCAGTTTGACGACGAAGCGCTCAAGAAAGCCAAGCCCATCGGGCAGGGCCTCGCCGCGTCGCCCGGCGCCGCCACAGGGCGCGTTGTCTTCACGGCGGACGACGCCAAGGCGTGGGCCGCCCGCGGCGAAAAGGTCATCCTCGTGCGCCTTGAGACGTCCCCCGAGGACATCGAGGGCATGGTCGCCGCGCAGGGCATCCTCACCGTCCGCGGCGGCATGACGTCCCACGCGGCCGTCGTCGCCCGCGGCATGGGCATCTGCTGCGTGGCCGGCTGCGGCGCCATCAAGATGGACGAGGAGAACAAGACATTCGAGCTGGGCGGGCGCGTCTTCAAGGAAGGCGACTGGATCAGCCTCGACGGCTCCACCGGCAACATCTACGGCGAAGCCATCGCCACGACGGACGCGACCATCAGCGGCGAGTTCGGCCGCATCATGGCGTGGGCCGACAAATACAGAAAGCTCAAGGTGCGCACGAACGCCGACACGCCGCGCGACGCCAGGCAGGCGAAGAAATTCGGCGCCGAAGGCATCGGCCTGTGCCGCACGGAGCACATGTTCTTCAACGAAGACCGCATCCCGGCCTTCCGCGAGATGATTTTCTCCGACACGGTGGAAGAGCGCGAAAAGGCGCTTGCCAAGCTCGAGCCCATGCAGCAGGCCGACTTCGAGGGCATCTACGAGGCGATGGAGGGCCTGCCGGTCACCATCCGCTACCTTGACCCGCCGCTGCACGAGTTTGTCCCGACGGAAGAGGAAGACATCAGGGCGCTGGCCGAGGCGAAAGGCAAGACCGTCGCCCAGATCAAGGCGGTTATCACCTCGCTCCACGAGTTTAACCCGATGATGGGCCACCGCGGCTGCCGCCTGACGATTACATATCCGGAAATCGCCGTCATGCAGACGCGCGCCGTCATCAAGGCGGCCATCAACGTCCAGAGGCGCCATCCGGAGTGGAAAATCGAGCCCGAGATTATGATTCCGCTTGTCGGCGAGGCCAAGGAGCTCAAGTTCGTTAAGAAAATCGTCTGCGAGACGGCCGACGCGCTCATCAAGGAAGCCGGCATTTCGATGCGCTACTATGTCGGCACGATGATTGAAATCCCGCGCGCCGCCCTCACGGCCGACGAGATCGCCAAGGAAGCCGAATTCTTCTCCTTCGGCACGAACGACCTCACCCAGATGACCTTCGGCTTCTCGCGCGACGACGCGGCCAAGTTCCTCGACGCGTACTACTCCAAGAAGATTTTCGAGTCCGATCCGTTCGCCCGCATCGACCAGGTGGGCGTCGGCAAGCTGATGGAGATGGCCGTAAAGCTCGGCAAGCAGACGCGCCCCGACATTAAGCTCGGCATCTGCGGCGAGCACGGCGGCGACCCGTCCTCCGTCATCTTCTGCCACAAGATCGGCCTCAACTACGTCTCCTGCTCGCCCTTCCGCGTGCCGATCGCCCGCCTTGCCGCGGCGCAGGCGGCCATCCAGGAAGGAAATTAAACGCAGGGAAAGCGCTTTAAGCCAAACAGCATGAAAAAAGGGTATTGCATCGAAACGGTGCAATACCCTTTTTGCATCCTAAGAGTTTTTGGAGTCTTTTGCATGAGGCAAGCCTACTCATTTTTTGCCCTTGCGACGCCGCGCTTTAATAGCACCTGAAACACGACGGAGAGGATCGGCAGCACGCAGCCTAAAAGCACCGCCGCGCGCAGGCCGAACTGTTCCGCCGATATGGAAAAGCTGTCGGGCACAAGGGGAGCGAGCAAATCCGCCGCCGTTCCCACCAGGAATGAGGAGATGGCGGTGCCCAGGTCGCCCGCCGCGGCGAGCAGGCCGAAAAGGGCGGCGCCCGCCGCGGGCAGGGCGGAAGCGGCCACCACGAGCGTCTCCGGCCAGAGCAGGCAGGTGGCGGCGCCGGCAACCCAGCAGGCGAAAACGGTCAGCGCCGTCGAAGGGGAAAGGGCGACGACAAGATAACACGCCGCCGCCGCGGCCGAGCCGTAAATCATCAGCTTATGGGTGTCCCACTTTTTGCCGAAGATGCTGAAAACGAGCCGCCCCAGGCCGAAGCACAGGGCAAATCCGCACAGGCCCAGCAGGTCCCCCGCCAGCTTCGACATGCCGGTGCCCCGCTCAAGGAAGGTGGAAATCCACTGCATCAGGGTAATTTCCGCGGCGGCGCCGAAGAAAATGGCCAAAAACGAGAGGATGAAGACCCTGTTTTTAAGAAGCGATCTTGTCTTCATCAGCTGTTCCTGCGGCTTCGTGGAGGGCAGGGGCGCGCCCCAGAACTGGATGAGGTTAATAAGCGGCAGGATCGACCAGATCAGGACGATAAGCTGCCATCCGCGGGCGCCGAAGACCTTGAGCAGGAGGGTCGTCCCCGCGATGCCCGCAATCATCCCCCAGGCGAGGAAGGAGTGGAGAATCGCCATGGACGACTCCTTGTGTTCGCCCGGCAGGCCGTTGATGATGGGGCTGAGAATGACTTCCCAAATCCCAAGCGAAGCGGAGAAGATGGCGGTGGCGACGCACAGGCCGGCAAACGTAAAGCGCCCCGCCCAGCTGGGAACCGACGCGAAGAGGGCAAGGCCTAGAAAACACGTCAGGGGAGCAAGGCGCGAGAAAGCCTTGAATCCGAACCGGTCGAGCGGCTTTGAAAAGACCACGTCCGCGAGGAGCTGAAAGACGAAATTGATAAACACCAGCGTCCCCAGCTGGGTGTATGTAAACCCGTAGAGGGTCTGCAGGGGGACGAAGAGGACGGCCGTCAAATTCATGACGATGCCCTGGGTAAAGTACGAAACGTAGCAGGCAAGTTTTGTCCGCAAGAAGCTGCGCACGATTGAGCGTCTCCTTTTCCTTGTGTAATGGTCAGATGAACGATATAATTATATCGCAGCCGAACCGACTAAAATAGAAAAGAATACTCATAAAATATAACAATATTACCACTTTGCAAAGGAATGGGCGGCATGAACCGGCAGGCCATCTCAACGGACAGCTCCCTGCAGTCCCTCAATGATTACGGCGGATACGATTTCCCGATGCGGCTTTATCTGGACGATTTTCGCAGTCTCCCTCTCGGGCACATCAACTGGCACTGGCACAAGCAGCTTGAGTTTTCCTGCGTGCTGCGGGGCGAAATTGAATACAGCGTGGGGGAGGCGAAAATCCGGCTGGGGCAAGGAGAGGGTGTTTTCATCAACGCCGGGCGGCTGCACGCAATAAGGCCCGCCGCCGGCCATGAAAACGCGATGGCCTTTTCCCTCGTTTTCAGCCCGGCAATCCTGTCTTACGGCGTGGAGAGCATCGTTTACCAAAAGTACGTCCTGCCGGTCGCGCAGGACAGGCGCCTGCACTGCTTAACGCTCAGACAGGACATCCCCTGGCAGAGGGAGATGCTGGCGCTGCTGGCTCAGCTTTACGGCCTTTTTCAGGAGCGGCCCTACGGGTTTGAGCTTTCCGCCCAGTCGCTTCTGGTGCAGGCCTGGCGGGAGATGGTTCTCCACCTTAACCGGAATACGGCGGAAAAGGGCGGCGCGGGAGACGCGAGCGAAGAGAGGCTCAAGCGCATGATCTCCTGCATTCAGGCAAATTTCAGCGAGGCTCTGACCCTTCAGCAGATTGCGTCGGCCGCCAGCGTGAGCAAAAGCGAGTGCATCCGCTGCTTTAAGAAGCGGCTTGGCGTCACGCCGGTTGAATACCTGATTGAGTACCGCCTGTCAAAGGCGATGGAGTATTTGGACGGGACGGATTTGCCCGTTGCGGAAATCGGCCAGCGCTGCGGCTTTGAAAGCGCCAGCTATTTCGCGAAAACCTTCAGGCGCCGGACGGGGCTGAGCCCCTCCGGCTACCGGAAAAGGCGCGCGTCCGGCTGAAAACAAACCGAAGGCTCCATGACGCGTTTGCGGCATGGAGCCTGGGTGTTTTGGCGGAATTTGCCTAATTTTAGGTATAAGATGATGATATTTTTGCATTTTACAAAGAAAAAACAGGCTGGTAACATTTGATTGCGGGTACCAGAAAGGTATACAATGAAAGAAAGACCGCACATAAAAGGGGGCTTACAGGGATGTATCAGTTCAGGCCGGTGACAGAACGCATGGAGCGGATGCACCAGCTCATTCGGGACCGCGTCATTCAGACAGACTCTGAGATTGCGCTGATTATCACGCGTGTTTTTCAGGAGAACGAAAACCTCGTCCCGATGATTCGCCGTGCGAAGGTCCTCAAAGCGATTTGCGAGGAGATGACCGTTCGCGTTGAAGATTTTGAGATGCTTGTGGGCAGTATCAGCCGGTACTTTTGCGGCCGGAGCGTTTTCCCCGACTGGGAAGGCGCCGGCCTCGTGCCGCACTTTGTGGAATCCGGCGTCTGGACAATGCGGGAAGACGGGCGGTACCATAACCCCGACGACGAGATGGTGCGCCTGTGCATCGCGCCGGAGGATTTGGAGAAGCTCAAGTCGATCCAGCCCTACTGGAAAGGCAGGACGTACAACGACATCGCCTCGGCGTGGCTGCCGCCCGGATACGAGGAGCTTGCCCGCATGGAAGTGTCCGCCACGAAAAAGGGGATGCCCGTCCTCATGATGCCGTCCGGGCACCTCACGCCGGGCTTTAAGAAGATCATCGACTTAGGTTACGGGGCCATCCGCCGGCAGGCGCAGGAATGGCTCGACGCGCACTACAACAACCTCATGGGCGACGACGCGACGAAAGCGATGTTTTACACCGCCGTCGTGATGTGCTGCGACGCGGCGTCGACGCTGCTGCGGCGCTACGCGAAAAATTGCCTTGAGAAGGCCGCCGTCTGCGCGGATCCAAAGCGCAGGGCGGAGCTTCAGTCCATGGCGGACAGCCTGGCGTGGATCTCCGAAAACCCCTGCCGCACCTTCCGCGAGGCCTGCCAGGCGGCCATCACATACCAGTACATCCTGCGTTTAAGCTACATCAACGACGTCAGCTCCTTCGGCCGGTTCGACCAGTATACGTGGCCGTACCTGAAGAAGGATCTGGAGGAAGGGCGCCTGACGATGGACGAGGCGCAGGAAATCGTCGACTGCTTCTTCCTCAAGGTCAACTCCATGTACTACGGCGGCGCCGGCGACGGGAAGCTCGCGGCCATCATCGGCATCGGCAACACCTACCTGCACACGACCATCGGCGGCGTCGACCCGAAGACGGGGGAGGACGCGTCCAACCCCGTCACCTACATGGTTTTAGAGAGCCTGTCCCGCCTGAGCCTGCACGACCCGACGATTTCGCTGCGTGTGAGCAGCAAAACGCCGGATGCGCTGTGGAACCTCGCGCTGCTCACGTCGACGAAAGTCGGCGGCCTGCCGCTGTTCCAGAACGACGACGTCATCATCCCCGGCATCGTGCGCGAGCTGGGCTTTACGCTGGAGGACGCGCGGGATTACGCCATTATCGGCTGCCAGGAGATCACCGGCTCCGGCAACGACTATTCCGCGGCCAACGGCGTCTGCCCGCCCCACTCCTCAATCCACTACAGCGCCGTCCTGGCGACGGCCCTCAACAACGGCAAAAACCCCATGAACGGGGAGCAGTGCTCCATCAAGACGGGGTATCTCTACGAGATGAAGTCCATAGAGGAAGTCAAGGAGGCATGGCTGAAGCTTGCCAAGTACTTCCTCAAGGCGCAGGTGTCCCTCAACAACTACTTAGAGTACATCGTCCAGTACCACACGCCGCACCCGATGCTCTCCATGTCCATCGAAGGGTGCATGGAGTCAGGCAAGGACTGCACGTGGGGCGGCGCCAAATACAACTCGTACGGCGGCACCGCGACGGGCCTTGCCACCGTGGCCGACTCCCTCACGGCCATCCGGTACATGGTCTTTGACAAGAAACTGTGCACCGCCCGCGAGATGTACGACGCCATCATGGCCAACTGGGAAGGCTACGAAGAGCTCCAGCAGAGAATCATCAGCGAAGTGCCCCACTTCGGCAACGCCGACCCGTACGCCGACGAGATGATGGCGTGGGTCATAAACGCCTACTACGAGGCCTGCAGGGAGTGCTACTCCAGCCGGGCGAAGGTTTTCAAGGCGGGGCTCTACGGCGCGGCCGACCACGTCGGGCAGGGCTACACGACGTGGGCCACGCCCGACGGGCGCAAGGCCGGCACGCCGATTGCCGACGCGGCTTCCCCCGTCCAGGGGCGCGACACAAACGGGCCGACGGCCGTGTTCGTCTCGTCCCTCTGCTACGACCACTCCAAGTTCATGGACGGCGTGTGCCTCAACGTGAGACTGCACCCGACGGTTTTAAGCCGAGAAGACGGCATCTATAAGCTGCGCGACATGGTCAAAGCGTACATGGCCGCCGGCGGCGCGGAAGCGCAGTTTAACGTCGTGTCCACCGAGACGCTGCGCGCCGCGCAGGCAAAGCCCGACGAATACCGCAACCTCGTCGTCCGCATCGCCGGCTACTCGGCCTACTTCGTCGAGCTCACGCGCGACTGCCAGGACGACCTCATCTCCCGCACCGAAAATCTGCTCTAGCGGATTTATGCCGCCAAAGACCGCAATATCATCCTCTTTGCCCGGAAACGAGGCTTTTTTGCCGGAAAGGGCGCCGCTGACAAAGCGGCGCCCTTTTTGTATTTTCTTTAGGAGGAGGGAGACTGACAGTACAAATTTGAGCGCAGTCATTCCGACTAAAAATACTACAAATTAATTATGAGTAATTAATATCAATTAGGCAAATACGAAATTTTGTAAAAATTCTTGCAATTTTATAACTATCCGATGGACATTCGGCTTTGAGATTGACAAAAATTTATCAAACTTCTATCCTGACAGTAGATAAATCGTTATATTGTTGACAGCATGCACGAAGGCGTCGCGAAAAAGCGGAATACGGCATCGGCAACAATGAGAAAGAGGAGATCGTTATATGGAAAAGGTATTTATCGTCGGCGGAGGCATTATGGGAACCGGCATGGCGCAGGTGTTTGCCCAGAACGGTTTTGAGACGATTCTCCGCGTCCGGAATCTCGGCGGCGGCCGGAAAGAGGAGCTCGCGGCCGGGTTTGAAAAGAGCTTTGGAAAGCTTGTCAAAAAAGGCAAGATGACCGAAGACGAGGCGTGGGCGGCGCTCGCCAGGATTACATACACGGAAAATCTGGCGGACGCAAAGGACTGCGATCTCGTCATCGAGGCGATTGTTGAGGACCTGGAGCTGAAGAAGGAGCTGTTTGCGGAGCTCGACGCGATCTGCAAACCTGAAACGATTCTGGCGACGAACACGTCGTCCCTGTCCATCACGGCCATCGCTCAGGCGACAGGCAGAGGCGACAAGTGCATCGGCATGCACTTCTTCAACCCCGTTCCGGTGATGGCGCTCGTCGAGGTCATCAAGGGCGCGCACACCACGGACGAGACGAAGGACAAGGTGTTTGAGATTGTCAGGGCCATCGGCAAAACGCCTGTGCTCGTCAACGAGGCGCCGGGCTTCGTCGTCAACCGCCTGCTTGTCCCCATGATCAACGAGGCCGTTTTCTGCCTGCAGGAAGGCGTCGCCACCGCGGAAGATATCGACAACATCATGCGGCTCGGCGCGAACCACCCGATGGGCCCCCTCGCGCTGGGCGACCTCATCGGCCTGGACGTGTGCCTGAACATCATGGACGCGCTCTACGAGGAGACGCGCGACTCCAAGTACAGGGCGTGCACGCTGCTGAGGAAGATGGTCGCGGCGGGACTGCTCGGGCGCAAGACGGGCCGCGGCTTCTTCGACTACACATCGTCCGAGACGCAGAAAGAGAACCAAAAAGTGGGATAAAACCTAGGAGGAAACAATGGACTTTTCGCTTTCAAAAGAACACACCCTGCTGCTTGATATGTACCGGGAATTTGCCGAGAAGGAAGTCAAACCCCTCGCCGAGGAGATTGACGAGGAGGAGCGCTTCCCGCGGGAGACCGTCGAAAAGCTCGCGCGGTACGGTTTTCTGGGCATTCCCTTCCCGAAGGAGTACGGCGGCGCCGGCGCGGACAATCTCGCCTACATTATGGCGGTTGAGGAGCTGGCGAAGGTATGCGGCACGACGGCCGTTATCGTCTCCGCCCACACGTCGCTGTGCGCCGCGCCGATTTACGAGCACGGCACGCCGGAGCAAAAGCAGAAATACCTCGTTCCGCTCGCCAGGGGCGAAAAGCTCGGCGCGTTCGGCCTGACGGAGCCGGGCGCCGGCACGGACGCCGCCGGCCAGAAGACGCGCGCGGTCCTGTGCGGCGACCACTACGTCCTCAACGGCACGAAAATCTTCATCACGAACGCCGGCGAGGCCGACGTGTACATCATCATCGCCATGACGGACCCCTCCAAGGGGACGCGCGGCTGCACGGCGTTTATCGTGGAGTCCGGATTTGAGGGCTTTTCCATCGGCAAGAAGGAAAAGAAGATGGGCATCCGCGGCTCGTCCACCTGCGAGCTGATTATGGAAAACTGCAAGGTGCCCGTCGAAAACCGGCTCGGCGCCGAGGGCGAGGGCTTCAAAATCGCCATGAAGACGCTCGACGGCGGCCGCATCGGCATCGCCGCGCAGGCCCTCGGCCTTGCGCAGGGCGCCATCGACGAGACGGTCAAGTACGTCCGGGAGCGCAAGCAGTTTGGCAGGCGCATTTCCGAGTTCCAGAACACCCAGTTCCAGCTGGCCGACATGCAGACGAGGACAGACGCCGCGCGCCTGCTCGTCTACCGCGCCGCCTGCGCCAAGGACAACAAGGAGCCGTACAGCCATCTTGCGGCCATGGCCAAGCTCTTCGCGTCGGAGACGGCGTCGGACGTCACGCGGCGCGCCGTCCAGCTGTTCGGCGGCTACGGCTACACGCGCGAATACCCCGTCGAGCGCATGATGCGCGACGCGAAGATTACGGAGATCTACGAGGGCACCTCGGAGGTCCAGAGAATGGTTATCTCCAACTGGATGAAAGTGAGGTAACCCTTAAGCTTAAAGGAGTGAAATTATGAACGTCCTTTACGAAGTGAAAGACCACGTCGCCGTCCTTACCATAAACAGGCCTGAGGTCCTCAACGCGCTGAATCTCGACGTGTTTGCGGAAATAAAAGACGCCGTCGAGAAGGCGGAGCGGGACGAGGACGTCTATGTGGTTGTGATTACCGGCGCGGGGCGCGCCTTCGTTGCCGGCGCGGATATTAAACAGATGAAGGATCTCGGCCCCATGGAGGCGCGCCACTTCGGCGAGTTCGGCAACGAAGCGCTTTATAAGATCGAAACGCTCACGAAGCCCGTCATCGCCGCCGTCAACGGCTACGCCCTCGGCGGCGGGTGCGAGCTGGCCTGCGCGTGCGACATCCGCATCGCCAGCGACCGCGCCAAGTTCGGCCAGCCCGAGGTGGGGCTCGGCATTATCCCCGGCGCGGGCGGGACGGTGCGGCTGCCCCGCATCGTCGGCGCCGCGAAGGCGAAGGAGCTCATCTTCACGGGGCGCATCATCGACGCGCAGGAGGCGCTGCGCATCGGCCTCGTCAGCGACGTCGTCCCCGCCGAGTCGCTCATGGAGAAGGTCATGTCCCTCGCCAAGGAGATTGCGGCCAACGCGCAGATTGCCGTGCGTCAGGCGAAGGCGTCGATCAACAACGCGCTGCAGTGCGACGTTCAGTCGGCCCTGAAGTTTGAGGCGCAGGCGTTTGCCGTCTGCTTCTCGACGGAAGACCAGAAAGACGCCATGACGGCTTTTGTCAACAAAAGCAAGGTCACGGCATTTAAGAATAAATAATGGCTAATCCACCAAAGGAGTCTGCTCAATGAACATCATTGTCTGTATCAAACAGGTGCCGGATACGACGGAAGTCAAGCTCGACCCGGTGACCAACACGCTGATTCGGGAAGGCGTCCCCTCCATTATAAACCCCGACGACAAGGCCGGCATTGAAGCCGCGCTTCGCATAAAGGAGACGCACGGCGCGCACGTTACCGTCGTCTCCATGGGCCCCGCGCAGGCGGACAAGGCGCTGCGCGAGGCTCTCGCCATGGGCTGCGACGAGGCCGTCCTGCTCTCGGACAGGGCTTTCGGCGGCGCCGACACGTGGGCGACGTCCTCGACGATCGCCGGCGCGCTGAAGAAGATGAAGTTCGACCTCGTCATCTGCGGCCGCCAGGCCATCGACGGCGACACGGCCCAGGTCGGCCCGCAGCTGGCCGAGCACCTCGGCATCCCGCAGGTCAGCTACGTCGAAGACCTGAAAATCGAGGGCGACAAGGTCATCGCAAGGCGGCAGTTTGAGGACAGGTACCACATCATCGAAGTGAAGATGCCCTGCCTGCTCACGACGCTGTCGGAGCTTAACAAGCCGAGATACATGTCCGTCGCCGGCGTGTTCGACGCGTACCGCGAGAAGGAAGTGCGCGTCATGACGCTGGAAGACATTAAGGATACCGTCGACGTGGCGAACATCGGCCTGAAAGGCTCGCCCACGCGCGTGAAGAAGTCCTTTACGAAGACGGCCAAGGGCGCCGGCACGAAGTACGAGCTCGAGCCGGACGAAGCCGTCAAGGTCATCATGGAAAAACTGGCCCAAAAGTGCCTCATTTAAGGAGATAAGGATATGAGCGAGAGCAAGAATGTCTTTGTATTTTGCGAGCAAAGGGACGGCCTGATCGCCAAGGTCTCCATCGAACTGATTGGCAAAGGGCGTGAGCTTGCCGACGCGCTGGGCCAGAAAGTCGTCGCCGTTTTGCTGGGGCACAACATCAAGGATAAGGCGCAGCTTCTCATCGACCACGGGGCGGACGAAGTCCTCGTCGTCGACCACGAGATGCTCGCCGAATACGTCACGGAGCCTTACGCCAAAGCGATGACGCACGTCATCAGGACGTACAGGCCTGAGATTCTCCTCTACGGCGCCACCGCCATCGGCCGCGACCTCGCGCCGCGCATCGCCGCGCGCATCCACACGGGCCTGACGGCCGACTGCACGGGGCTCGAGATCGACCCGGAGACGAAGCTGCTGCTCATGACGCGCCCGGCCTTCGGCGGCAACATCATGGCGACCATCGTCTGCGAAAACCACAGGCCCCAGATGGCCACCGTCCGCCCCGGCGTGATGAAGGCGCTTGACCGGATGGACAGAACCGGCACCGTCACGGAAGTGCCTGTAGACTTTAAGCCTGAGGACATGAACGTCACCATCCGCTCCGTCGTCCGCGAGACGAAGCATAAGACCGACATCACCGAGGCGAAAATCCTCGTCTCCGGCGGCCGCGGCCTCGGCAAGCCCGAGGGCTTTGAGATGCTGAAAGAGCTCGCTGACGCCCTCGGCGGCGACATCTCCTCGTCGAGAGCGGGCGTCGACGCCGGCTGGCAGCCGAAGGACAGGCAGGTCGGCCAGACGGGCAAGACCGTCCGCCCGAACCTGTACATCGCCTGCGGCATCTCCGGCGCCATCCAGCACCTTGCGGGCATGGAGTCCTCGGAATACATCATCGCCATCAACAAGGACGCCGACGCGCCCATTTTCGACGTGGCGGACTTAGGGATTGTGGGCGACGTGTACGCCATCGTCCCGAAGCTCACGGAAGCCGTCCGCAAGTACAAGGAGGCCGGCCGCCTCTAAGCGGACGCCTCCTCATACAGAAGAAAATTACGGCTACAATAAATGCGGCCGGCTTTTAGACCAAGGGAGAGTACAGGGAGACAGAGCATGCTGAAATCTTTTGAAGAAATAAAGGCGCGACTGGGCGGATATGAGCAGAAAAAGCGCATCGGCGTCGTCTGCGCTCAGAACGAGCACACGCTCGACGCCGTCATGCTGGCCGCGCGGGAAAACCTTGTGGAGCCGGTTCTCATCGGCAAAAAGGGCGAGATAGAGCGGCTCCTGAGCAATATGGGCGACAAACCCGGCGACATAGAAATCATCGACCTGGATGAGCCGGAAGCGTGCGCCGCCGAAGCGGCGCGGCTTGTGAGGGAAGGGCGGCTTGACTGCATCATTAAGGGCAACATCGAGACGGGCGTCATGATGAAGGTCCTCGTCAGCCGCGAGCAGGGGATCCGGGAGAGCAAGACGCTCTCGCACATCTCGTTTTTCGAGTCGCCGTACTACCACAAGATGTTCGCCATGACGGACGGCGCCCTGCTTGTCTACCCCACGGTGGAGCAGAAGCGCGATGCGATTGAAAACGCCGTGCGCGCCTTCCACAAGCTGGGGATTGAGGAGCCGAAAGTCGCCGTTCTCGCCGCGGTGGAGCATGTCAACCCCAAGATGAAGGAGACCGTCGAGGCGGCGGAGCTGAAGAAGATGTGGGAAGAGGGCGCCTTTTCCCGCTGCATCGTGGAAGGGCCGATTTCCTACGACCTTGCGATGCAGAAAGACGCCGCCGAGATTAAAAAATTCGACAGCCCCGTCGCCGGAGACGCGGACATTCTCGTCGTGCCGGACATCGCAACCGGCAACATTCTCCTCAAAGCGCTGAGCGGGACGGGCGGCGCGAAATTTGCCGGCACAATTATCGGCGCGCAGGTGCCGGTTATCGTCACGTCGCGCTCCATGCCGATGCGGGACAAGTACCTGTCCATCGTGCTCACCGCCGTCATCGGAAAAATGTAAGAGGGGGGCTGCCTGTTGAAGACGTATCGCATTCTCGCCATCAACCCCGGCTCCACCTCGACGAAAGTGGCGCTGTTTGAAAACGACAAGGTTATCTTTCGCGTCAACATCGAGCACAACATGGAGGAACTCAACAAGTTCCCCGAAGTGTCCGACCAGAAGCCGTACCGCCTCGAGAAAATCAGGGAGGTTTTAAAGGAGCACGGCGTCGATCTAGCGTCGATAGACGCCTTCGTCGGCCGCGGCGGCGGGCAGGAGGCCATGGAGGGCGGCACGTACCGCGTCAACGACCTCGCCTACGAACACGCCCGCATCGGGTACAGGCTCGTGCACCCGTGCATCCTCGGCTCGCAGCTCGCCCGCGACCTGGGCGACCAGTACGGCAAGCCGTCCTTCTTCGTCAACCCACCGTGCGTGGACGAGCTGGAAGACGTCGCGCGCGTGTCCGGCATGAAGGAGATTCTCCGCCGGCAATACGTCCACGCCCTCAACCAGAAGGAAGTCGCCAAGCGCTTTGCCGAGTCCATCGGCAAGCGGTACGAGGACATAAACCTCATCGTCTGCCACATCGGCGGCGGGCTGTCCGTCACGGCGCACCGCCGCGGGCGCATGGTGGACTCCAACGACGCCCTCGGAAGCACCGGCCCGTTTTCGCCGACGCGCAGCGGCGACGTGTCCGCCATCGGGCTTATGCGCATGTGCTTTTCGGGCAAGTACACCGAGCAGGATATTTACAACAAAATCACGAAAAACGGCGGCCTCGTCGATTACCTCGGCACGAACGACGTCCGCGAAGTGAAGGCCCGCATCGCCAGGGGCGACAAATACGCGCGGCTCATCCTCGACGCCATGTACTACCAGATCAAGAAGGAAATCGGCGCGATGAGCGTCGTTCTGGAAGGGCAGGTGGAGGCGATTATTCTCACGGGCGGCGTCAGCTACGACGAGGACCTCGTCGAGAGCGTGCGGAAATCGTGCTCGTTTATCGCCCCCGTCGTCGCCATGCCGGGCGAATTTGAGATGGAAGCCCTCGCCAGAGGCGCGCTCGCCGTCCTCACGGGTGAGGAGGAGGCAAAGGAGTACACCGGCGTCTCCCCCATAAACCCCGAGCTCTTCGGCGACGCAATCTGGTAAAGTTATAAAGCTCTACCTTTCGCGTTCATTCCGACCCAACCACTTAAAGCGGAAAGACCCCGGAAACGGGGGCTTTCCGCTTTTTTCCGGCAATATGGAAGGGGCAAGGCGCGCCCGGATGGTAAAATATCACAATCCCGGGCGGACAAGTTGATGAATTTTCTCAATAGGAAAAAAATAGAGGATGTGATAGGGTGTAAATCAGAAACGTCATCTGACACCAATAAGTGGAAGGGAGAGAAGGTATGTTTTTCAAAAAGTTTACCCGGCTGTCAGCCGAAGTGATTGACGAAAAGCTCAGCCAGTGTACCGGGCCGAAAAGCGGGAACGTATCCTTCGAGGCGCTTCCGCCGGGGAACATCGACATCGTCTTCGACGACGGCCTCACCCTCAGCTACGCCATCGAGTCGGGGGACACGCTCTCCTTCAGCGAAAACGGCGGCGCGCCCGTCACTGTCAGGTACGGGGCGCTCAAGATGGAGCAGATCGTCCTCATCTCGCACCTTATCCCCAAAACGCGGTACGCGTATCACGTTGCAATCGACATGCGCACGGGGCTTGTCACGGCGTTTGAGACGTGGTTTTGCGGGTTTGAGCACGACCTGCGGGAGGTGCACCGCCATATCCGCCACGGGTATGTCAAGCGGGAGGGCGCGGCGCCCCCGGAAAAGCGGCACACGCTGACAAACCGCGTGGAAGGGAAGGGCTTTTACTGGAAAGACAGCACCGGTTACGAGACGCTCACGTTCTACCCTTCCGTGATGTGGTCCTCCTTCATTGAGCTCAATACCCCCGACGGCGGGCTGACCGTCACGGCGCCCTCCGATTTCATCCGCATCGACGACGTGTTCTTCATCTACTCGCGCGTGGAGTGCGAGTATTCGGGGACGCTTACCCTCGAGGTCATCGACCTGTTTCACATCGCCAAAATCGGCGTGCGCATCGGGTTTGACGAATACGACAACCTCGAGTACGTCATGTACACGGGCAGGGGGAAAATCACGGGGCACTCCAGCACCTTCGAGCCGTTTAACGACTACGGCACGGAGATTGTCCTGTCGCCGGACAGCAAAAACCGCCCAAAGCCGGGGAAAGGGCAGAGGCCCGTCTACCGCCCGCGCTTTCTGTACAAGGACTTTACGAAAGAAGAAGTGGACGCGCTCATCAGGGAAAAGCTCAGGCTGTTTGAGGGCAAGACGATTATGTCGAGCTACAACACCATGGAAGAGACGGACGCGCTCGCGGGCAGGACGCTGACCCTTAAATACGACGACGGCCCCGCATGGGAGTACACGTTTGTCGACGGCAGGACGCTAAAGTTCCGCCCCGCAGGGAGCGATAAGTGGCAGGAGGAGCAGTACCGCGCGTTCGAGCCGGCGAAGGACATTTTCTTCTTCTCCCACATCGTCACGGGGAGCGACCCGTTCCGCAACCTCACCCACGCGGTGGACGTGTCCACGGCGCTGTGCACCTGCATCGACGCGCAGGTGGGCAACGGCCGCAAGGTCTGGGAAGTGGGGCATAAGGCGCTGTTCGGCGTTGTGGAGGGCTGCGGCGTCACGCCGCCGAGCGTCCGCCGCCACGGCTTTACGACCGACCTTGTGGGCAAGGCCTTCGCGTGGATTTACAGCGACGTCATGAGCTCCATCCACGTCTACTCCTCGCCGGAGTCGTACTCGTGGACGATTATGCTCCCAAACTACGCCGGCGGCTTTATGTGGAGCTCGCCGTGCCTGTACATAAAGCTCCGGGAGGACGCCTACCTCTTCAGCTGGACGGAGGATACCTGCAACGGCAACCAGGGCACGATGGTCTTCAACCCGAACCTGATGCACGACGCGGGCTTTTTCTTCGGCGTCGGGGACGACGACGTCCACCTGTCCGCCATGGGCGCGTATGCCCGCGCGGCCGGCGGGTTCGATATTCTAAAGTACTTCGATATCAAACGCCCGGGTTCGGAGCTTTAAGCGGCTTAAGACAAGGCAGGGGAGGGGACGCCTTCCCTGCCTTGTTTTGACGCAGGCTGCCGTGTTGCACGGGCCTCACAGATTGCCGCACGGCAGGAGCCTTGCGGCGCGGGAGATGCTTAAATAAAAAGAAAACCGGCGCTCAAGGCGCCGGTTTTGTTCTGCGTGGGAGATGTTGATTTTCGCTGCGGGCAATCGGCAGGATAGCGCCGGAGCTATGACTTGATCTTCACCCATAGCTCGTCGTAGAGGTTGAGGATATCCTGCGGAAGGTTGAGGAAGACCTCGGTGTTGGCCAGGATCTCGTCGCTCGGGAACAGGATGGCTTTGGCGTGGTCGTCCAGCATCGCGGCGTACTGCTCGGACGCCTCCCTGTTGGCGGACGTGTACACGACGACGTCCATATTCCGCAGGCTCGCTTCCGTGCTGCACATGAAGTTGATGAAGAGCTCGGCGTTCTTCTTATTTTGCGCCCCTTTGGGGATGCACATCGCGTCGACGAAGCGGTTGGTGCCCTCCTTGGGGAAGACGAACTCGAGGTCGGGGTTGTTTTCGAGCATAATCAGGTAGTCGCCGGCGTAGTACGGGCCGATGGCCGCCTCACCGCTTTCGAGCTTGTCGAAAATCTGGTCCATGACGAAGGCCTGGCGGACGGCGCCCTGCGCTTTAATCAGCTCGTACGCCTCGTACAGTTCGTCCGGGTTTGTGGTGTTCAGCGAGTAGCCGAGGTATTTGAGGGCCACGCCGAACGCGTCGCGCGAGTTGTCGAACATGAGGATCAGCCCGGCGTAGCGCTCGTCGAACAGGGCGCCCCAGCTGTCTATCTCATCGGGAATCATGGCCTTGTTGTAAATGAGCCCAACCGTGCCGGTCATGTACGGGACGGAGTATTCGCCGGTCGGGTCGTACTCGAGGTTTTTATACTTGTCGTCGATTAGGCTGTAATTCGGGATGTTTGAAAAGTCGAGCTTTTCAAGCATCCCCTCGCTGATGAGGCGGGAGATCATATAGTCCGATGGAATGATCACGTCGTAATGCGCGCCGCCCGTTTTGAGGACGGAGTACATCGCTTCGTTGCTCGTAAACGTGCTGTAATTGACCTTAATTCCCGTTTGCTTTTCAAACTCCTTGAGCAGGGATTCGTCAATGTACTCACCCCAGTTGTACACATTGACTTCTTCTTTGCTTGTGGAGCATCCGGAAATCAGGGCAAGTACGAAGACGAGAGCGGCAAACAGGGCCGCAAGCCTTTTTTTCAACTTCGTTGTCTCCTCCTTTACTTTGATTTGAGTGTTCTGAGCTTTTTTTCACGCTCTTCCTGCCGGATCTGCCGCACGTTGATGATAATCAGAAGCAGCAGGATGAACAGGAACAGCAGTGTTGACACGGCGTTGATTTTCGGGCTGACGCGCTTGCGCGTCATCGCGTAAATCGCCATGGACAGCGTCTGGACCTTTGAGCCGGCCGTAAAGTAGCTGATGACGAAGTCGTCGATGGACATGGTGAAGGCGATCATCATGCCGTTGATGATGCCGGGCATGATTTCCGGAATGATGACCTTGTAAAACGCCTGGAACCACGTGCAGCCGAGGTCCATCGCCGCGTCCACGAGGTTTCTGTCCATCTGCCGGAGCTTCGGCAGGACGGACAGGATGACGTAGGGGATGTTGAACGTAATGTGCGCGATGAGCAGCGTCCCGAACCCGAGCTGGTATTTGAGCACCGAGCCGAGCGAGACGAACAGAAGGCACAGCGACACGCCCGTGACGATATCGGCGTTCATGACGGGGATGTTGTTGATCGCCAGAAGCGGGCTTCTCCAGCGCTTGCGCATATTGAAAAACCCGATGGCGGCGAACGTGCCGGCGATCGTCGCGACGATGGCGGCAAGGACGGAGACGCCGATCGTCGTCGTCAGGGAGGAGATAATCATGCTGTCGCTGAAAAGCTCGGTGTACCAGTCCAGGGTGAAGCCCGACCAGACGGAGCGGCTCTTCGACGCGTTGAACGAAAAGACGATCATGATGAAAATCGGGGCGTAGAGAAAGAGGTAAATCAGGGCAAGGAAGATGCGGCTTGCAACGCGCGGTCTTCTTCTCACAGCATGACAGCCTCCTCTCCGCCGGCGCCGAATTTGTTCATCAGCCACATGCAGATCATGACGATGACCATCATGACAAGCGCGATGGCCGAACCGAGGTGCGGGTTGTACGCGGCGCCGAGAAATTGCATTTCAATGAGGTCGCCGAGGAGCATGTTCGCGCCGCCGCCGAGCAGCTGGGAGATGACGAACGTCGAAACGGCCGGCACGAAAACCATCGTGATGCCCGAGAACACGCCGGGCAGGCTCAGCGGGAAGATGACGCGCCGGAACACGGTGACGGCGTTGGCGCCGAGGTCCTGCGCCGCCTCGATGAGGCTGCGGTCGATTTTCACGATGACGGAGTAGATGGGGAGAATCATAAACGGCAGGAAGTTGTAGACCATGCCGATGACGATGGCCGTGGGCGTGTTGATGATGTTCACCGCCGGCAGGCCCAAAAGCGTAAGCAGGCGGTTGAGCAGTCCCGTGTTTTCAAGGATGGACATCCACGCGTAGGTGCGCAGGAGGAAGTTCATCCACATCGGCAGCATGATGAGCATGATGAGAATGCGCTGCTGCCGCGCCCGCTCCTTCGAGAGAATGTACGCCACGGGATAGCCGATGATGATGCAAATCGCCGTGGAAATAATGGCGAGAAGGAACGAACGGGAAAAGACGGAGACGTACCCGCCCATTTTCGCGAAGTTGTCGAAGGTGAACTCACCTGCAGCGCTCGTAAAGGCGTACACCACCACGATAATGACGGGGGCGACGACAAACAGCGCCATCCAGACGATATAGGGCGCGCTCAGGTACTTAAGCTTCATAGAGCTTATCCTCCGAAACGGTCTCTTCCGGCCCAAGCTCCGCGTCGCTGATTTCCTCGTATTCGGCGCTGTAGGAGCTGTAGTCGCCGAACATGCCGGAATACTGGCTCTTGTGCATGACATGTATCCCGTCCGGGTCGATTTTGATGCCAATGCGGGAGTTGACGGGGCAGTAGTCCGTGGTCTGAATGAGCCACTTAAAGCCCTTGAAGTCCACGATGACGTCGTAATGCACGCCTTTGAACGTGACGTTCGTGACCGTCCCTGTGAGCATGCCGTCCTTGATGTCGACGATGTCCACGTCCTCGGGGCGGATGACGACGTCGACGGGCTCGTTCGGGGCAAAGCCCGCGTCGAGGCAGGCAAACTTCTTCCCAAAGATTTCCACGACGCCGTCTTCTATCATGATGCCGTCGACGATGTTGCTCTCGCCGATGAAGTCGGCGACGAACGCGTTGACGGGCTCGTTGTAGATGTCTTCCGGCGTCCCGATCTGCTGGATGACGCCGCCGTCCATGACGACGACGGTGTCGCTCATCGAGAGCGCCTCTTCCTGGTCGTGCGTGACGTAGACGAACGTAATGCCCGTCGCTTCCTGGATGCGCTTGAGCTCAATCTGCATGTCCTTGCGAAGGCGCAGGTCCAGCGCGCCGAGCGGCTCATCAAGAAGGAGTACTTTCGGGCGGTTGACGAGCGCCCGCGCAATGGCCACACGCTGCTGCTGCCCGCCGGAAAGGGACGTGACGTCGCGGTGCTCGAATCCCTTGAGGCTGACAATTTCCAGCATTTCCATGACGCGGGAGTGTATCTCGTCCTTGGATAGTCGTCGCCCCTCGTGCCTGTTGATGCGGAGACCGAAAGCGATGTTCTCATACACGTCAAGATGCGGGAAAAGCGCGTATTTTTGAAAAACCGTGTTGACGGTCCGCTTATGAGGCGGAACATCATTAATCCTCACACCATTAAAGAAGACGTCTCCGGATGTCGGTTTCACGAAGCCGCCAATAATCCTCAGCGTCGTCGTCTTGCCACAACCGCTGGGCCCTAACAGTGTGAGGAACTCGTTATCTTTAATTGAAAGGTTGATTTTGTTGAGAACAACGTCGTCGTCAAACACCATCGTGCAGTCACGGAGGCGAATCAACTCTTTTGCCATTTATCGTACCCCATTCGTGATGATACTTGTTCCATTGGATTGGAAACAGATTAAATATACATTTAACATAGGGTGTTGTCAATTAAAATTAAAGTATTTTTCGACAAAATCTATTGAGCTGATTTTGAACTCCTTACCATTTAAATAGTTAAGCGCGCCGCCGTCTGTTTTGAAGTTGAAAACGAGGCGCCACGAGCACAGCGCCTGGCTGCTCTCGCCATACTGCCTGTTGAGTTTTTCGCGCCCGTATTTGCCGTCGCCGAGGAGGGGGCAGCCCGCGTGCGCCAGCTGCGCGCGGATCTGGTGCGTGCGCCCCGTGATAAGATGGCACTCGAGAAGGCTTAAGTTTCCCGCCGTTTTGACGGTGCGGTATTCCAGAATCGCCGTTTTCGCGCCGGGGACGCTTTTGTCCGAGACGTACACCTGGTTTTTCGCGGCGTCTTTAACAAGGTATCCCACAAGCCGCCCGCTTGGGGGATTCATCCGGCCGTGCACGGCGGCGTAGTAGTACTTGTCGATCTCCCGCAGGCGGATTTTTTCGTTCATGATGCGCAGCGCCTCGGCGTTTTTCGCGGCGATGACGATGCCGGAGGTGTTCCGGTCGATGCGGTTGCACAGGGCGGGAGTGAAGGCGTTTTCCTCCTGAGGGCGCCACTCTCCTTTTAGATAAAGGTAGGCCTGGATATGCGCGATGAGGGTATTGTGCGCGTTTCCCTCCTCGTCGCTGTGGCACAGCTGGCCGGAGCGCTTGTTGACAAGCAGGATGTTCTCGTCTTCATATACGATAACCAAATCCGGTTTGGTGATGCGCAGGTACGCGTTCTCTTCCGTCGGTTTTTCAAAAAACTCATCGTTTATATAAAGCTGCAGCGTGTCGCCCTCCCGGAGCTTGTACGCCCGGTCGGCCCCGCGGCCGTTGACTTTGATGCGTTTGAGGCGTATATATTTCTGGAGCAGGGACGCGGGCAGCAGCGGGACGGCTTTCGACACGAAGCGGTCGAGCCGCTGGCCGGCGTCGTTTTGCCCGACGATGATTTCTTTCAAAGTAACTCCGCCTTTTTCGGGTAATAATAGAAGAAAAAGGGCGCCGGTGATGCATAAAGCGCCTCGGTGATTTCACTATACAAGATAAAAAATAGTTTGACAATACATGCTTTATCACTTATAATGTCAAGGCGAATATGCGAGGTGGGCTATGCAGCTTGATCTTCGTGACATCATAAATGCTCCGGGCGAGGCCGTCAGCTTTGACTACGAGCCCGATTTGTCGGACGCCGCCGGCGGCTGCATCGTCGCCGTGAAGCCCGGCGCGAAAGCGAAGGGGTCGGTGCGCAACAGCGCCGGCGTTCTCTATTTTGAGGCCGACGTGGACGCCGTGCTGGAGTGCGCGTGCGCCCGCTGCCTGAAGGAATTTGAGCTGCCCGTTCACCGTCATATTCACGCCGTCCTATCCGAGGGAGAAAACGAAGACGACCCCGATGTTTACGCGCTCTCCGGCGAAAGCGTCGACGTCGACGAAATCATCCTCACGGACTTTATCCTTAACACGGACCAGCGCCTCTTATGCAGGGAAGACTGCAAGGGGCTCTGTGTAAAGTGCGGCGCCGACCTAAACGCCGGGCCGTGCCGTTGTAAACCGGAGACAGACCCCAGGCTCGCTGTCCTAGAACAGCTCCTGGAATAAAGAAAGGCAGGAGGTGTCAACATGGCGATTTGTCCGAAGAGAAAGGTATCGAAGGCGAGAAGGGACAAGCGGCGTTCCTCACACTGGAAGCTCGAGGCCCCGGGTCTTGTCAAGTGTTCAAAGTGCGGCGAATTCCGTCTTCCCCACAGAGTATGTAAAGCCTGCGGCACATACAATGGGCGAGAGGTCGTTAAAGTCAGTGCGAAATAAATGCCAAGGCGGGGGAACACGCACCCCCGCCGCATTTTTCTTGTTTTCCCCGCACGTTATAACCCCTCGTCCCGCCAAAGCGGCTTTTTAGCACCATCGAGCGACCGACTGGAACGGAACGACATGAGCGCTGTCATCAAATCGATTGCAAAGGGGAGCCCCTGCGACGGACGCCGCATTGCGCCTGGGGACCGCCTTGTGAAAATCAACGGGCACAGAATACGCGACGTGCTCGACTACAAATACTATTCAGCCGAAGCCTGCCTGCTGCTTGAGTTGCACACAGCGGAGCAGGCTATTCGCCTTGTCCGGATTTACAAACGCGAGGAGGAAGACCTCGGGCTGGAGTTTACGTCCTACCTCATGGACGCGCCGCGCGCGTGCGTCAACCGCTGCATTTTCTGCTTTGTCGACCAGCTGCCGCGCGGCATGCGCAAGACGCTCTATTTTAAGGACGACGACGTGCGGCTGAGCTTCCTGCAGGGCAATTACGTCACGCTGACGAATCTCACGGAGCGGGATATAAGGCGCATCATCGCGATGCGCATCTCGCCGCTGAACGTCTCCGTCCACTCGACGGACCCGGCCCTGCGCAGCTTTATGCTCGGCGTGGGGCACATCGGCGCGGGGCTTGACGCGCTGCGCCGCTTTCAGGACGCGGGCATCCGGATGAACTGCCAGATCGTCTGCTGCCCCGGCGTCAACGACGGCGCGCACCTGCAGCGCACGATGGAGGACCTCGCGGCGATGCACCCGTCCGTTATGAGCGTGTCCGTCGTCCCCGTGGGGCTGACGAAGCACCGCGAGGGGCTTTTCCCATTAGAGCCGTTCCGCGCGGAAAACGCGCTGGAGACGGTCCGGCAGGTGGAGCGGTTTGCGCGGCTGTGCAAGGTCCGGCTCGGGACGAATTTTGTCTTTCCCGCCGACGAGTTTTATGTGAAGGCGGGCCTTCCCATCCCACCGGACGCGTTTTACGAAGACTACCCGCAGCTTGAAAACGGCGTGGGGCTCCTGCGCCTTTTAAAAACGCAGTTTGACGCGGCGCTGCCGGAAATATCTCAGGCGTCGGACAAGCCCTTTTCCATCGCGACGGGGCTTGCCGCGCTGGAGTGGATCAAAGGGCTTGCCGGCGAGGCGAAGGGGAAATTTCCGCAGATAAATGTAAGCGTCTTCGGCATTGTCAACGACTTTTTCGGCGATACTGTGGATGTGGCGGGCCTCATCACGGGGCGCGACCTTATCAGTCAGCTGCGCGGCAAAGACCTCGGCGAGCGCCTTCTCATCGCGCGCAACATGCTGCGGCACGGCGAGACCGTCTTCCTCGACGACACGACGGTCGAGGACGTGGAAAAGGCCCTCGGCGTGCCCGTCCGCGTTGTCGAGCAGGACGGGGCGGACCTCGCCCGCGCGCTGTGCGGCAACTAGCGTTTCCGAGACCCGCCGCGCTCTGGCGGCGCAAAACCCCGGCGCGCGCCCGCTGCGGATGAAGCGAAGCGCCCCGCTTTTTCTCCCTCGGCGTGTTCGCTGTTTTGAAAACATTTGTAAATTTTTTTAAACGAACCGGGGACACGAGTAGACGGCGGAACAAGTCTTTGATATGATATTATGAGCGGCTTGTCCGCACTTTTAAAAAGGAACCTCCTGCGGCCGATTTCGCAGGTTTGGGAGGTGCTTTTGTGGCAAAACCACTGGTCGCCATCGTGGGGCGGCCGAATGTTGGAAAATCCATGCTGTTTAACAGGCTCGTCGGGAAGCGGCTTGCGATTGTGGAGGACACGCCGGGCGTCACGCGGGACCGCATCTACGGCAAGACCGACTGGGCCGGCCGCGAGTTTTCCATTGTCGACACCGGCGGCATCGAGCCGACGACGGACAACGAACTGCTTGTTTTCATGCGCGAGCAGGCGCTACTGGCCATCGAAATGGCGGACGTGATTGTGTTCGTCACGGACCTGACGACGGGCGTGACGGCGGCGGATCAGGAAATCGCCACGATGCTGCTTAAATCGCGCAAGCCCGTCATATTGGCGGTGAACAAAGCCGACTCCGTCGGCCCCACCGACCCCGGCGTGTACGAGTTTTACGCGCTCGGGCTGGGCGACCCCATTCCCATCTCCGCCATACACGGCCACGGGACGGACGAACTGCTCGACAAGTGCCTCGAGTACTTCCCGCCCGAAGCGGAGGAGGAAGAGGACGATGAGAGCATCCGCGTCGCCGTCATCGGAAAGCCGAACGTGGGGAAGTCGTCCCTTATCAACAGGATTCTCGGCGAAGAGCGCGTCATCGTCAGCGAAATCGCCGGCACGACGCGGGACGCCATCGACACGCCGTTTGAAAACGAAAAAGGAAAGTATGTGTTCATCGACACTGCCGGCATCCGCCGCCGCTCGAGGATAGACGACCGCATCGAAAAATTCAGCGTGCTGCGGTCGGAGATGGCCATCGAGCGGGCCGACGTGTGCCTCGTTATGATAGACGCCCGCGAGGGCGTGACCGAGCAGGACACGAAAATCGCCGGGCTCGCCCACGAGGCGGGCAAGGCGAGCATCATTGTGGTCAACAAGTGGGACCTCGTCGAAAAAGACAGCAGCACGATGGACCGGATGCGCCGGGAAATCCAGAGGGACCTCGCGTTCATGGCGTACGCCCCGATTCTCTTTATCTCCGCGCAGACCGGCCAGCGCGTCGAACGGCTGTTTGACCTCATCAACTATGTGTACGAGCAGGCGTCCATGCGCGTGACGACGGGGATGCTCAACAACGTCCTCGCCGATGCGACGATGCGCATGCAGCCGCCTTCGGACAAGGGCAAACGGCTGAAAATCTACTATATGACGCAGGCGAGCGTCCGCCCGCCGACGTTTATCTGCTTCTGCAACGACGCCGAGCTGTTTCATTTTTCGTATCAGCGTTACTTGGAAAACAGAATACGCGCCGTTTTCGGACTGGAGGGGACGCCGATCCGGCTCATCATCCGGGAAAGAGGCGACTAGGCAGCTTATAAGCGGTTATTCTTTTTGAGTAAGGGCGTTTGTGGAGGAGTCCGACCTTGTTTATCCTACTTCATGTATTTGTTGCTGTCTTGGCCTACCTCATCGGAGGCATCAACGGCGCAATCATTACGTCTAAGTACTTTTACAAGAAAGACATCCGCCAGTACGGCAGCGGCAATCCGGGCCTGACGAACTTCTACCGCGTCTTCGGGAAGCGCGCCGTGACGGGTGTCATCCTCATCGACATGCTCAAGACAATTGTCCCCGTCGTCATCGGAAGGGTGCTTTTCCGGAACTTCTACGACATGGAAGTCTACGGGAGCATTTTCGCCGGGCTGTGCGTCATGCTCGGGCACAGCTACCCCGTCTATTACGGCTTTCAGGGCGGCAAGACCGTCATGGCCATCGGGACGTTTGTGTTCTTCGTGGACTGGCGCCTTGCGCTGATTGCCTGGGGCGTCTTTCTTGTGGTCTTTGCGGTGACGCGATACGTCTCCCTCGGCGCCATGATCGCCGCGCTCACGTACCCCATATTGATTTACGCCCTTGGGATCGGCGGGACGCGGGAGATTATCGTTTCCGTGCTGAGCGTCTTGCTCCTCGTTTTCCGGCACAGAGACAATATCCGCCGGCTGATAAACGGGACGGAATCGAAGTTCAGGATTAAAAAAGACGACGAATCCTGACGGGAAGGTGTACGAAGGAAAGGCAGGAGCAGGTCAACATGAACATTTCGATTTTGGGCGGCGGCGCGTGGGGCACGGCGCTGGCGACGGTTCTGGCAAACAACGGCCACGGTGTGACGCTCTGGCTCCGCAGCCCGGACGCGGCGCGGGCCGTGGAGGAGACGAGAGAGAACAGGAAGCTCCCGGGCGTCATTCTCGATAAAAGCGTGAAGGTGACGAGCGACCTTGAAAAGGCCGTGGGAAGCGCCGAAGCCGTCGTGCTGGCGACGCCGTCTTACGGCGTTTCGGAGACGGCACAGAAAATCGCCGGGATGCTGCCGAAGGACGCCCTTGTGATTTGCGCCTCGAAAGGGATTGAAAAAGACACGTCGCGCCTCTTTTCGGAAATCCTGCGGGAGACGCTGGGGGAGGGCGTGCGCCTCGCGTCCATCTCCGGCCCCATGCACGCGGAGGAAGTGGCGCGGAAGGTCCCGACGGCGTGCGTCGCCGCCTCGGCGGACGTCGGGACGGCCCTGCTGGTGCAGGATATCTTTATGAACGACTACCTGCGCGTGTACACGACGACGGACGTCGTCGGCGTGGAGCTGGGCGGGGCGCTGAAAAACGTCATCGCGCTGTGCGCCGGCGTGTGCGACGGGCTGGGGTTTGGCGACAACACCATCGCCATGCTCATGACGCGCGGCCTTGCTGAAATCGCGCGGCTGTGCAGCCGCCTCGGCGGAAAGATGGCGACGCTCGCGGGGCTGGCGGGGCTCGGCGACCTTATCGTCACGTGCACCTCGCGCCACTCGCGCAACAGGCGCGCCGGCGTGCTCATCGGCAAGGGGTACGACGTAAAAAAGGCGATGGAAGCAGTCGGCGCCGCCGTGGAAGGGTACTACGCCGCGAAGGCGGCGTACGAGCTGGCGCAGAAAACCGGCATCGAGATGCCGATTTTTACGGAGGCGTACCGCGTCCTGTACGAAGGCAAGCCCGCGACGGACGCCATGCGCGAGCTGATGCAGCGCGACAGAAAACACGAATCAGGCGAGGTAGACTGGGTAACTTAAGTCTACATAGAAAACAAGGCACGGGATACATCCCGTGCCTTTTCGCTTAAAAAGACGCGAATGAGCGAAGCGCGCGAAAAAAGCGGCGCTTACTGCGCCGCAGATAAGTAGGTTTTCAATCGGCAGAGCGGGAGCTAAATCATCTTCTCGTACGCCTTGCGCACGGCGCCTGAGATGATGGCGTAGACGCCGGCGGCGTCCATGTGCAAAATGCCCTGCTCCGTCGCGCCGCCGCGCGTGGCGACGGCTTTCACCGTGCCCTTGTAATCGCCGCGGTTGAGGGCGTTGCGGAACGTGATTTCCGCGATTTTAAGGCTGTCCTGCAGCGAAAAGCCCATCATCTCGCCGGCGGAGACGAACGCGTCGATGAGGTACGCGGCAAAGCCGAGCCCGCACGAGGAAAACGCCATGACCTTTTCGATTTCATCCGGCTTAACCTCAAAAGCGTAGCCGAGGCGGTGGAAGAGCGCCGCGACGGGTTCCGGCGCGCTCGTGTAGCCGATGACGCCGTCGCACGACGCGATGGCGAGGGACGGCATGGCGCGCACGATCTCGGCGTCCCCGAGTTTTACGCGCAGCGTATCCAGCGGCACGCCGGCCATGAAGCTGACGATTGTTTTCCCATCCAGCGAGACGGACGCGATGATTGGCGCCATCTCGTCAAACACATGCCCTTTTACGACGAGGAACACCGCCTCACCGTGCTCCACAGCGGCGGCTGGGTTGTTCGTCGTTTTCACGCCGAGCGACTCGGCTTCATTGAGGGCGGCGAGGGAGGCGTCGCACACGCACAGGTCGTGCGGCTTTGAGCCGGATTTGAGAAGACCGGAAACAAGCGAGCGCCCGAGGTTGCCGTATCCGATCACGCTTATCTTCATCGCTAAACCCTCCAAAAACGCATGCTCACAGCTTAAAGCTGTGAGCATGATAATCTATAGGTGGATTACACCGCGCGCGTTACCTTGCCGCTGCGGAGGCATCGCGTGCACACATATATCCGGCGCGGGGTACCATTGACAATGGCCGATACGCGCTTGACGTTCGGTTTCCATGTCCTGTTTGTGCGTCTGTGGGAGTGGCTGACACGGATCCCGAAAGAAACGCCCTTGTTGCAGATCTCACACTTAGCCATCTACTGCACCTCCTTGCGCTTATCTTTGTACACGCATTTGTGAACGATAACCGAACACGCATTTGTGAACAGCTTTATCATATTAACAGAATCGGTATTAAAATGCAAGCCCCAATCGCATTTATTTTCTTTATTTTACACAAAGGGCGCTCGGGCGTTTTTGGCAAACGGCATAAAAGCCTTGCAAACAGACCATGAATTGTATACAATTTGGTTATGACTGGATGCCTTTTGGGCGAAAATGATCCGGGCAGCCACGGGAGGAAGCTATGGAGCGAGAATACACATACAAGCTGAAAACTCTTGTCGAAGAGTTGCACATGAACATTGTTTATCCCTCGAAGGACTATGAGAACGTGCTCATCGTCACGGGAGACGTGCACCGTCCGGGGCTCCAGCTGGCGGGGTTTTACGACTACTTCGACCCGACGCGGATTCAGCTCATTGGCCGGATGGAAGTCGCTTTCCTCAAGCGCTTTTCGGATAAGGAGCGCCGCGCGACGATAGACACGTACGTCTCGAAAAAAATGCCCGTGATTATCTTCTGCCACGAGGCGGAGATTCTGCCGGAATTTCTTGAGGCTGCCGAGCGGCACGACGTCACCATCGTGGAGACGGCGCAGCGGACGTCCACCGTCATGGCCGACGTCATCAAAATCCTCAGGCATGCGCTCGCCCCGCGCGTGACGCGCCACGGCGTGCTCGTCGAGGTGTACGGCATGGGGCTGCTGCTCCTGGGCGAGAGCGGCGTCGGCAAGAGCGAGGCGGCCATCGAGCTCCTCAAGCGCGGACACCGGCTGATTGCCGACGACGCCGTCGAAATCCGCGCCATCGACAGCACGCAGCTTGACGGGACCGCGCCGGAACTGATCCGCCACTACGTGGAGCTGCGCGGCATCGGTGTTATCGACGTGCGGCAGATTTTCGGCGTCGGCGCCGTCAAGAAGCACCAGAACATCCACCTTGTCGTCAACCTCGTGCCGTGGCGCGAAGGGATGCTCTACGACCGCCTCGGCATCAGCGAGCAGAAGATGACCATACTCAACGTGGAACTGCCGGTCGTCACGATTCCCGTCAAACCCGGCCGGAACCTGGCCGTGATTCTGGAAGTGGCGGCGATGAACCAGCGCCAGAAGCTTATGGGCTACAACGCGGCCCTAGAGTTTACGCGCCAGATCAACAAGCACTTTGACGAGATGCTCTCGTAAATCTCCAAAAACGCGGAGGGAAAGATTATGGACACCATCTCGCGCGCGCTCGGCACGCTGACAGAGCGCTATCCGCTAGCGGACATAAGGCGCGATGAGCCGATGAGCCGCCACACCTCCTTTCGCATCGGCGGGCCGGTGCGCGCCATGCTCTTTCCCAGAACCGCCGAGGAGCTGCGCGGCTTTGTCGCCGCGCTGCGGGAAGAGGGCGTCGAGCCCTTCGTCTTCGGCAACGGCACGAACCTTCTCGTGCAGGACGGGGAGCTGGATATCGTCGCGATAAAAACACACGACGGGCTCTCGCAAATCCGCCAGACGGGCGAGACGGAGATTACCGCGGGAAGCGGCGTGCTTCTGTCGCGCCTTGCCGTTTTCGCGCAGGAGAGGGGCCTTGGCGGCCTTGAGTTTGCCCACGGCATACCCGGCACGCTCGGCGGCGCCGTTTTGATGAACGCCGGCGCCTACGGGGGCGAGATGAAGCACGTCGTGGTCAAAACGGC
>JAAYMC010000025.1 GCA_012521555.1 Clostridiales bacterium
GACCAGCTGAGCATCGTCGTGGGCTTGGCGGTCGATTACGACAAGGAAAGCCGCCTCTACCGCGTCAGCTACGAGGTTGTCGACCTGTCCGGGACGAACAAGGAGGCGGCCATCCAGAGCAAAATCATCACGTCAAGCGGTGAGACGCTGTTTGAGGCGGGGCGCAACGCGAAAAAGAAGGAGGCCGACAGGCTCTTTTTAGGCTCGGCGCAGGTGCTGATTTTAAGCCTCGATCTCGTGAGGGAGCGCGGCGTGCTCGACGTGATTGAATGGTTCCTGCGGGACGCCGAATGCCGCGAATCGATGTGCGTGGCCATCTCTCAGGAGAAGACGGCGGAGGAAATCCTCATCTCCTCGGAGAACATGAGCGGGATGATGAGCGCGATTTTGCGGGAGATCATCATGGAGGACAACGAAGTGACCTCGTCCGCCCCGCACGTCGAGCTTTTTCAGATCTACAACGACCTCAACACGCCCGTGCACTGCGTCGCGATACCAGCGCTGCGGCGCGTGAAGGCAAACGATTCGGACGTCACCGAGCTCAACGGGTCGGCGATTCTTCACCACGACAAGTACATGGGGATGCTGCCCCCCGAACTGGGCAAGTACCTTTTGATTTTGCAAAACGAGTTTAAGAGCGGACTGATTACGGTCGCCATGCCGGATAAGCCGGAGGACCTCGCGACGCTCGAGGTCTTTGATCAAAAGGCCAAGATTGACTTTAAGCGAGACGGGGACCAGCTTGCATTCGATATCAAGACGATGACGATCGCGGCGGTGATGGAGAACAAATCCTATGTAAACCTCATGGAGAGAGATCAGGTCGCTTACCTGGAAGACGTCGCCGAGCGGCACATCGAGGAGAAAATCCGCGAGCTTGTATACAGAAGCCAGCACGAGTACAAGACCGATATCGTCAAGTTCGGGGAGATCATCTATAAAAGGGACAAAAAGTACTGGGACGAGATCGGGGAGAGATGGGACGAAATTTTCCCGACGGTGCAGGTGAACGTGACGTCCACGGTGGAAATCCGGAACGTGGGATTTATAAAGTAGGTGCGGCTTCATGCGGGTTCTCATGATTCTTGTTGTTTTCGCTTTCTGCGCGCTCTATGACGGGATGACGCGGCTGAATAAAGCGCCGAAGCGCGAAATCGTCGTGTACGCGGTGCTGATGTTCGTGAGCATGGTCGTCCCCATCTACGTGTATCTCAAGGGCGTCGGCATCCCGTCTCCAAACTACGCCATTGAGAGAATCATCGACTTTTTGTTTCACATCAACAAGTGAGCCCTGCGGCCGGAAAGGAACGCGTCATGAAAAGAGACAGCGTCACAATCAACCAGGGGATATTCATGGTGCTGCTGTTTATGTTCGGCAGCAGCGTCATCATGGGCGTCAACACGATCGTCGTGCAGGATACGTGGATTGCCATGCTTCTCGGCGCGCTTATCGCTCTGCCGCTGCTGCTCATGTACGGGCAGATTTTAAGCCGGTTTCCGGGGAAAGACCTGTTTGAAATCGCGGAAATCACGCTGGGGAAGAAATTCGGCCTTCTCGTCACGCTCGCGGTGACCTGGTACGCCCTCCATCTCGCCGCGCTCGTCCTGCGCGATTTTTCCGATTTCGTCCATATCACCCTCCTGGCCGAGACGCCGCAGCTGCCCATCCTTCTCCTGATGATTTTAACGTCGGTTTACCTCACGCGGAGCGGGGTCCGCGCCATCGGGAAATGGTCTGTCGCCATCATCCTGTTCGTTTTCTCCGTCGTTATCTTCACGTTTGCCGCCGCGCTGCGCCTGATACAGCTCGACGACATCCTCCCGTTCATGGAGCACCCGCCTCAGAAAATCCTCTACGCGGGCGCGCAGATCGCCTCGTTCCCCTACGCCGAGTCCGTTTTATTCCTCTGCCTTGGCGGGGCGTTTCCGAAGGGGCAGCCGAAAAGAATCTATGTCACGGCGCTTCTTATATCGACCGTCATCTTCCTCCTGACGTTTCTCCGCAATGTCACCCTTCTCGGGCCGAAGATGTATGAGGTGAACTTTTACCCGTCCTATGTGACGGCGCGGATTATCCAGCTCGGCAACTTTTTGACGCGCATCGAAGGGTCCATCTCGTCAAACTTCCTGATGACGGGCATCGTGAAAATCTCCGTGTGCCTCACGGCCGCGGCCAAGGGCATCAGCAGGCTGTGCAACCTCCCCGACTACAAAACGATGGCGATGCCGGCGGGCATGTTCGTGTTTATGCTGAGCCTGATGCTCTATGACAACACGATGGACGTATTTCACTTCCTGGACTACTACCTCATTTACGCCGTGCCGTTTCAGGTTCTCATCCCGCTGCTCATCTTCTTCGTCGCGGAAGTCGAGGCGCGCCGCTCAAGGAAAAGCCTGCGCCAGGGCGGGTAAAGCGCGCGCCTTTTGCGCATGTACGGCCGGCGCGCGCCATATAGCGCGACATGGTTGACGCGCGCGCCAATTCTTGCTAAAGTCGAGCTGTATACCTGTCGACGTGTGCGCGCGTGCGGCGAAAAATGGAGGACATGCATGGAGTACAGCGCAAAGCAGATTCGGTTTACGCTCGCCATTGTGATGGTCGCGTCGTTTATCACGCCGTTTATGAGCAACGCCATCAACCTCGCCATTCCGTCCATCGGCGAGGAGTTCGGCGGCAGCCAGAGCTGGCTCAACTGGGTCGTCTCAGGGTTTCTGATTCCGTACGCGGCGTTCCTGCTGCCCTTCGGGCACCTCGCGGACCGGTACGGCCGGAGGAGAATCTTCCTGCTGGGCACGATTATCATCGCGCTTTCGGCGCTCGGGTGCGCCCTCGCGCCGTCTCTGCCGGTGCTGGTGGCATTCCGCGTCGTCTCAGGCATCTCAAGCGCCATGGTTTTCAGCAACACCCCGGCGATTTTGACGTCCGTCGTCCCGCCCGGCTCGCGCGGGAAAATGCTGGGGCTCAACTCCGCCGCGACGTACGTCGGCCTGTCGGCCGGCCCCGTCCTCGGCGGGCTGATTGCCGGCGTCAGCTGGCGCGGCATCTTCTGGTTTAACTTCCTGCTCGCGCTCATCGTCGTCGTCCTGACCGTCTGGAAGCTCACGGGCGAGTGGAAGGGCTCTTCCGGAAAAACCGACGGGCTGGGCAGCGTCCTGTGCGTCGCCGCGCAGGCACTCATGCTGTTCGGGCTCGGCTCGCTTTCGAAAGGCCCCGGCTACCTTGTAAGCTTTCTCGCGGGCGCCGTCCTGATCGCGGCGTTCGTGTGGTATGAAAACAGGCGCGCCGACGCGCTCATCCCCGTCCGGTACATCGTCCGCAACAGGCCGTTTCTGTTTTCAAATTTCGCAAACCTCATCAACTACAGCGCTGTTTTCGCCTTAAGCTATGTGCTCTCCCTGTACCTGCAGACGGCGCTGGGCATCGACTCGGCCGCCTCCGGCCTCATTCTCCTCATTGAGCCCGCGCTCATGGCAATCCTCTCGCCGGTGACGGGGGCGCTGTCGGACAAAGTCCGCCCGACGGTGCTCGCGGCCGTCGGCATGGGGCTGTCCGCCCTCGGACTGTTCTTCTTCATTTTCCTCGGCGTGAGGACGCCGGTCGCCCTCATCATCGCCAATCTCGGCATCATCGGGCTGGGGTTTGCGCTGTTTGCGACGCCCAACACAAACGCCATCATGGGCTCCGTGGACCGCTCTCTGTACGGCCTCGGCTCATCCATGATGGGGAACATGCGCCTTCTGGGGCAGTCGATCAGCATGGCCATCGTCTCGCTCATCACGACCGCCTTCATCGGCGACGCCCCCCTCGGCTCGGAGGCCTATATTGCAAAGTTCATGGTCAGCCTCAGGACGTGCTTTATCGTGTTCACCGTTCTGTGCAGCCTCGGCGTCGTCATGTGCCTGCTGGGCACCAGGGCGGCGCGGGCGGGAGCGCAGGAACTGGCGGCGGAAGAATAAAAAACAAAAGGCGTATCGCGGCGATACGCCTTTTTTCACACCGCGGGCGCTTTGCCCTCCTCTCCCACATACTATGGGAGGGGAAGGGGTGAGAACATGGGCCTTCCGGGCGAAGACCTTGTGCTTCTGGCCGCGGCCATCGCCATTTCGATTTCAAAAGACCTCTCCACGGACGACATTGTGCTCCTTGCGGCTCTTTTGGACGCCATCGCCGACAACCTCGAAATCATCGCCACAAAGCGGGAACTCTTGGAGGAGGCGGGGCGGTGACTCCGCTTATTCTGGCGCCGGTATTTTGACAAAATTCATAAAAGTGCGCGGCGCGTACATACTAATGGCATCGAGACGACAAGGGGGGCACAGCTTTGGACAGGGAAAAGCTTATCCGGCAGGTGAAAGACGAGTACGCGCGCCTTGCCCGGCTTGGCAGCCAGAGCCACTTTATCGACCAGACGACGTCGCCCGCGGCGGCGTATTATGGCGTATTATGAAAAAGCCCTGCAGGCGGCGATAAACGGCATCACCGCCGGGAAATTCGACGACTGCATCACGGGCAAACAGGTCGTCGAGCGCATCGCCAACAGCCCGCAAAAGCCGACGGAGCTGTCGTAAAGGCGGCTTTTTTGTCGCCGGCGGGGTTTCCCGGCTATTAAAGATACGGGCGTCAGGGGATTGCCCATCCGGGCGCGATGATACGCGCGAGGCGGGCTTGCCGCCTTCAAAGGCGTGCCGCAAGACACGCCGATGCGCTCGGGTGGAAGCCGCGCCATATTACTGCAACCGGCAAAGCAAAAAGGCCCTTCCGAAAGCTTTCGGAAGGGCCTTTTTTGTGTTTCACATCATAAATTAAACTCACTGCGGTAAATCACGTCGTCCTGTATCTCCGGGGAGAGCTGGACGAAGTAGGCCGAAAAACCGCCGATGCGCACGATGAGGTCGCCGTACGCCTCGGGGTGTGCCTTGGCGTCCTTGAGCGTCTCGGTGTCCAGAATGTTGTACTGGATGTGCGAGCCGCCGCCTGACATATACGCGTTCGTGTACGCCACGAGCTTTTTCACGCTGTCTTCGCTCGCCAAAAGCGAGGAGGAGAACTTCTGGTTGAGGACGGCGACGTACGCGACCTGGTTAAAGCCGGTCGAGAGCGCCGAGCGCAAAACGGCGGTGGGCCCGTTTTTGTCCATGCCGCGCATGGGGGAGAGGGAGCCGTCGTTTAAGGGTTCGAGCGCCTTGCGCCCGTTCGGCAGGGCGCCGACGCCAAGCCCGCCGTAATAGTGCCACGCGAGGCCCTCGCGGGAAATCATGAAGTTCCGGAAGGGCGCGTTGTCGTAGGAGCGGATGATGGCGGCGGAGTCTTCGCTGACCCGGCGCACCATCGCGTCGGCTTCGGGGATGTCGTTGCCGTACTTGGGCGCGCGCAGGCACATCATGCGCACTTCCTCGCCGCGCTCGCCGGCGAAGTTTGAGTCGAGGATGTCGAGCAGCTCGCCCATGGTGAGGACCTTCTCGTCGAAAACGAGCTTTTTAATCGCCGTGAAGGAGTCGGCCACGTCGATGATGGCGCGGTCGGAGATGCCGAACATGGCGTAGTCGGGGTGGGGCTTCATGAGGTCCTGCCCGAGCTCCATGCTCGCCTCGATGCCGAGGATGGACAGCAGCGGCAGCCTTAAGTACTTGTGGCCCATGTCGCGCGCCACGCCGCCCAGCCAGAAGATGCGGTGGCACAGGAACTTATGCTGCCTCAAAAACGCCTCGTAGAGCTCCTCAAAGCTCTTAAATTCGCGCGGGTCGCCCGTTTTGAGGCCCGTCTGACGGCCGTTGATGTCAACGCCGTTGTGGAGCGTCAGATGCAGCAGCCCCGCGAGGTTGAACGCCGCGACGCCCTCGGCGCCGTAGTGCTCGGCGCGGGAGGGAATCGTCGGGTACACGCACCCGAGGCCCACCCATTCGACGGCCTCCTCAAACGGGATGCCGTCCCGCACGAAGCTGGGGATGATGACCTCGTCATTTTCAAAGAGCGGGATGCCGCCTTTCGTGGCGAGGTTCGTGCGGATGGCCTTCTCCATCATCCACTCCGGCGTCTTTTTGTTCCAGCGCAGTCCGACGGTGGGGGAGGACAGGTGCAGGAGGGAGACAAGGTGCAAAAACAGGTAGCTCAGCTCGTTGGACTGGTCCTCCCCGTCTGGTCCCAGCCCGCCGAGCATGACGTTGTTGATGCCGAAGTTAATCTGGTGCGAGAGCCTCTGCGTGCCGGCGGCGACGAACGTCTGCGTGCCCCAGCGGCCGATGAGGTCGGCGAGCATCGAGGCAATCTCCTCAAGCGGCACGCCGCGCTCCAAGTCACTCCTGAAATACTCGTAGAGGTACTGGTCGGCGCGGCCCCAATGGCAGTTGTTCTGGATGGGGTTTTCGAGCATCTTCGCGAGGTTGCAAAACTGCATTGACTGCAGCGCTTCCCGCATTGTCCGGGCGGGATTGGCGGGGACATACCGGCACGTCTCGGCGATTTTGAGAAGGTGCGCCTTTTGCGCTGCGTCCTTCTCCTCCGCCGCCATCGCCTCTGCGAGGTCCGCGTAGCGCCGGGCGTGGTCGATGACGGCCTGCAGCACGATGACGGCCGACTGCCAGAAGTAGATTTTGTCGATGTCCGTCCCGCCCGCGGCGATGTACGCGTCGATGCGCTCCCGGCACTCCCTGATGTAGCCGCTGAGGCCCACGCGCAAAATTTTCCGCCACGAGAGCAGGGACGTCGACTGCCCCGTGATGGCCGAGTCGAGGGACGGGTCCTTGAGTTTGGCGTCCTCGGCGTCCTTCGCCCAGCTGCCGACGAGCGCCTCCCACGCCTTATACGTCATGGCGGGCATGGAAACGGGGCCGAAGAGGCGGGCGGCCTCGCGCAGGATTTCAAGGTCCTCGCGGGACATCTGCACCGAGGCGTCGAGCGTCGCGTCAAAGCTGCCGCTGTCATCCCAGATGCCGGGGATGTAGTCGCCGCAGACGTCGAACGCCGTCTGGCAGCCGATGACCCACGGAGTGGGGCGGCCGACGATTTCGTCAAAGGGGTGGATTTTGATTTCGATATTGTCGAGCACGCACTTGAGGAGCTTCGCGCGGCGGATCTGGAGGTCTTCGCCCTCCGTCTCGCGCCACGATTTGACCGTCCAGCGCTCGCGGTCCGCGCTCACCTTCCAGCCGGCGGCCTTCATGGCGCTGCGCCACGCCTTGTTCCGCTCGGACAGGTCAAGCGCGTCGATTTTCCTGAGCAGGTCAAAGTCAATCGCTTTTGCCACCTGGTATTCCTCCTTCTCGCGCCTTTACTTTGAAACGATGCAGCGCACGCCGCAGTCAAGATATGTATCCCGCGCGCGGGCAATCTGCGCTTCCGTCAGGGGGGTGAGGTGCTCCGCTTCGTAGGGCAGATTGAGCGCGGCGTATTTCGGCGCGCCGGCTCTGTGGAAGGGCATGAGCTCAATGGCGTACCCGCCGCCCAGGCTGAGGATAAACTCAGCCATCCGGCGGATATTCTCCTCCGAGTCGGTATACCCCGGCACAAGCGGCTGGCGAAACAGGATGGAAGCGCCCTTTTCGGCGAGAAATCGCGCGTTGTCTAAAATGGGCGCGTTGTCGCAGCCGGTGTGTTTTTTGTGCAGTTCAGGGTCCATGACCTTCAGGTCAAAGAGGAACAAATCCGTCACGGGCAGGACGCGCTCGAGCGCCGCGCGCGGCGCATATCCGCACGTCTCGGCGCACGTTGAGATGCCGTCCTCCCTGCACCGCGAAAAGAGCTCGAAGACAAACTCAGGGCGCGCCATCGGCTCGCCGCCGGAGACGGTCACGCCGCCGCCGGAGGCGTCGTAGAACAGTTTGTCCTTGCGCACTTCCTCAAAAACCTCTTCGGACGTGCGCTCGGCGCCGTAGCGGACGAGGGCGTCGTAAAAGCAGCGCGCCACGCACTCGCCGCACGCTGTGCAATTGACCTGGTCGACGCGGTAGGCGTCGCCGGGGACAATGGCGCCGTACCGGCACGCCGCGGCGCAGCGCCCGCAGCCCTTGCACAATCGGCGGTTAAACCCGATCTGCACGCGCGCGTCGAGGTTTTCGGGGTTTGCGCACCAGACGCAGCGGAGGGGGCAGCCTTTGAGGAAGACCACCGTGCGAATTCCCGGCCCGTCGTGGATGGAGTAGCCCTGTATGTTTGTCACGATCGCCTTTTCTATCTCAGTCGCCACGCTTTCTTATGTCTTCTCAGGCTCATTATGGAATCCTGATTACATTTCGTCAACGGATGGTGTATACTTCTGGTATCACACTTTCTGATATCAGGGTATGCCGGAGGTGTCGACGATGGCGGTCTTTGAGACAAGCCGCTTTCGCGGCTTTACCATTCAGCAGATTGAAGTGTTCCTCACCGTCGCCAAGCACCTCAACTACTCAAAGGCGGCGAGGGAGCTGTATTTAAGCCAGCCGGCGGTGAGCCGGTGGATCAAAAAGACGGAGGACATGCTCGGCGTGCGCCTTTTCCGCCGCAAAAACCGCGGCGTGGAGCTCACCCCGGAAGGGCTGGAGCTGTATACGAAGCTGGAGCACGTCTACCAGCGGTTTCGTGTGTCCGTCAACATGGCGATGCGGGACATGATCAGCGCGCCGAAGATGAACGTCGGGTGCCTCAACGCCGCCGACATTGTGGAGCGCACGCGGGCGGCGGCGGAGCGGTTTTGCGCGGAAAACCCGCAGGTGGACGTCTATTGCGAGATGTTCAACTACGTCGAGCTGCGCCAGAAGCTCATCTGCGGGGAGCTGGACGCCATCGTCACGCTGGATTTCGACGTGCGCGGCGAAAAATACATCCGCTCGAAGCCCATCGGCGCCATGAAGCACTACTTTTTCTTCCCCAAAGCGTGGGGGGACGGGGACGCCGCCGCCGTTCTAGGCGGCCGGACGCTGCTTTTAGAGGTGCACAACGGGGAAAGCCATTACCGTGAAATCTGCCGCCGCTTTGGGTTTGAGCCGGCGCAGGTGCGGTTTACAAATTCTTATCTTGAGGTCACAAAGGCGATTGCCTCGGGGGATAGCTTTGCCGTCGGCGGGCGGGATCTGGCCAAGGAAAGCCCCTTTGTGCCCGAGCTCGGCCGCCTCCCGGAAGAGGGGTTTGACGAGGAGATTGCCGTGGCGTGGCTTGAAAGCAGCCAAAACCCGTCTCTTGAGCGGTTTGTGGCGATGTTCTAGCGCGGCGCGGTTACACTATGCGTGCCGCGACTTCCGCTTCCGCTCCGTGCGGCCCCCTACGGCTCGTCCTTTTCCTCCGCGCCGTCCGTTTCCATTTCTTCGCGCAGGGCGGCGTCCTCCCGGTGCATGGCCATCGCGCTAAGGAGGATGCTCATGGCGGGGTAAAACAGGAGGTAGTACGCGCCGAAGGCGAGGGCGCAGGCGGCTGAGGAGAGCGCGAGGGCGATGAGGAGCTTGCAGAAGGAGATTTTCGCTTTCGGCGCGCGCCTTGCGAAAAAGCCGAACGCGGCAAGGGCGGTTTTATTGACGCACACCGCCGCCAAAACGGCCGCGACGGCGCCGTCGCGCGTGAAGAACAGGTCGAGCCCGAGGGCACGGTAGAGCGCGGACGCGGCGGCAAGAAAGACGCACAAGGCGATGGCGTACACAGCCGCCCCCGCGAAAAAGCCGAATATAACCGGGCCTGAAAGATTCTTTTTCAACGCTCGTACCGCCTTTCTCCGTTTCCGGCAAATACCGCCTCACCAGATTCTACCACGCTTCGGGCGGGCGGAACAAGCGGAGGGCTCTGTATCTCGCGGTATCGTGAAGCTGCACAAAAATTTGACGGAAAATTCTACGAAAAATCCCGGCTGAAAAGCGTAATATTTCCGGGATTATTTTGTATATAAGAGGGGCGTTTGAAAGCCGCAAAAGCCTTTGCGCTTTTGCGGCTTTCCTTTTTTGCCCGAAATTGAAGCGGAAAGGAGTCAAAGCGATGAACGAGAAGGATCTGGAGGAAGCGTTTGCGGAGTTTGACGCGTTTTTAGAGGTGCTGCGGCCGTTTTTTGCCACGCCGCGCGCCCTTGTCCCGAACCCGAAGCGGCTATATGAGATGAGGGCGGCCTTTGACGCGATTTCGGAAATCGTGCTGGAAGTCACCCCAGACGCGGAGATTGAATGTGAAATCCACGAGATCGGGGACGGCTCCGCCGCCATCAGAGTCAGCACAACCGAGCTGGAGGTGACGGACATCCGGCATTTTTACAACGCCGTCCGTTTCGCGGACAACTTCGAGATTTACCCCACTTTTGACGGCAAAATCTGCATGGACATCATGTTCGAGGCCGTCTTTCACTGCGTCCCGCTGTGACGCTCCAAAACGAGAAAAACTAGCCGCCCGCGGTTAAAGCGGGCGGCTTGCGGTATGGCGGGGAAGTCAGTAATTCTTTAAGAGCTCCGCCACCTGGTACGGCGAGCAGCATTCCGCGTGGGCGAGCAGGTTGCGGCATTCGTGCAGGAAGCGGATTCGGTCCCGCAGAGCCTCGTCGGGGATGTACAGCAGGTAATGGCCGTCGCTGCCTCGTTTTGACATCAGATGGCACAAGGTTCCCAGCTCCACGTCGTAGGGATTTGTGATTTCCTCGTTATATTGCACGATGACCTCCTGCTCCAACGCTTTTTTTATGGCGGCGAAGTTGCGCTTTATGATTTCGATGCGCTCCATTTCTATGATGGGGAAGAGGGTCTGCACTTGAGCGGACCATATCCGCCGCTCGATTTCTGGCAGATTCCCCTTTCTGTAGAGCTGCAGGATGTGACCGGAGTGGGACTCCTGCCCGCGGCGGGCAAATTCCGGCTGTTCAGCGATGCGCCGCAGACCCTCCACTGGGGATTCTTCCGCGAAGCTCACATTTTGCAGGAGGCATTCGGAGACCTCTGCATCCGTATCGCAGAGGACGGCGGCCACTGTGGCGATATAGTTTTTCCAGACGTTCGACCGCTTGTCGATGCTGTCAAGGATAAAACTGTTGAGCAGCCGCACATCGTAGCTGGTGACGCACTTGTTGTAGCTGACCAACCGCATCCTGCTCGACTCCCGGAAGCGAACATCCCCGGGCACCTCAAGGACAAAGAGACCTTCGTTGTAGTTTTTTGGCGTAAAACCGCGGCAGAGGTTAATCCATTGAGGCGCTGTCTGCCCCGAAAGACCTTTCACCCAGACGATGCGGTTTTTGAGGATTTCCTTCTGGCTGATGTAGTCTTGTATGGTCATCTTCGATTTGTCACGAAACCCGCGCTGCGCAGCATCATCGCCAAATCTTTGGAGGATGAACCGACCGGGTTCAAGGTGGTCAGGGTTTTCGTCCGCGACGTCGATGGGCTCGATGATGATGTCCTGAAACATACTGCGGTACTTAAACTCGGAGTGGATGGAGCTGCGCATGGAGTGCCGCCAGGGCAGATCAGAAGGGACCGAAAGCACGACGTTTGCACATTCCAGGAGGTGCATCGCGACCGTTGTCACCACGACATTGGGGCCAGTGATGTTCGTCCACCAGAACTCGTCCCAGCTGATGTTGAACACAGCGTCACACCTCCTCGTTGCCTCGCACGATGTCCGCTTCAAGAACGTCCAGGTTTTCGCCAATGATATCGACGAAGGAGTTCCTTCTGAGTCTGTAAAGCGGCCTGTCGCCCGGCTTGCTGAGAATGCCCATATCCACCATTTCATCGAGAAGAACGACGTAGTCGTGGTCGGTTTCGTTCTTCAGGCAGTGTATATCGTAGGCCTTGGCCATTTCCATGATCTCATCCACGGAGAAGCCGAGCCAGCTTCCGTGGCTCAGAACGTTCTCGTAGTGATACAGCAAAGCGATGCATCTTGCCAGCATGAAGTAGCGTTTATCCAGCTCCAGAGACCAGCGGAACTTGTCCTTAATGCTTCTGTTTAAGTCTGTGGAGCTTATGACGGCGCCCAGCTGGTCGTCATGGAGGGTGAAGGGCGGATTGCCGCTTGCGGCCCGGTAATACTTGGCGTACTGGTTGTTGAGCGTTTCAACCAGCATGTAGCCGAAGAACTGGAGGATGCCGGGGTAGTAGTTTGTTTTGGTCAGGATGGTCTCAAGCTGCGGATTTCTGTCCGCCTCAATCTGGAAGCCGAGGTAGCGCAGGGGCCGTGAAAGAAGCTGCAGCGCTTCGCTGGGGGAAAGGGGCTTGATGCACAGGGGTGTACCCAGCTGGCCGAAGATACCGTTTTCGGAGGTGGCGTTTTTCGCACGGCAGACATTGTGAAGGCCGGCAATGACGAATTTAAAGTTATTTGTTGTCTGACGCCGTAAATCTACCAGCGGCTGTATCTGAATGTACCGGTCTTTCGCAATGGCGGACAGGAAGCCGTCCACTTCGTCAATGAACAGGTGCAGGCTTACGATGTTGCCCTTGATAAAGTGCTGGTTAAGCTGGTCGCAGAGAGCTTTTAGGGTGTCGCATGAGGGGAGGCTGATGGCGCCGTTCGTTTTCCGTGTGATGGCGGAGGAGAGGGCCTCCACCACCTTGGCCTCTGTGTCTAGATTAAGGATGGACACGTAGACGGCATAACGCTTGCTTTCAGGGATATGGCACATGCTTTCAGCCCTTTGGAGCAGCGCCGTTTTACCAAGCTGGCGTCCGCCGTATACAACGCAGGCGCCGTTGGGGTCGATGATGCGCTGCAGCTCCTTCGTCCGACCAAAGAACATCTCGTCGGGGGTAGAGCCGCTGTCGTGAACGAAGGGCTGGTAGGCGCTGAAGGGCAGGGTGCACTTGAGAAGCGCCGGCAGACGCTCCGTAATCTGATGCATGGCAAGGAAGAGGATAAGCGTCTGGTCGATGAGCAGGAATGGGTTTTGCCGCGACGTCTGGGTGTGGAAAATTTCGCCGATAAGCCGTTTGCTGGCGATGTCGATAGGCCTGTCGATAAGGACGATGGAGATGCCCCCGAGGTTGAGGGACGAGACCGTGTCCACAAGCTGCTTTTCCGTATAGTTGCCGTATAGGACGATTACATGGAGCGGGGATTTCATCTGTGTGCCGAAAGCAGCGATGGGGTGTAGGTAGTCGGCCCTGTTTCTCGGGGTGGGCACTACCGTCAGCTTGAAGATTTCCTCCTTGGTGCCAAATACCTTCTCCACGCTTTTAACGTTAAAGCCCAGGCAGGCAAACAGCTTCTCAATCGTCTGGGGCGTTGTATTGTTTTTCCGCACAGGCCAGGACAAGATAAGATCCTCGCTGTCTTTTCTCTGCCTGCTCGTCCATTTTTCGGGGAGATTCCTTTCCAGATAGGCCCATCCGAAGCTCTTGAGTGCACGGCCGCTGTTGCGCTTGCACAGGCTGCTCAGGGACTCCTCCTTTTCAATGTACAAGCTGAGGTAATCTTCTTCTTTTACGGCATCCAGCAGGTCGGAAAGCTCCGATTCGCCGCTGTTGAAGCGGGTGTCAAAGCGGTTGATGTATTCCTCCGTGACGGCGAAGTTTCGCTCCTCTTCCAGCAGCCTTTCCGCTTCTGCCAGCAGGACGGAACCCGGCGCCTTGTTTTTTCGCAGCTCCAGCTCCGCCCGGAGGGCTTGCTGACGCTTGTCGGCGTACTCCTCTATTTGATCGTACAGGCCGCTGATAAATTGGCGCCAGCAGGCGAAATCGCCGATTTCATAGAAATACTCTTCGTATTGATTGACAATGCCCGCCAAGGTTTCCTTTTCCGTCTCGTTAATCTGGTTATAGGTATAGGCCAGTTCCAGCCGCTCGCGGAATTTTTCCGTTACAAGCCTGGCATTGTCGGCAGCCAGTTTCAGCTGAGCTTCACTGATGATAAAATCTTCGTCCTGGCTGTTTGTCCATTTGCCGAGCATTTCAAGCTGGTGAAGATTGTCAAACAGGCCGGATTGGCCGGAGACGCCCAGAATCTCGTCCTTTATTTCCGAAACGGTCTTTTTCTCCGCCCTGATGTGGCGCAGGACATATCGCCAAGGTTCGTTAAACCGCACTTTAGTGAGGTCTTCGTTTAAAATGGGCATGCCATTTGAATCCAGTGAGATGGCGCCTGTGAGCAAAAGGTCTGAGAAGAGCCAGGGGTTGGGATTCCCCTCCAGCATCGTCTTCATGCGGTGGAGCATGAAACGGATCACATTGGAGCAGGCTTCCGCCTTCCAGCCCTCCTCCGCCTCAAGTTGGGCGATGAAGTCGAGGAGCTTATTGCGCAGGACACGGAGTTTGGGCAGATTGTCCCCCTGCTTTTTTTGTTCGGAGAGGAGCTCTACCCACTGACGCATAAGCTCAAGGCGCAGCTTAAAGTTTTTCACTGCTTGGGCCCGGGCGCCATACGCCAGCTTAAACTTCCTGTGGGAATTGGCCTCGGCCCAGGCGGCGTCCAGCTTCTCGTCAATCTTGTCGCTATCCAGGACGAGCCCGCCGTTTTTATCGGAGCAGTATTCTCTGAGAACCTCAACGACGTAGTCTAAGTCCTCGGTTTTGTTATCTGCAATGATGCTCATGCAGTCGTACAGTTCGCTCCCCTGGCCGAAACAGTTCCCGTACAGCACCGGCAAAGCCTTCAGCTGTTTGTTGGCGTTTGGAACATTGAGATATCCGCGCGCTTCGCCGCGCAGCCGCTTGATGTAGCTTTGGGTTTCGCTGTCGTTTCCAAGGAGGGAGACGACGGCGGGCGTAAACCCCGTGGGGATGACATCGTGGACAGACAGGAGACTGCTAAAGAAGCCCTTAAACTGAGGATAATGGGGGAAGCATTCCTCGAAGTGTTCAAAATAAGTCCTACTCTGGGCAAACAGAGAGTGGTCGTAGGCCTTGGCTGGTGTCAGCAGGGCAAAGCAGTATGCCGCGAGAGTCAAGGCCTCGTCCTGCTCGGTGGCGTCCGCGAAGGCGTCCGCCAAATCGTCCAGGGAATAGGTGCAGTTGCTAAGCGGCGTGTTGGCCGCAAGCTGAAGGCGGCGGGAGAGCCTGGCGCTCTTTGTGTACCCTTCAATGAACGAAGCCGTTTTGGACAGGAGCAGGGCGTTTGAAATGGCGGAGAAGAGTGCCTGCTCGGTTTGGGCGGGCGCGTTGAGCAAGGCGTATGTCCATTTGCAAAATTCCTCGTCGGAGGGAGTGTCCAAGTCGGGACGGTTTGAGGAAGCGGCAAGGGGTATTGCGCCGGATTCTTCAGCAGGCGCGGGTGCGCCCGTCACTTCAGGTTCGCCCGTTTCCTCCAATGCGGACATGTCGGACGGTTCTGGTGACGCCGCCGGGGCTGCAGCGGGTGTAACAGTTTCCTCCTTGGCAACCGTGCCGGGCGCTTTCATAGCCTCCGATGTGTCTTCTTCAGGCTGTTCCGCAATTAAAGGCAATACGTCAGGGGCGGACGCGTCTGCTTCCGGGGATGTGCCGGGCATAAGGTTTTCCATGATGCCTTCGGTTTCCGATTCGAGATCATCCAGCTCATCTTGAGCTAACAGTTCGTCCAGTTCATCGTCAATCTCGTCGACAATATTGTCTGCGGCGCCTAAAACTTCGCCTTTTGCTTTATCATAGTACCCGATCGTACCATCTTTCAGCACGAAGATGTTTTCAAAACGCTCAAGGAGCTTATGTTTAAGATTTAGAAACAGGTCGTGCCGCAAAATCACGGCGTTGCCGGATACGGTCTCGAGCGGCTGGTAATCCGGGAGAAGATAACAGGCGTGAGGGGCGCCGTCGAGGAAGCAGGCTGCCGTGTAAGAGGTGCCCGACCATTTAACAGACTTTTTGATATTCAAAAATTCCGATGGTCTAAACCTGCGCTTTGCCGCGGTCAAGTACTCGAGCAGCAGTTCATTGACTTCGACGGTCTGCCTGACCGTGTCAAGTTCGATGGTCTCGCCGCAAACGAGATTCCGGTTCCCGAAGCGGGGCTGCCACTTATGCATGGAGGAGACATCCTGTTTGCTCAAGCATCCAAAGCAAAAAGCCCCAAGGCCGAAGGCGTCCTCTGTTTCACCCTTGTTCTCGTACTGATAGTGGGCCAGCAGGCCTTTTGCAGACAGGAATTCTAATGCGCCTTTGGCGTTTTCCCGATACTGCTCTTCGGAAGCGAAATGTACCATCAAGGAACCGAAGCGGCAGATCTGCTCCCGCGTCAGGATGCCGAAATGGGTCAGCAGCGGGAGGATGGTGTAAACCGAGTTGTAGAATCTGTTGACATCATTCAGGGTTCTTTTGAAAGTCTTTGCACTCGGCGTATCCGTTTTCAGCTTATTTACCGCGGAAATCATCATTTTCGGCGGTTTTTCCGGTGCCACGCCTTCAAGGCTTATATCGGCCTTTTGAGTTGTTTCCTCTGGTGTAGGCTCCGCCTCTTCATCTGGCAGCACGACGGAAGCGCCGGCAGCGTCGAACAGCGCGTATCCTTTTCCCTCCACGGCATAAGATGCGGAGGTTTCAGTGCGGGAAGAGAGCTCTTGGGCAAGGATTGCGATATCTTCAAGCCTGCGGACGAGAATAAGCGCGGCGCCGTTATCCTCAAGCGACGTAAGGACATTTGCCATTTCCTCGAGGCTCGCGTCTTCCTCCTGTTCCATAAATAGGCCCGCCATCACCGTTACGTTCGGCTCATTCGTCGGCTTGGCAAGAGCCATGTCCGAACTCTTCCATTTCCACAGGATATAGCGGCGGTCGTTCTTTCCAAAGTGTTCGTGCAGGAGGGCGGCACGGGCGGCAAACAGGGGCGTCCAGTCGCCCGGAGTGATACAGAGTTTTTCGGGGAGTGCAAAGGGCGGGATGCAATCTGCCAGGTATTTCCGCATGTTTGCGTTGGCAAAACAGTCCCAGCCCTTTGTTGACAGGGTGAGATAGCGACGGGTGCCGGCGGAGCCGGATAAAGTGATTTCAGCCAGAAAACCCCTATCCCGCAGGAGATTGAGGACGTCGGGAGATAAAACCTTCAATTCGCTTTCTGCGCTGTTATTGATTGAGATAAGCTTTTCATTTGCAGCGTTCCACAGTGCCGCTAGAGCGTATTGGTTTTCCGACTGAAGAGCCTTGAGTTCGGCGAGGGAGGTTTTTTCCTGAACGTCGGCGAGATGGACCGTCAGATCCGATACGTATCCGCCGAAACCTTCCCAGCGGCGGATGGTTTTTGCTGTTTTTTCTGCGAACTCCGGTTTGCTTAAGACGACGTCGGGCTTGTCCTGCTCTTCTTCTGGCGGCGTGTCTTGTGTATCCTCACATTCCTCATTAAACAGGGGGATGGAAGCTATGTATTTTGAGACGTCGATGGCTTCGTCGAGATAAAGCTGACCGTAGCCCGCCGCATACGCCAGGTCAAGGCCAAAGACGTCCATGATGCGTTTGAACTCCTCTTTATCCGCCTTTTTATTTCTTGCGGAGGAGACGACCAGCTCATATAGCGCCAAGTCCACTTCGCCGGGTGAGGCAGCGCATTTTTCAACGAGTGCCAGCTTCGTTTGCTCAAGAATTCTTTTGGCGTCAGCCTCTTCGGTGTTGAGGCGGAAATAGTCAAGAAGGATTCCCTTGATGCGGACGAATTTCTCCTCAAAGGCAACAATAGCCGCTTCGATATCGCTGAGCTTTGTGCCAAGACAGAAAGGCAGCGCGTGTTCCATTTCACGGAATCTGCTCTCTAAAATCTGATATTCTTTAAGGGCTTGCGTCAGCCCCTCGGCCAAATCACTTGGCAGCAGCTCACCGGAGAGGATTCGGGCGCTGACGGAGTCGGCCTGCGCCTTCACTCTTTGTAAGCATTCTTTCAGGGAAGAGACGGTAGTTTTTAAGTCATCCATAATCTGCAGTTGTTCCATTGCCATCTCCTACTATTCGTAATAAAAGAGTTTATCCATCGCCCGTGTGCAGGCAACGATTTTTTGCTTTGTCGTCATCTCCCGCGCATAGACCAGGACAGTTTTGAATTCAAGGCCTTTAGCCGCAAAAATCGAATAGCACGGGATGACGTTTTCCGGCACCTTATCGGCTTTTGTGTCGACGTAGACTAATTTCTTCTTTATCGCCTCTTCGCGGATAAGATAGCAGAATTCATTGAACACCCACTTGTTTTTTACTATGACAACTGTTTCACCATCCATTTCCTTCAAGAAGGTATTGATTTGGCTGGCCCGCGTAAGCTCCTTCACTTTATCGGACAGCCCGTGGCCAATATAGTCCATATCGCTTCCGAATTTCTCGTTACAGAACTTAACGATGGCAGCATCGCTTCGGTAATTCCGGTTAATCTTGTAGATTTTTTCTATACCCGTATCGGCGACCCAGTCGGTCACGCCGCACGCTTCATGCAGCACCTGCCCCGTGTCGCCGAAGACGTTGAGGGCCTGGTACTCCGCGTCCTCAGACAGGAGCGACTCACCTCGGTCATCATACTCAAACTAGACCCGCTGTCGAATCTTCGCTGTGGAGTATATAAACCTTGGTAGGACTGGGATTAACAGCTATATATAACAATCATTTATAATATTATATCGTTTTTTTCACCATATTTACAACAATTTCGACATTAAATTCTTTGCTCCTTTGCTCGTGAACGAGACGGGTGTAAAATTGTCACGGTTTTATGACAGTGTTGGCTGACCCCGCGCCGGATATGAAAAGGGTGCAGGAGGATACTGGCACGCTGTCGCCAATATTGACATGACCAAGAGGGGAGGGGTAGAATACTGGTAAAACAAACACGCGCGTTTAAGTGCCCCGCAAGGCCGCGGGCGTTGCGGGGAGAATAGGGAAACCGGTGCAAATCCGGTACGGTACCGCCACTGTAAGCGCGGAGGCGCCGCACGCGGCGAAAGCCGGCCATTGGGACAAACCCGATAAGGCCTGTGCGGCGGCCCGTGATGCGCAAGTCAGGAGACCTGCTTAAACGCCCTGCCTGCGTCCCCTCGGCTAAAGGGGACAGGCGCTTTCGACGCAGGAATTCGGCTGCGGCAGTTTCGGCCTGCCCGCAGCCGTTTCTCATAATGGAGCGGAAACGGCCCCGACGCGGATGCCGCCGATGTAGCGGCAAAGCCGCAGCCCGTTCGGAAAGGAGCGGCCATGGAATACAGCGTCCCACGCCTCATTCTCGCCGGCACGCACAGCGGGTGCGGCAAGACGACCGTCGCCTGCGCCCTGCTGCAGGCTTTCGTCAGCCGCGGCATGAAGGTCGCGGCGTTTAAGTGCGGGCCGGATTACATCGACCCCATGTTCCACAGCCGCGTCATCGGGGCGAAAAGCTCCAATCTTGACAGGTTTTTCTTCGATGAAAACACGACGCGGTACCTGCTGGCGAAAAACTCGGCCGGCTGCGAACTGAGCGTCATCGAGGGCGTGATGGGCTATTACGACGGGCTGAGCTTTTCCTCCCCCTTCGCCAGCACCTACGACGTCGCGCGCGTGACGGAAAGCCCCGCCGTCCTCGTGGTGGACGCGCGGGGGGCGGCGCTGTCGGTGCTCGCCGCCATCCACGGGTTTTTGACGTTTTATCCGGACAGCCGTATCCGCGGCGTGATCTTAAACGGGTGCGCCGCCTCGACATATTCGCGCCTGAAAGAGGAAATCACGGCGCGCTTTGGCGGGCGCGTGCGAGCGATGGGGTATCTGCCGGTGATGCCGGAGTGCGCGCTCGAAAGCCGCCACTTGGGACTTGTGACGGCGGCGGAAGTGGAAAACCTGCGGGACAAGCTGCGCGTTTTGGCCGAGCAGGCCGGGCGCACGATTGATTTAGACGGGCTTGCCGGGCTTGCCCGGCGCGCGCCGCCCGTTAAGTGCGAGCCGGTGGCGCTGCCGCGGTATGGCGAGGCGGTGCGCATCGCCGTCGCCCGCGACAAGGCCTTTTGCTTTTACTATGAGGACAGCCTCGAAGCCCTTGCGGAAATGGGCGCGGAGCTTGTGCCGTTCAGCCCCCTAGAAGACAGCGCGCTCCCGCCCGGCATCCACGGGCTCTACCTCGGCGGGGGCTATCCGGAGCTTTACGCCGAGCAGCTCAGCCGGAATGAGACGATGCGCGCGTCGATTAGGAGCGCGCTGGAACGGAAGCTGCCCTGCATTGCCGAGTGCGGCGGGTTTATGTACTTGACTGAGGCCATCGGCGACTACCCCATGGTGGGGTTCCTGCCCGGGCGCAGCTTCGACACAGGGGGCCTCGTCCGGTTCGGGTACGTGCGCCTGAAGGCGAAGGAGGACACGATGCTCTGCCGCGCCGGCGGGGAAATCGCCGCGCACGAGTTTCACCACTGGGACAGCGAGTACACCGGAGGCGCCTTTACCGCGCAAAGCGGCGACGGGTCAAAGTGGGATTGCGTGTTCGCATCCGAACACCTGTACGCCGGATACCCGCATTTTCACTTTTACTCCAACCCCGCGTTCGCGGCGGGCTTTTACGAGGCCTGCCTGAAGGCAAAACGCCGCGATCAGTCCGGTCCGCCGGAGCCAAAAAACGAGGGCGAATGAGCATTGAATGAACATTCAAAATAAACCGGCGGGCTCTGCCGGGAAATCGCGGGGAATGGAAAAACGCAAAAAATCCTGAAAAATCCGCACATTTGAAGGGGTTGCCTGCCGTTTAACGTGTTTTTGCGCAGCCGCCCGACAAGAGCGCGGCAGGATACACGGCGCAATCTGCCGTATCGCCCCGGAATAGGGCGCGATAATAGTTGAACGTCGATTCAAACACATAAAACTGCATGCGGAAGGGAACGGACGATGGCAAAGAACATCATGATACAGGGGACGATGTCCAACGCCGGGAAAAGCCTGCTCGTCGCGGCGCTGTGCCGCATCCTCCGGCAGGACGGCTGGCGCGTCGCTCCGTTTAAGAGCCAGAACATGGCGCTCAACTCCTTCATCACGGCCTCGGGCGGCGAGATGGGGCGGGCGCAGGTGGTGCAGGCGGAGTGCGCGGGCATCGAGCCGGACGTGCGCATGAACCCCATCCTCCTCAAGCCCACGACGGACAAGGGAAGCCAGGTCATCCTGCGCGGCCGGGCGCTGGGGAACATGACGGCGTCGGAGTATTACGAGAAGAAGATGGACTTTCTCCCCGCCGTCATGGAGGCGTACAGCAGCCTTGCGGCGGAGCACGACATCATCGTCATCGAGGGGGCGGGCAGCCCTGCGGAGATTAACCTCAAGCGGGACGACTTTGTGAACATGGGGCTGGCCAGGCTCGTGGACGCGCCGGTGCTGCTGGTGGGGGATATCGACCGCGGCGGCGTCTTCGCGCAGCTTTACGGGACGATTGCGCTGCTCGACGCGGACGAGCGGGCGCGGGTAAAAGGGATGGTCATAAACAAATTCCGGGGCGACCGCGCGATTTTGGAGCCGGGGCTGAAAACGCTCGAGGAGCTGTGCGGCGTGCCCGTCGCCGGCGTCGTGCCGTATCTCCATGTGGACATTGACGACGAGGACAGCCTCACCGAGCGTTTCCGCCGTCCCGCCGCAAAGGGGCTTATCGACATTGCCGTCATCCGCCTGCCGTATATCTCGAATTTCACGGATTTTGCGCCCTTTGAGCGGCTCGGCAGTGTCTCCCTGCGCTATGTGGAGAGCGTGGGGGAGCTGGGCCGGCCGGACATGATTATCCTGCCCGGGACGAAGAGCACCATCGCCGACCTGATCTGGCTGCGGGAGAGCGGCCTTGAGGCGGCCGTCTTGCAGGCGGCGTCCTCCGGCACGCTCGTGTTCGGCATCTGCGGCGGGTTCCAGATGCTCGGGCGCAAAATATCCGACCCCGAGCGGGTGGAGTCGGCGGCTCTCACGGAAATCCGCGGCATGGGCCTGATTGAGATGGACACGGTCTTCCGCGGGGAGAAGGTGCAGACGCAGACAAAAGGCGTGTTCGGCGCGGTGCCCGGCATGCTCTCGGGGCTTTCCGGCATGGC